>CADEDT010000090.1 GCA_902826145.1 uncultured Caulobacteraceae bacterium
GAGCGCGAGCCGCGGGAGGTGCAGGCCGTCATCGCTGCTTCGGTGATCATTCCGATCTTCACGCTGATCACGTTTCTCGTCGCGCTGTTTCGGCCGGGGTTGAAGTGGCGCTGGGTATGGCTATTGGCAACGATGATCGGCGTTGGGACGATCTATGCCGACACCGGCACGGACGCGCTCTCGTTCCTGCCTGTCTCCGTGCAACTATTCGGTGCGGGCGCGACGTGGAGTGGTTCGCTGTTCGATGGCTGGGTGTTCAGCGCGTCGACGCCTTTGGGCGCGGCGGCATTTTGGCTGTTTGCGCCAAGGGCAAAGGCCGCGCACCCGAGCTAGGCGTTACTGCGTCTTAAGCGTTTGTTGTGCTAGGTGACCGGCGTGGTTCACGAACTCATCCGCCATCCCGACACGCCTTGCCAAGCCGTCGATCGAATCGATGTGGCGGTAGCGCGACCGCAGCCGGGGATGCTGGCGCTGCGCTACACAGTAAGTGGACGCATTGCGGAGGTGCGCTTGGCGCCACCGTCCGAGCCCTTACGCACAGACGATCTCTGGCAGACGACGTGCTTTGAAGCGTTTGTCGAAAGCACGCCTGGCGCGGGATATTACGAGTTCAACCTGTCGCCGTCGAGCAAATGGGCGGCGTATCATTTTACGGACTATCGAGAAGGCATGGCGTTGGCCGAGCTTTCGCCGCCGGCGATCATTACTGGCGCAAACGCCACCCACATCGATGTCGACGCATTGATTTATTTGCCGGCGAGCACTGGGCCCTGGCAGCTGGCGCTGACTGCGGTGATCGAAGAAACAAACGGCGTGAAGTCGTACTGGGCGCTGAAGCATCCGCCCGGTAAGCCAGACTTTCATCACGCTGATGGATTCGTGTTGGAGCTGCCATGAAGTTTGGCATTGATCGGTTGCTGGAAGACGCGTCGCTGCGCGCGGCGTTGAAGGGCAAGCGCGTGGCGCTGGTGGCGCATCCGGCTTCGGTGACCCGTGATCTGACGCATTCGCTTGATGCGTTGATGGCGTGCGAGGACATTCGCGTGACGGCGGCGTTTGGGCCGCAGCACGGCATGAAGGGCGACAAGCAGGACAATATGGTGGAGTCGCGCGACTACACCGATCCTGTGCACGGCGTGCCGGTGTTCAGTTTGTACGGCGATCAGCGCAAGCCAACAGGCCAGATGATGTCGACGTTCGATGTCGTGCTGATTGATCTGCAGGACTTGGGCTGTCGCATCTACACGTTCATCACCACGCTGCTCTATATGATCGAAGCGTGCGCGAAGGACGGCAAGGAAGTTTGGGTGCTCGATCGGCCCAATCCGGCGGGTCGGCCGATTGAAGGGCTGACTCTGCGTCCCGGTTGGGAGAGCTTTGTCGGCGCAGGGCCGATCCCGATGCGGCACGGGCTCACGCTCGGTGAACTCGGGCATTGGTTCATCGAGCACTACAAGCTCAACGTCGCCTATCGCGTGATCGAGATCGAAGGCTATCGGCCGGACGAGGCGCCCGGCTATGGCTGGCCGATTACGTCACGCACTTGGGTGAATCCATCGCCGAACGCGCCAAACCTTTGGATGGCGCGCGCTTATGCGGGCACGGTGATGGTGGAGGGCGCAACGCTCTCGGAAGGGCGCGGCACGACGCGGCCGTTGGAGATTTTCGGCGCGGCCGACATCAACGCTCGTGATGTGATGAATGAGATGGAGCGTTTGGCGCCGAATTGGCTGCGCGGCTGCAAGTTGCGCGAGATTTGGTTCGAACCAACGTTTCACAAATGGGAACGCCAGCTCTGCCACGGCGTGCAAATCCATTGCGAAGATCCGGCGCATTACGATCATGAGACGTTCAAGCCGTGGCGCGTGCAGGCGCTGGCGTTCAAGGCGATCCGTCGGCTCTATCCGGAATATGCTCTGTGGCGCGAGTTTTCGTACGAGTACGTGTTCGACAAACTTGCGATCGATGTCATCAACGGCTCGCCGTTGCTGCGCGAATGGGTCGATGATTCAAACGCGGCGCCCAGCGATCTCGACGCGATCACCGTGCCAGATGAGCAAGCTTGGCTCGCCGAGCGGCGACCGCATCTTCTCTACTGAGGACTCCGGCGCAGGCTTGCCTGTGCCGCTATGGTCGGGCTAATTGCCCCGGTGGGGATCGTCGGCGCCGGACATGGACTTTGTCATTGATGTTGCCTGCTTTTTGGCGCTGCCGGTGTTGTGCTGGCGCGTCCTGCGCGGCGCTGTGCCAATGGCAGTTCTGCCGATCCTTGCGGGGCTAGCCGTCGCCATCGCGGCTTACCGCTTCGGTTTCGACAAGAGTTTGATTGGGCCTTCGCAACTCGGCGAGACGATCGGTTGGATAGGCGTCCTCGTGCTCGCGTTCAGTGCGGGTCTCGAGACCCGCACTATGTCGGCGGGACCCAAGCTCGGCTCGCAGTTTATCGGCTCCGCCATTGCCGCGCTAACTTTGCCATTTGTCGTGGGCCTCGGCATCGCGATCTCTGGTGTCGCGGATCCAATCCTTGCGAGACCAGAGAATGTCGCACCTTGGCTATCGAGCGCAGCCATCGGCCTTTGTCTCGCGGTTAGCGCGTTGCCGGTGCTGGTCGGGATCGTACGCGAGTTGCCGATCGCAGATCGCCCGTTAGGCAATCTCGCTTTGCGCATTGCTGCGCTGGATGATGCGATACTCTGGGTTGGACTTGCAGCGCTGTTGTTTCTGCACCTTGGCCAAACCGATGGGGTGATGAGTTTCGATTGGCGGGATGCTGTCGCGCTCTCGCTATTCGCGGCTATGGCGATCGCGCGCAAGCCGCTCGACAAAGTGGCCTCGCCGCATCCCGTGGCGGCGATCCTTGTCGGCGCTTGTTATCTCGCTGCGGGCGCTTGGGCGACGACCGTGCTTGGCTTGCACGAACTGCTTGGCGCTTATTTCGCGGGCGCGCTTGTGCCTTCTGGTTTCGCGGCGCGGATGCGGCCGGAGTTCATCGGAAAAATCGCGCTTTTTGGATTTTCACCGCTCTTCTTTGCCCATCGCGGCTTGAGCATCGATGGCGCGGTGGTGACACCAGCGGCGCTGGGTTTGGCTGCTCTGCTTCTGATCGTGGCCATGGCCACTAAGCTCGCGGCCGTGCATCTGACGCCGCCGATGACAGGCATGTCCGCGACAGAGAAGACGCGGCTAGGGCTCTTGCTCCAGTGCAAAGGGCTTATGGAGATCGTCGCAGCGTCGATCTTGCTACAGAACGGGCTACTCAGCCCGAGTTCGTTCGCCATTCTCGTAACGCTCGCCATCGTCTCGACGACGCTTACGATCCCGATGTTCAAATTGGCGTCACGAATGTTCGCGTCGCGCGCCGATGCAGCGCTGCAGACACCGAATTCGCGCTGAGGTTAGAACCAGCCTTTTTTCTTTTTCTTTTCTGGCTCCGGCGGCGGCGGAGCAGGCTGTGCGCGTTGCGGTTGGGGCGGAGCAGAGGCCTTCGACGGTGGGGCGGCGGCCTGTTGGCGGGCCTGTTGCTGCGGCGCGGGCTGCGCCGCGCGCTGCTGCTGTTGAGGCTGAGCTGCTCGCGCCTGAGTGCTTGCGCCAGCCGGAGGCTGTCCCTGATTGGGCAGTGGGCCGAGCTTGTCGGCGAACCAATTGGACATATCCCTCTCCCTCGCGAACCGCGTCCTTTTGTCGTTATCTTATCGAAACGAATGCGCCAACGGGGCGAGGTGCATCTTTGCTGAGCCTTCATGTTCAGGCGCAACACGCCTGTGGATAACTTTGGCGGTAGCGCAGTCAGCGATCGATCATATCGCGGACCTTCTGGGCGAAGAGCGTGATTTCGAATGGTTTGGTGACGACCTGCATGCCGGGCGCAAGGTGGCCGTTTCCGACAACGGCGTTTTCGGCATAGCCCGTGATGAAAAGCACTTTGAGGTCGGGGCGCTTCTTGCGCGCCGCGTCTGCGACTTGGCGGCCGTTGACGCCGCCGGGCAGGCCGACATCGGTGATCAGCAGATCAATGCGCGCGTCGCTATCGAGGATTTTGAGCGCGCTCGGACCGTCCATCGCTTCGATCGCGCGATAGCCGTTGTCCTGCAGCACATCGAGCATGAGCATGCGCAAGAGCACTTCGTCATCGACGACAAGCACGACTTCGCCTTCACCACGCTCGATGCTTTCCTGCGAGGGTGCGCTGTCGCGGTCTTCCGCGGCGCCGAAGTAGCGCGGGAAGTATAGGCACATAGTCGTGCCTTCGCCGACTTCCGAATAGATGCGCACCTGGCCGCCGGACTGGCGAGCGAAGCCGTAGACCATAGAGAGGCCGAGGCCGGTGCCCTGGCCGAGCGGCTTCGTCGTAAAGAACGGGTCGAACGCGCGATCGATCGTTTCCTGACTCATGCCTGTGCCGGTGTCTGTGACACAGAGCGAGACGTATTGGCCTGGCGGCAGATCGCGTTCGCGCGCGGCTCGCTCGTCGAGCCATTTGTTGGCGGTTTCGATGGTGAGCCGACCGCCGTTCGGCGCCATCGCATCACGCGCGTTGATGCAGAGATTTAGAACGGCGTTCTCGAGTTGTGGCGCGTCGACTTTGGCGGCCCAGAGGCCGCCGGCTTGCACAACCTCCACAGCTATCTCTGTTCCAACAGAACGGCGCACCAAATCTTCGAGGCCGGCGACGAGTTTGTTGATGTCTAGCGGGCGCGGATCGAGTGTCTGGCGGCGCGAGAATGCGAGCAGGCGTTGCGTCAGCGACGCGGCGCGGCGTGCAGATTCCTGTGCGCCGGAGAGATAACGTTCGAGACCTGACGTGCGGCCTTCGGCGAGGCGTTTGGCCATCAATTCCAGACTGCCCGAAATGCCCGCGAGAAGATTGTTGAAGTCGTGCGCGAGGCCGCCGGTGAGTTGGCCAACGGCTTCCATTTTCTGCGATTGGCGCAGGGATTCTTCGGCTTGCATGAGTTGGCTGGTGCGTTCTTGCACGCGTTGCTCAAGCTCTCTCGCTGCTTCCTTCTGATCGTGGATGTCAGTGTTGGTGCCGATCCAGCGCATGACCGCGCCAGAATCATCCTTGATCGGCGCGGCTCGGGCGATATGCCAGCGATACTCGCCGGCCGCATTCCTTAGACGGAATTCGTTGGCGTAAGTTTCTCCGGACTTGACGGCGTCGTTCCAGCGCGCTTGTGAGGTGGGAATGTCGTCGGGGTGGACCATGAGGGCCCATCCGGCGCCGTCGAGAGCGCCAGTCTCAGCGCCACTAAACACATAGACCTGCTCATTGAACCAATCGAGCGCGCCACTGGGCTGGGCGGTCCAGGCTTGATTGGGCATTGCGCGTGTCAGCGTGCGGAAATTGTCCTCGCTTTCGCGGAGCGCGAGTTCGGCGAGCTTGCGGTCTGTTTGGTCCTGAAAGAGCACCGCGACTTGGTTGCGGCTGGCGGGTTCGACGCGATAGGCGGAGAGTTCGAGCCAACGGGCGGTGGCTTCGAGTTCCCGCTCGAAGCGGATGGGCTTGCCGGTTTCGAGCACGCCTCGATACAAGCGCACCCATTCGTCGGCCTCGGCGCCGACCATTTCGCGGAGCTTCTGGCCAACTACGTTCGGAATGCCTGCGTGCCTGGCGTAGGCATCATTGGCTTCAACGTGGATGTAATCGCTTAGCCGTCCGTGCGGGCCATCGAAGAACTCAATGATGCAGAAGCCTTCGTCGATTGCGTTGAACAACGTTCGATAGCGTTCCTCGCTGTCGCGCATCTGCGCTTCGGCGCGCGCGCGCTCGACGTTCGCCCATGACCGCTCGGTGACTTCGCTCACGATGGCTATTTCGTCTGGCGTCCAGACACGCGGCTCTTTGGAATGAACCGCCATTAGTGCGGTGAGCTTGCCCTGCCTGATCAGCGGCATGCAGATGGTGGCGCTGATGCCGATGGCCTGGAAGGCGGCCGCTTCCTCCTGCGGAAGTTCTTTGCGGTTGTCGTTTATGACGAGCGGCTTGCCAGCGCCGAGATTCTTGACAGCGAGCTTGCCGAACGCAGCGAGCGTGTAGTGGCCGACGATGCTGGCCGAGCCGGGAGCAGCCCAATCACCGCGAATGGTGAAGCCGTCCTCGTCTTCGTCCATATCGGCGTAGGCGCAGATGTCGGCGCCGAGGTGAAGCGCGAGCATCTCGGTGGTCACGGCCAAAATGGCGTCGGCGCCTAGGTGGTTTGAAACACCTTGGCCGAGCGCATCCAGAAAGCGGAGCTCCGCCTTGCCCCCGGTAGAAGTATCTCGCTTGGAAGCCATTCCGCCCCTGCCAACTCACAGTAACGCAGGACGATTTTGCAGGTTCCCGCCGGTTCTGCGAGCCGATTAGCGGGGCGCTCGTTTGGCCAAGATGCGCTGCAAGGTGCGGCGGTGCATGTTGAGGCGCCGGGCGGTCTCGCTGACGTTGTGGCCGCAGAGTTCGTAGACGCGCTGGATGTGCTCCCAACGGATTCGGTCGGCGCTCATCGGATTCTCCGGTGGCTCCGGCTTTTCGTCCGGCCGTGCGAGCAGCGCCTTCACGATGTCCTCGGGGTCGGCGGGCTTCGCGAGATAGTCCAGTGCGCCGGCCTTGACGGCTGCGACGGCGGTGGCGATGGCGCCATAGCCGGTCAGCATCACCACCCGGCAGTCAGGGCGGCTCTTGTTAAGTGCTTCCACAACCGCAAGGCCCGAGCCGTCTTCGAGGCGCAAATCGAGCACCGCATAAGCAGGCGGTGACTTCGTGGCGATCTCGTTTGCTTCCGCCACGCTCTGGACGGCGGTCACTTCGAAACCGCGCGTTTCGAGCGCGCGCGCCAGGCGCGTGCGGAAGGCCGCGTCGTCATCAAGAATCAGGAGAGTTTTTTCGCCTTCGAGGGGCGCTTCCGTCGTCATCAGCCTACGTGCTCCAGATGCCCTCTATCTAGCGACTTTTCCGCAATTTTAAAGCGCAGGCGCTTCGATTGCCGAGCGCGGCCAAACGGCCTTCACCATGGCGCCGCGATGGGGCGCGCGGCGGTTGCGAACTTCGAGTTTCGCGCCGGTGCGTTCGAGCAGGGTCTTCGAGATGAAGAAGCCAAGGCCGAGGCCGCCGGCGATGCCTTCTTCGTCGCGCTCGGTGAGATAGGGCTCGCCGAGACGATTGAGGATGTCGGAGGCGAAGCCAGGACCGTCGTCGCGTATGGCAATTTCGATTTGTTCGGCGTTCCAGCGTGCTTCGATATCGACGCGGGTCTTGGCGAAGCCAACGGCGTTTTCGACAATGCCGCCGAGGGCATGCACGATTTCCGGCATGCGGCGAACTTCGAGCGGGCCTTCGCCTTGTGCGTCGATGACGATTTCCGTGCCGAGGCCTTCGTGCGGCGAGATCACTTCCGCCAACATCGCTTTGATGGGCGCGCGTTGGAGCATGATGTCGCCGCGTTCGCGGTTTGCTGAGAGTTGAGAGAGAATGCCGCGGCAGCGTTCGCTTTGCGTGACGAGGAGCTGAAGATCTTCGTAGCGCGGGTCATCGGGCTTGATGTCGCGGGCCATTTCTTTCGCGACGAGGTGGATGGTGGCGAGCGGAGTCCCGAGTTCGTGCGCGGCTGCGGCGGCAAGGCCGCCTAGCGCTGAAAGCGTTTGTTCGCGTGACAGCACGGCTTGCACAGCAGCGAGCGCGATGTTGAGGCGTTCTTCTTCAGCAGCGACGCGCCAGGCGTAAACGCTGGTGAACCCGAGGCCGATCAGCACCGCAGCGGCTATGCCCATTTGATAGAGCGGCGGCATCACGAAGCTTGCGCCATCTGGCCACGGCAGCGGCAAGCGCCACACAGAGATTGCGCCGACGCAGGCGAAGGTGAGTGCCGCAAGCATTGCAGTGACGGCGGGGCGCAGCACGGTCGCGCTGACAGCCACCGGCGCGACGAAGAGAAACACGAATGGATTTTGCAGGCCGCCCGTGAGCGCGAGCAGCACAGCGAGTTGCACGGCGTCGTAGGCGAGCTGCGCGGCGGCTTCCCATTCGCGCGCTAGTTCTTGGCTGCGGCGCGTGGCGATGAGGGCGATGTTGATGACGACGGAAACGCCGACCGCCGCGAGCGCCCAGTAGATCGGGAAGTCGACGTCGAGGCCGTAACGCACGAAGAGAACGGCCACGGTTTGGCCGATGATCGCCAGCCAGCGCAGAAGAATGAGCGTGCGCACGCGCACGCGGCTGGTCGTGCCCCAGAAGCTTGGGACTGGCGCTACGTAAGGCCGGGGCTCGGCATCAACCATCGCGCCACTCATCGCTGTGGCCGGGCCGCCACTCAAGGGCGGGTGCGACAGGATGGCGGTAAAACCCATCGCAAATTGATATTGATCCTGCGAAGCGTTCGCAATAAGACCGCCGCCTGACTTTGAGTGGGAGCGACGTATGCGGGGGCTTTGGGGGATTTCGGTGTTGGCGCTCGGCCTGGGGATGGCCGGCACGGCGACGGCTCAAGAAGAGACGCAATACGCCGAGGCCGACATCACGGTGACGGGCACGCGTACCGAGCGCGAAGCGTTCGACGTGCCGGTGACGGTGACGGTGATTGATGCGGAAGAGATCGAGCAAATGCTCTCCACCGACATCAAAGATCTCGTGCGTTTCGAGCCTGGCGTCACGGTGCCTTCGTCGCCGTCGCGCTTCACGGCGGCGCTCGCCTCGACCGGCCGTGACGGCAATAGCGGCTTCAATATTCGCGGCCTCGGCGGCAATCGCGTGCTCTTCCAAGTCGACGGCATTCGCGTGCCGGATGGCTTCGCGTTCGGCCCGGCTGCGTTCGGTCGCGGCGACTATGTCGATCTCGATTTGCTGCAATCGGTTGAAATTCTGCGTGGTCCGGGCTCGGCGCTCTATGGCAGCGACGGCATGGCCGGCGTGGTGAGCTTCTTCACCAAGGATCCGAGCGATTTCCTCGAAGAGAACGAGAATTTCGGCCTGCGTCTGCGCGGCTCTTACGCCAGTGCCGACGACAGCTTCTCGGAAGCAGTGACGGCGGGTGTGCGCTTTGGCGATTGGTCGGCGTTGATCGGGTACACGCGCCGTGATGGTCACGAGCAGGAAAACCAAGGCGAGACCGATACGCCTGATGTGCGCCGCACGACGCCGAACCCGCAGGACATCGAGTCGAACTCGGTGCTGGCGCGTTTGGTGTTCGAACCCAGCGACAATCACCGCTTCCGCCTGACAACGGACTACGGCGATCGTGAAATCATCACCGAAGCGCTAAGCGCACGCGCCTGGTTGCCGGTGAACGGCGGCCCGCCGCTTGCGGCAACCAGCGTTCTCGACCTCGACGGCGTTGATGAAAGCGAGCGTAACCGCGTTGCGCTGGACTACACGTTTTCAAGTGACGCTGGTTTCCTCCGGCAGGCGTTCGTCGGCATCTACAGCCAGCAGAGCTCGCTTTATCAGTTCAGCGCTGAGGACCGGAACACCTCACCAGACCGCACGCGGATCACGACGTTCGACAATGACGTTGCTGGTCTTTCGACGCAGTTTATTGGCACTTTCAACACGGGCGGCGTCGAGCACACGCTGACGTGGGGCGGCGACTACTCGCTGACGCAGCAGGAAGGCATTCGCGGCGGCACGGTGCCGCCGGTCGGTGAAACCTTCCCGACACGGGCGTTCCCGAACACCGACTACACGCAAGCCGGCCTCTTCCTCCAAGACGAGATCAGCTTCATGGATGGCCGCGTCGTGTTCTTTCCGGCCGTGCGCTACGATTACTACGATCTCGATCCCACCGCCGATGCGCTCTATCCGTTGGCTGTTGCTGGCCAGAGCGATGATCGCGTGACGCCGCGCTTGGGCGTCGTGACTTGGCCGACCGAGAACTTCGGCGTGTTCTTCAACTTCGCCGAAGGCTTTAAGGCGCCATCGCCGAGCCAAGTGAATAACAACTTCTCGAACCCGCTGGTTGGCTACACGTCGCTCGCAAACCCGGACCTGAAGCCGGAGACGAGCGAGGCGCTCGAACTCGGCGTGCGTTGGCGCGATGTCACGCTGTTCGGCGGCGATCTGCGCGCAAGCGCGAACGTGTTCGGCTCTTGGTACGATGATTTCATCGAGCAAGTGCAGGTCAGCGGCAGCTTCACGCCGATGGACCCGGCCGTCTTCCAGTACATCAACCTGACCTCGGCAGACATCTGGGGCGCGGAAAGCCGCGCGGATATCGCTTGGGCCAACGGTCTCGGTGTGTCCGTGGCAATCTCGTACGCTGAAGGCACGTTCGAGAATGGCGCCGGCATGACGGCGCCGCTCGAAAGCATCGAGCCTTGGCGGATCGTGGGCGGCCTTTCCTACAACGCGCCGAGCGGCAATTGGGGCGGCCAGGCGATCGTCACGCATTCGAGCAAGAAGAGCGAGAGCGATACGGGCGTGGCCTATATTCCGGACGGCTTCACGATCCTCGACATCACGGCGTATTGGAACATCACCGACGCGGCCACCTTGCGCGTCGGCGCCTTCAACGTTACCGACGAGACCTATGCTTGGTGGAATGACGTTCGGGGAGTGGCACCGACATTGACTGCCCCTGATCTTCCCGATGCGTACACTCAGCCAGGCGCGAATTTCTCTGCTTCGATTGCTTACCGGTTCTGAGGAGTATCTTGATGACTTTGTCGCTTACTCGCCGCGGTTCGGTGTTGGCTCTGGCCGGCGCTGGCATTGCGGCGGCGACCCCGGCGCTTGCGCAAAGCGGGCGTGTCTCGGGCGTTGAACGCGATCGCCAATCGATCCGCGCGATGGCCGGTGATTATCGCGTGCGTTTCAACTTCCAAGAAACGGTGCCGTTCGTGAGCGACTACACGCCGCTCGAGCCGAAGACGAGCGGGGGCTACGAGAGCGTGCGCGTGATCAAGGATGAGGGCGACTTCATCCAGTTGCAGCACATGCTCGTCGCCGAGCACGAAGGCCAGAACTTCGTGATCAAGCATTGGCGCCAAGACTGGACGTATCAGCCGCGCACGGTGCTGGTGTACGAGCGCCGCAACTATTGGTCAGTCGCCAATGTTTCGAGCGCTGACCGTCGTGGCGCGTGGTCGCAAACAGTTTGGCAAACGGATGACTCGCCGCGTTACGGCGGTGTCGGCCGCTGGGACTATGCCAATGGCCGCACGATCTGGACGAGCGGCCCGACCGCGCGCCCGCTCGCGCGACGCGATGCGATCCGCAATCCGCCGTACGAGCGCTATCTCTCGATCAACCGTCATGCGCTGACGCCGACCGGCTGGGTGCATGAGCAGGACAACGAGAAGATCGGCACCCGCAACGGCCAACTCACCGCGATCGTGCACGAAGACGGCGTCAACACGTACGACCACTTCAACGAATATCCGGTGGTGGCTGCGGATGCGTACTGGGCGGACACAGCGGTTTATTGGGCGGGCGTCCGCCAGGCCTGGGACGACGCCATTGAGCGCCGTCGCGGCGTTTGGGTCGAGGAAGAAGCGCAGAATGGCGCCATCACGGGCCCGACCTTGATGGGCCTCGCTGATCGCATCCATTCGGATCAGATCACGACGCAGCCGGCGCTTGTCGAAGCGCAAGCGGCAATCACGCAAGCGACAAGTCAGAGCGCCTAACGGCGATCGAGCACGACAACCATGGGCCCAAGCTCATGGTTGTCGTCCGCGCGTCCGATCGAGGGCGCCCACAGGCTCGACACGGTGCCGTCGAGAAAGAGCGCATCGCGGCACTGAAGCTCGTCGCGGAAGAAGCGCGCGAAGCGGCCGAACGAGACCATTCCTGAACTGATGACGAAGTAGGCCGTGTGCGCGTCACGCAGGCCCACGCCGTTGCGCACGAGGCGTGACGTGCCGTCTTCGGAGAAGGCCGGATGCATCTCGCCGTTGATGACGAGCATCGGACCTGATTGCGTCGCCCAACGTGCGTCGCGTAGTTCGCTGGCGTAGATGTCCGACGTGTCGATGTGCAGCAGACCGTCCATCCCCTGCCAGAAGACGCCGTTCGGCTTCAGGTGAAAGTTGCCGGGCCCGTCAGTGAGCGAGATGGATTTCTGTTCGTAGCCGTCCTCGACATAGAGCCCAATCGGTGCGCCCGCGTCGTTGAACATGCCCGCATTCATGGCGAAGCGAACATTGCGCGTCTCAAGACCGAGCGTTCGCTGCAGGCTTTCGAAGCCGCGGAGGTAGTCGCCGGTTTCTGTGCGAGAATAGAGCCGCATGTCGTGGCGGCGCGCGTCGAACGTGCAGACAATGAAACGCGAGCCCTCAAAATCACGTACCGCGCAGGGCGCGTCGCGTTCGTGCATGCGTGGGAGGAAAAACAGCGCCGCCGCGGCAAAAATGCCGACCACGCTCGCGATCGCGATCAAGGTCATGCGGTTGAGCTTCATGCCTGCGTCACATGCGCAAATTCGCGGCTTTGCTCAAGCTTAGCCTGCGTCATTGCGCCCCCTGCGCGTTCGCGCCGCGTTGATTGCAGGGCGAGCCAGGGTTCTAGCTTCTGGGATGGCAGAACCGGTTGAAACACCGCGGCGAAATCTGACGGGCGCAGTTGTGCCTGCGGTTGCGGTTGCGGGCCTCGCCGCGATTGGGGCGATGTGGCTGGTTGGCGCCAATGGCATTGGCGGCAAGCAAGCTGCGGTTGCGCCTCGTGATTGCATCATCGAGAACGCCGACGGCATTGGCGGGCCGATTGATCTTGTGGATTCAAATGGCGCGCGCGTCACTCAAGCCGATTTCGCGGGTGAGCCTGCCGTGATCTATTTCGGCTTCACGCACTGCCCAGACATTTGCCCGACGAGCATGTATGCGGTGGCGGAAGCGCTGGCGCAGCCGGGCGGCTATGACGTGCAGCCCATTCTCGTCAGCGTTGATCCTGAGCGCGATACGCCGGAGCGCTTGCGCGAATACACGCGCACGCAGGGCTTTCCGCAGAATCTCGCGGGGCTCACGGGATCGCGCGCGCAGGTGGATGCGGTGGCGAGCGCTTTCCAAGTCTATCACGCAAAGGTCGCGATCCCCGGCGCGCCGGCGGACGTATATAACGTTGATCACTCGTCGCTGCTGTACGTAGTCGACGGTAATTGGCGAACGGTCTCGGCGATGCAGACGATGCGGCGCGAGAACCCGACTGACCCGCAGAGCCCGCTGGTACCAGCTTCCCCAGGGGACATCGCGGCTTGCATCTCAGCAGGGCTGGAGCGGGCCGCCAGCTCCTGATTATGTGAAGCGGCTGGTGATTGGCGCCCGGCGCAACCCCCATTACATCTAGGCCACGGAACAAGGCCTGGGCTTGGAACCCGGTCGGGGGGATCCGGTTAAGACTTACGGCCTAGTCGCCAGCTTGGCGCTGCGATGCAAAAGGGCTCGCCGGTTAAGGTGTCTTAGCTTGTTGGAAACAGGGGGGCGCGCAGTATCCGGTTGGGTTGCTGCGCCGCAGCAGAAGGGCTCGCATGCTCTATTCGCTTTATGAACTGGGTCACCTATCGGTGGCGCCTCTGCGCATTGCGGCGCTGATGCAGTCCTCGATGCTGCGTTCGCCGATGAACCCGCTTGGCGACACGGAAGTCGGCCGCACGGCTGCGGCCGCCGCGGACCTCTTCGAGTCCATGACGCGCCGCTACCGCAAGCCCGATTGGAATTTGCCGACGACAAGTGTGAACGGCGCTGAAGTCGCCGTGACGCCGAAGAGCGTCTGGTCTTCGCCGTGGGCGAACATGATCCACTTCGAGCGCGACGCCGATGCGTTGAAGGATGCGCGCGGCGATCGCACCGATCCGACAGTGCTGTTGGTGGCGCCGATGTCTGGCCATTACGCGACGCTGCTGCGCGACACGGTCACTGCGTTCCTGCCAGATCATGAAGTCTACATCACCGATTGGGCCGACGCGCGGATGGTGCCGGTTGTGGCTGGGCGCTTCGATCTCAACGACTACATCGATCACGTCATGGGCATGCTGCGCGCGCTTGGGCCGCAGACGCATGTCGTTGCCGTGTGCCAGCCGGGGCCTGCTGTTGTCGCGGCTGTTGCGCTGATGGCGGAAGAAGACGATCCGTGCACGCCGGCGACGATGACGATCATGGGTTCGCCGATCGATGCGCGCAAATCGCCGACGGCGCCGAACCTGCTCGCCGAGAAACGCGACATCGACTGGTTCAAGTCGAACATGATCCACACGGTGCCGGCGCTCTATCCGGGCGCGTTCCGGCGGGTCTATCCGGGCTTCCTGCAACTGGCGAGCTTCATGGGGATGAACCTCTCGAGCCACGTCGATGCGCACCAAGCTTATTTTCAGAATCTGGTGAAGGGCGACGGAGAGCCCGCCGAGAAGCACCGCAAATTCTACGACGAGTATCTCGCCGTCATGGATCTCTCGGAAGAGTTCTACATCCAGACGCTCGTTGAGATTTTTCAAGAGTATCGCCTCGCGAACGGAACGATGACGCATCGTGGCCGCAAGGTTGATCCGGGCAAGATCACCAAGACGGCGCTGCTGACGGTCGAAGGCGAGAACGACGACATTTCCGGCATCGGCCAAACGCAAGCTGCGCACGACATTTGCGGGAATATTCCTGAGCAGATGCGCCGCGATTATATTCAGCCGGGCGTTGGCCACTATGGCGTGTTCTCAGGCCGCCGCTTCCGCACGGAAATCTATCCGCGCGTGCGCGAGTTCATGCGCAACT
>CADEDT010000091.1 GCA_902826145.1 uncultured Caulobacteraceae bacterium
CATGCCCATGAACGGGATCGAGCCGCCCTCGCCCATCATCGCCATCGGCTTGCCCCACGCGGCGTGTGACGCATCCTCGAGCGCGGCTTCGAGCCAAGGCGCCGTCGCCGGCGCATTCCAGCCCGAGCCTTCCTTCTCACCCTCATAGCTCACATGCGCGCCATAAGGCGGATCGCGTTCGAGGATCTGCTTCAGCTTGGCGCTCGCCTTCTTCGCATCCGCCGTCGGCGGCACGCGCAGCGAGAGCTTCAGCTCCGTGAAGGGTCTGAGCACATTGCCTGCATCGCGCGGCGCAGGGGCGCCGGCAAAACCCGTCACTGAAAGCGCGGGCCGCCAAGTGCGATTAAGCACCAGCTGATCCCCCTCTTTCCCGTTCGGCTTCATGCCGTCGACGAACGGAAACTTGGAATAAACTTCGTCGCCCAACGCGGCTGCGGCGACCTTCGCTTGCTTCAGCCGCTCCGCCGGAATCTCAACGTTGAACTCCGCACCCGCAATCTCACCGGTCTCGATATTCTCGAACCGCGCCAGTAGTTGCCGCGCAACACGGAAGCTCGACGGCACGACCCCGGATGCGTCACCCGAGTGCACGCCTTCATCGAGAACATCGACGCGCAACGTGCCGCCAACCATGCCGCGCAACGATGTCGTGACCCAAAGCCGGTCATAGTCGCCACAGCCGCTGTCGAGACACACCACCAACGAGACGCTGCCAATGCGATCGGCCAATGCATTGATGTAGGGCGGCAAGTCCGGCGAGCCGCTTTCCTCGCTCGCCTCGATCACCACCACCGCGCGCTTGTGCGGAACGTTTTGCGCTTTCAGCGCCAATAGCGCAGAGAGTGCACCGAACATCGCGTAGCCATCGTCAGCACCGCCGCGGCCATAGAGCTTGTCGCCTTCAAGCACTGGAACCCACGGCCCCTTGCCTTCAGCCCAGCCCGTCATCTCCGGTTGCTTATCGAGGTGGCCGTAGAGTAGCACCGTGTCGGCACTCTTCGTCGCGCCCGGTACATCGATGAAGATGAGCGGCGTACGGCCCGGCAGCCGCTCAACTGAAAGCGTTGCGCCCGGCAAGTCCGGCAACTTCTTCTTCGCCCAAGCCACGAAGAGTTCGACCGCCTTTTCCATGTGCCCGTGCTTTTCCCAATCGGGATCAAACGAGGCGGATTTATTCGGAATGGCGATATAGGTCGTCAGCGTAGGCACAACCTCGTCGCGCCAAATCTCGTCGACAAACTTCTTAAGCGCGGCTTGCGCAATCTCGGTCATGGACGGGGCTCCTTTAGAGCCAACCTACGCCAGGGTAGATGCCGTTTCCATATTCGAATGCCGGTTCGCGGGACGGTTGCGGCACTAGGCGGTCGCGGGTGTCGAACCACCTTCATCATCGTCTCGCTTTCGCGTCACTTCGCGTATGCGCGCCACTGCACGTTCGGTGAACTCGCGCATTCCGTTGAATTCCAGCTTTTCCGCGCTCAGGTTCGCGACTGGATTGCTCGTTGGCGTCGACAGCACTGTGCGAAGACGACCCCGCGCATACTCGGATTGTAGGATTTGCAGGGATCTCGCGAATTGCTCTTGCGCTGCAGGCGCGATCTCATCTGGACGCGAACATAGGAGGACGAGTCGCGCAGCTTTGGCGTTCGGTCGGTCTGCCGGTTCCCATTGCGCCCGGCGACCATCCCGCATGCGAACGTCTTGACCACCCTGCAATTGGAGCTGGAGTTCGATCTCGCGCACAAGCGCGTCGTAGTCGCCCTGATCGAGAGTTGGCCGCTTCATCGTCAGCAGCACATAGTCGTGGCGATTGTCCTCGAAACTCGCCGCACACAACGAAGCGAGAAAATCGAAACGAATGCTAGGCTCACCACCAAACAACTGAAGCACCGGCAGCTCGGCCGCACCGCGCTCAGCGTTCACGAACTCGCGGATGCGTTCTCGTATCGGAAAATTGACGAAGGACACAAAATTTCTGCCGACCTTGCTGAGCTCAGTATGAGCAAGGTGGCGACGCAACTGGCGAGGGTCGGGCGCGCCAGGCACAACGGGAAACGCGAACTCCATCGCGGCATACACCCGCTCCGGCGCCAATTGCCGCAATGTCCAATGTGGCAACACCCCGCGCAAAGCCGAACGTAGCGCTTGGGTGAACGGCTCTGGCGCGGCGAGCTTCTCCGTGCGCTGGATTACTTGATCAATTGTTTCCTTTGGCGACCCTGACTCCGCCAAACGGCGGATATGCGCGCGCCGCGGCTCCGCCTGAAGCATCCAGCGTGCGCCCGTTATCCGGCACGAACGTAAGAGCCTTGCCTTGAGCAGAGCCTCCAGATTCTTGTCCACGACTGGACCCAAGACATGCCGCACCATTGTATCCGGATTGAACGCACCGATGACGGCTGCATCTCGTTCGCCGATTTCCAATAGCGCGTCGATGTCCTTGACGCCCGCCGACGTGGGTGGAGGCGGTATAGAATCTGCGGCGCTCACCTCCAAGATCTTGCTTGCCCAAGACCACTCCGTGGAGCTCTCACGCAGCTCGGCGCGAAAGCGTTCCCCGCGCTCCTGAGACAGGCGCTCCAAAGATAACTCGAAGGGCGACTTTTCCACGTCTTCCCTCACCAACACGGATCTAAGATCAAATCCACGATTGTCCCGTCGATGTCCTTTGTCTCAAGCGCGTCACCAAAGAAGCTCTTCGCTGTCAAACACAACTCGGACGCCGTCGGCGACTGGCCTCCGGCGGCGTCCGTGGCAAGCTTGAAAGTCTCGCGCGCCCATGCCGCGATCTTGTCGGGCGACGCTCCCAAGCCAGCGGCGCGCAGTCGTCTCGCCAAATAGTAGGTCAATTCATCTACGTTCGGCAGCTGGACGAACTCCTCGTAGACACCCGCCTTCTCCTTGGGCGGATCGACCCCAAGAAAAACAAGACGCAGCCATTTGCGTTCTCGAGATTCTTGAGTGCTCTCGTCGCGCTCGCGCTCGCGGGTCATTTGTGCGAGCGCCTCCAATATAAGGCGGTCAGACAGAGCCTTGGCCGAGTGCGCATCAAACCCGTCAATGACGAGCCAAACCATTCGATCGCCTCGCTTACGGTTGATGCGATCAATCCAATGTTTGGCCACCTCCAGTTCTTGGTCGTATCGACCACTGCCGCCGGCCAACTTGAGCACCGTATCGTCGTCGTCGATAGCTCCGATCTTGGTCAGGAAGGCGTCATGCAAATGCGCCGCAAGATTTCGAGCCTCATAGCTTGCTGTAGATACGTCGACACTCGCGACGACATGGTCCCGCTCGTTCAGCATCGTCTTCAAAATGCGCACAGTTGTCGAAACGCCTGAGCGCGGCGGGCCGGTGACGATAAACACCTTGTCCGAACCGTCTCGCGCCTGAGAGGCTTTCCAGATTCGCTCCTGGAGTTCGTGCCTGCCGATCAGAGGTTCAAAAAAAGCGCCATCCCCACGCCGCCGCTGTCGGAAGGCATGCAGAGACGTCAGGCCCAGTTCGTTACGTACCCACCAAAGTGGAGGCGGTTGCGTTGGCATTATCTCGGCACGCAGCGGATCGTCGAACGCGCCATCGATCGTGGATCCCGGCGCGCCGCGCAGCATTATTTCAACGCCAACGGGGCGCTCGAAGCGCGCTTGGTGGATGCCGACGATGTGACCCGACTCATCGATACACGGTCCACCAGAGGAGCCCCGCCGAGTGGGATCGCTTGGAATCTTATAGTAGATGCGAGCTGGCCGATCGTGCAGCAGGACTCGCTCCACGAGACCTTGGTTGATCTCGATTGGCGCTCCGGTTGGACAATGATGCAGCCAGAACGTGGTGTCGCGCACAACGGCGCGACATTGCATCCAACCGCGTGCAGCGCCCACTGGACTGGCCAATCGCAGCACAGCAACATCTAGATTCTGCAGCAGCTCCGCAAACCGCGCGCTCATCGCCATACCGGCAACCTCATTCGCGACGGCCTTCCACAACGGCAGTTTTCCTTCGACGACCGACACAACCAATTGGCTCGGCGCCCCAGTCGATTGAGGTGGCTCGCTGTCGTCACGCATGAAACGGACGCTGACTTTCGAGTTGATCTCACCATCCGCCGATACGTGGTCCGCAACAACATGATATGCGGTCAGGACCAGATACGGTGAGATCAAGGAGCCCGTGCCAAGCGCGCCGCGCTCCGATGATTCAATCATGCAAACTTGGAATTGCGCAGCTTTCGGGGCAGCTTGCGCTGCTGATGGCGTCGCTCTGCCTGCGCCGAGCACCTCGTCCAAAAACTTCTGCGAGTTTTCTCTGGCAAACGGAGCAAGGTCCTTCGCCAGCTCCAACATCCAGTTGCCGTCTTCCGCAAGCTCCAGCGCCCTTTCGACGGCCTCAGGCATCGACAAGGTTGACTTCACTTGCGTCACGAAGCCCGCCTGAAGCTCGGGCGGCGAACGGCTGTACTTGAGCTGGTTCAACTCGAACGCCTTCGCGAGCATCTGATAGTCGAGCTTCAGCATGCCCGCGGCTTTTCGGATCCTAACGTTGCGCTCGGCGCCGAATTGCCAATAACCGTCCGGCATGATCAGGGAAGCCAGCCGACATTGGCGTTACCAGAGATCAGCGGTTCATCGAGCGCTTTGGCGGCATGCGCGAGATTTCGTTTTCGCGTCGCGCCGGCGAAATGCAGGCCGATGACACGCGGGGTCGCGCCATTCAGGCGGATCACGAACGATCCGGAATTGCCGCCCAACGTCGTTACGTCGTGCGTAAAGACCCATCCCTTCGCATCGTCGGGCACAGTGCCCAAAGGTTGCATGATTTGGCCGGGCGCGATGCGTTTGACCCCGTACGTCATGGAGAAGATCCGCTCCAACGCTTGGCGTATAAGCGCCTCCTCTTCAGCAACGAACTCGGATGGCTGAATAGACGGCGGACCAGGATAGCCAATCACGACAACTTGGCCAGGCTGGTTGGGACCGGAGTTGCCGTTCTGTGAAAGCGACAGCGAAGACGGCAGCGGTTCTCCTGCAGCATTTTCCGTCTCTACTCGGAGCAATGCGGCATCGAGGTGCGCCAAGTCGACAGTATCTTCGATCGGATCTGGGCCCGCCGCGATGACGTCAAGAATTCGAAACTTCGAAGTCTTGTTCGAATCCTGTTCACGTACGAAGTCGATGCTGACATCGCCCGCTTTTAGAAGCCACTTTTCCTCGCCGCCCTGGCGATAGAATTTCGCGATCGCCTCGGCAACGTGCCGGTTTGTCAGAATGACACCTCTGGCAATGACTCCACCTGTGCCAATGTGGCGGCCATTGAGATCAATTCTGCCCACTGACGAGATCGCACGCTTCAGCATGGTCTTGAAGGTCTTCAAATCCCACCCGGAGAGTTCCGGGTTCGCTTCATCGATCCAGCCATTCACAATCGGTAGCGATGGTCTGCCGTTGAGGAGAACAAGCGCCTCCATGCCCACAAGTTCAGAGGCGTCGAGCGCGTTCGAAGGACCTGCTTGGAATTTCTCTAGAGCGCTACGCACGCCGGCGGCGACGATCTCTCGCGCGCGCGCATCCAACCTAAGAAATGCCGGTGACTGGATGAAGCGATCGAACCGCCTGCGAGCTTCGTTCGCGTCGGCAACACCCTCGGTCGATTCTAAACCACTCTCCGATGGCAGCCGAAGTCTCGACAGATAATCCTCGGGACGCGCTGGCGCGCCTTGGGGCGGAATCTGACCTTCATCACTCATGGCGCGGCCTCCGTTCCGGCCCAGCGGCGCAGTGCGCCATCGGCGCTTGCTTGCACGGCGCCGGCGAGCGCCACGCTCGGCTGAGGTGACGTTGTCTCGGCCATCTCAGCGCCTGTCGCCTTCGCTTCGGAAGCACGCCGTAGCGCAATCGTTGACAGTTCCAGGCCATGACGCGCCCAATTGATCTGAGGCGCCGCCTCGGCGCCGCCGAACGCTCGGTAAATCTCCACGTATTCCGGCGGAACGCCGTCACCGGGATCGTCGCCGGGCAGTTCTCGTGGCGGCGTGATGGAGGTAATCGACGCGAGATCGAACTTCAGCAATCGCTCAATGTGCACGATGCCAGGTCCGAACTCGTCACTGTCGAGAAAGGCCGAACGTGTCGCCGTCTTGCCGACGACGTACCGGAAAACATCCTGTGTTTTCACGCCCAGCCGGATCGCCTCTCGCTTCACCTTGTCTTTGGTATGATGCGCAAGCCACTGCGCCGCTGCGCCCGCCGTTAGCGCTACCGCGAAAGACGTCCCTTGCCCGTCGTCGATGCCGCTGGGCGTTTTTGTCGACGCGTGCCACACCATCTCCGCAGGCGCGGTGATATCGACCGCCTTCCCGCGACAGCTGCCCTTCCAAGGCTTCTTGTCGAAATTCGATCCCCCAACCGCAATGCACTCGGGGTAGCGCGCGGGCCAGACGACGAGCCGCACACAATTGCCGGCCGCGGCGAGCACGATCATGTGCTTGTCGATTGCCTTCTTCAGCGCCGCGCGCATGGCGCGACTGCCAACGCCCCCCAAACTCATGGTGACGACGTCTGCGTTGACGGCAATTGCCTTCTCGATCGCGCGCGCGACTGGACCGGCGTTGAAAACGGTAACTGCGGTGATGCAGCGGATTGGATAAAGCGTCGCCGCCGGCGCCGCACCAATAAGCGATCCGGCGCCGCGGCCGACGACACAGCTGCCTGTCGCAGTTCCGTGTCCCGGATGCCCGGGAAGCAGAGGATCCTTCGCACCGGCGCGATCAAGCAGCACGTCCCAACCGCCACTCGCGTCAACGGCGCCCGCTTCGATCTCCGGGTTCGGCAGAATTCCTGTATCCGGCTGCGCGACGAGGATTCCGCTGCCACCCTTCTTTTGATGGTTGGTTTCGGAATACTGCATCGCCTCTTCGACGGCGATCTGTTCCGTCGCCCAACGCTTCGGCGGCTTCGTATCGCTCTCGACCTCGCACAGCGCTTTGACGATGGCTTGTTCCGCATTCTCACTGAACACATCCGGTTGCGCTTTGGGCTCGACGAAAATGTCGGAAGGCAAGTCCGGCTCGGCTGAAACCAGATCGAACTCTTCAGCGATCTGATGGGCCCAATCAAACGCGACAGACCCGGCGAGATCAGCGTCGACATCGGGAAACCGCAGCTTCACGAAGCGAAGCAAATCATCGTCGTCGCGGCTATCGAACAGATATGTTGCCTCGCAAAGACCGCCGCACCGCGCGTTCAACGCGGCGATTAGCGCCGCACTACGCGCTGCGTCGGACGTCTCGAGGTGAATATTCAACGCGCTTAGCGCGTCGATGCTAATGCCTGCTGCCTTGACGCGCGACGCCATGTCTGCCGATGCGGATTCCCACTGCATTTCGCCCTCGCCCGTCTTAGACGGCGGCAACGCACGGCACGACACATCGTGGCGCAAACCGCCCCGCTGCGCGACCTACTCGGCCACGCCGCATAAACTTTGAAACGGCGCACAAGTGCGCGCTGGCCTCGCGCGTCAGAGCTTTGCGCCCGTGGTAGAGGATTGAGCGGTCCGCTCACCGCCCCCGCCACCACCAACTCCCGCTCGAAGCTGTGACTCCGAAATTTTGGCGGCGCAAGAGAAATGCAACCTAGGGCGGCTGTGAAATTCGACACAGTGCCAACCCGACAGCTGCGCTTACGGACGCTTCCAAACGCGCACCACCGACCGACAACGCTAGCGCACGCGCTTCCGCTTCTCTAAGGATGGCCCCGCGCGGGCGTGATGTAGTGGTAGCCTGGAAGCTTCCCAAGCTTCTCGTGCGGGTTCGATTCCCGCCGCCCGCTCCAGTTCTCTGACCGCCCTGTCGGCCTTGCACTTAGAACATACAAAACGAGCGCTGCGTGGGTACACAGCGCTCGCAATGCCATCTGTCGAACCTGATTACGGCCCGCTGACGATGAAATCGTTATTCGTGAGCGCCAGACCCGTCGCCAGCGTGGCGAACTGCACAGCCGCGCCGCCGCCATTGCCGTCCGCATCGAAGAACAAAGCGCCGGTGGCGCTGTTGTAGATGATGCGGTCGTCAGCGTCCGCAGCCGCCGCGCCGATGACGAAGGCGCTCGCCGCAAGCGTGCCCACGGAGAGCCCCGTGAAGATCGCGTTGCTCAGCACGATCGTGTCGTCCACCACCGAGAAGCCGACGATGCTGTCGACATTGCCACCGCCCAGGGCGGTCGAGAACACGTAGCTGTCCGCCCCTGTGCCGCCTTGCAGCGTGTCGGCGCCTAGCCCGCCGTTAAGCGTATCCGCGCCGTCCAAGCCGTAGAGTGTATTAGCGCCGCTATTGCCGATGATGACGTTGTTGAGCGCATTGCCCGCACCGGTGATGTTGTCCGTGCCGCTAAGCGTGAGGTTTTCAAGGTTTGCGGTCAGGTTGCGCGTTACCGACGAAATTACCGTGTCGATGCCGCCGCCGGCGGAGACCTCCGAGGTTACATCCCCCGCATTGTCGACAATGTACGTGTCATCGCCATTAGCGCCGAACATCTGGTCGGCGCCGGCGCCGCCATCCAGCGTATCATTGCCATCTTGGCCGTAGAGCCCATTGGACGCCGCGTTCCCGGTGATGACGTTATTCAGCAAATTGCCGTAACCAAACTGCGCTGTACCGGTGAGGATCAGGTTTTCGAAATTGGCGTTGAGATTTCGGTTAATCGAGCTTTCGACCGTATCGATGCCGCCTGTAGGCGAGCCTTCGACAGTGATGTCGTTCACATCGTCGACGACATAGGTGTCGTCCCCGTTGGCGCCGAACATAGTGTCGGCGCCAGCGCCGCCATCGAGGCGATCGTTGCCGTCATAGCCGTAGAGCGTATTTGCGCCGGTATTGCCGGTGATGACGTTGTTGAGCGCATTGCCGGAACCGGTGAGCCCGGCGGACCCTGTAAGCGTCAAATTCTCGATGTTGGCGGTGAGGTTGCGGTTCACCGACGAGAAGACGATATCGACGCCGCCTAGCGCCGAAACTTCCGACGTCACATCGCCAGCATTGTCGACATAGTAGGTGTCGTTGCCGTTGCCGCCGAACATCTGGTCGGCGCCAGCGCCGCCATTGAGAATGTCGGCGCCGTCATAGCCGTAGAGGAAGTTGGCCGCGCCATTGCCGGTAATGCTGTTGTTCAGCGCATTACCATAGCCCGTGATCGCGCCCGCGCCGGTGAGCACGAGATTCTCGAAGTGGGCGCCAAGCGTGCGCGTGACTGAGGTTTGAACGGTGTCCACCCCACCGAGCGCGGACGTCTCCGTGACCACGTCGCCGGCATTGTCGACCACGTACACGTCGTCGCCGTCGCCACCAGTCATCGTATCGGCGCCCGCGCCGCCGTCTAGCGTGTCGTTCCCTACGTCGCCGTTCAGCGTATCAGCGCCGCCCAAGCCAAACAGCGCATCATCGCCTTCAAAGCCGTTCAGGATGTTCGCAACGCTGCTGCCGGTAATGCTGTCATTCAACACGCTACCGCCGGCGTTCTCGATGCTGATGATCGATCCGGAGCTGCCAAAACCATCATTGATGATCTGCCCAGCGCCGAGATCTACGATCACACCGGTGCTTCCGGAGATCACCTCGGCAAGGCCGTTGCCATTCGTGTCTTGCTGCAGCGACGACAATGTAAAGGACAGTATGGTGTCGTTGCCATCTCCGCCATTGATGGTGGCGGCGGCGCGATCAACCTGGAAGGTGTCATCACCACCCTGGGCGGTCACGGTGTCACCGTAGTCAACCAAGAAGAGATTTGCGCCGTTATTGCCTTCGAACGAATCGGCGAACGCGGTGCCACCGCCAAAGTCTTCAATGCCACTGATGCTCTCGGCATTGCCGAAGCCGTCATTGGTAATGGTCTGTGTCAGCAGGCTAGCGACCACGCCTTGAGTCGCCGCGAGTTCGTAGAAGCTGATCCGATCAAGCCCGTCGCCGCCGACATACGTATCGACGCCAGCGCCGCCGCGCATCACGTCATCGCCCGAGCCCCCGTTTAGCGTGTCGTCGCCGGCTTCACCGCGGAGGAAATCCGAGCCGTCGCCACCTGACACGTTGTCGTTGCCGCTACCGGCGTAGACATGGTCACCGACATCTGAGCCGACGATGGTTTCGTTGCCCGTGCTGGCCACAATAAAAATAACGTCCTTGGTGGGATCCCCGACTTGCCGCACGAGCGGATCCCACGTGCTGAACGTCCAGCCCGAAATATCGACGCTTTCGCCAGCGCCCAAGAATATATCGATCTCATCGGCCGCCGCCGTGCCTGTTACGGCGAGCGTGCTGGAGAAGCCGCTGCCGATCTGCGATCCGGACATGGTCACGAAATTGTAGTTCGCATCATTCGCGAACGTGAGTTCCTCGATGCTGTTGATGCTGTGCGTGTCGAGAGCCGCGTCACCGAACGCGATCAACTCATCGACGCCGTCGCCGCCGTCAATGGAATCGCCAAAGTCAAACTCGTATTCGCCGACATTGATAACGTCGTTGCCAGCGCCCCCGCTCAGCTCGTCGAAGCCCGCGCCGCCCGTCAACGTGTCGTCGTTGTCGCCACCATCGAGCGAGTCATTGCCCGCGCCACCGATCAGAACGTCGTTGCCAGCATCCCCCGACGCGACATCGTCACCGAGATCGCCGTCAAACGTCTCGCCGGCTGCGGAACCGATGAACTCGTCGTTGGTCGTTCCGCCGACGTAGTATTCGAAGCCACTAAAGCTGTCGGTTCCTGTCCCTAGCGACGTCGCCACGCCGGTGGATGCGTTGATCGTCAGATCGTACTGTGTGCCGAGGAATGAGAGCGTGTCCGCGCCATCGCCGCCGGCATATGTGTCGTTGCCGTCAACAACGGCGACCTGCATCCCGAGATTGGGATTAAATGCGAACACTAGTGCGTTGCCGACGGTGCCGCTGATGAAGTCGTCGCCGGCGCCACCGCTAATGTTGTCGGTGCCGTAGCTGCCGATCAGCCAATCCGCGCCGGCGCTACCGACGAGCGTGTCATCGAGATACTGGCCGAAATAATAGACGCCATCGATGCCCGTGAGCGAGTCGTCACCGACTACGATTGGATCACCCGACACGTCGAAGCTTGAGAAATCGACATTGTGAACCGTGAAACTGCCGGTCGCGTAATCGTTGCCGACGTATCGATCGATGCCCGCGCCGCCATTCAGAACGTCTGAGCCGTCGCCACCCCAAAGCAGGTCGTTGCCGTCACCACCGTCAAGGATGTCATCCCCTTCGAAACCCCAAAGTCCGTCATTGCCCGCTCCGGCAATCAACACATCGGCTGCGGAACTGCCGTCGACCTCGATGTTCTCGATGTTGATGCCCGTGGCGACGATGGAATTATCTAGCGTGCGCGCATCGAGCGTCGTTCCACTCAGCGTAGCGGTGACCCCAACCGTCGAATAGCTCCACGAAAGATAAACCGTATCGTTGCCTGCGCCGCCATCGATATAATCCTCGCCGCCGATGAAGCCGCTGAAGACAACGTCCGTCCCCTCAATCGTGATACGATCGTTGCCATCCTGGCCGTTGAGGATCGAGCTGCCGTTGTAGTCAAAGATCGTGTCGTTGCCAGCGCCCGCATTGATGATGTCGTTGCCGCCCTGAGTCGAAAGCTGATCGCGCCCGACATCTCCGGTGAGTTGGTCGGCGAAAGTAGTACCCGTCAAAATGATGCGTTCGATGCTAATGAGCGTATCCATACCGCCGCGGCCGTCAGAGAACGTGCCACCGTTGGTGTAGCCGGCCGCGCTGAACACCACGCCCGTGGCCAACCCGATGTCATCGAAACGGAAAGAAACCAGATCTTCGCCGTTGCCGCCGTTGAGCGTGTCGTTGCCGAGATCGCCGCGCAGATTGTCAACGCC
Source organism: uncultured Caulobacteraceae bacterium (assembly GCA_902826145.1). GTDB lineage: Bacteria > Pseudomonadota > Alphaproteobacteria > Caulobacterales > Aquidulcibacteraceae > Vitreimonas. The sequence continues at coordinate 11,893 of CADEDT010000091.1, forward strand.
GTCACCGCCAGTGAGAGTGTCGTCGCCGTCCTGGCCACGCAGGACATCGTTCCCCGCGCCGCCATCAATCACATCAGCGCCATCGACAACGCCTGGAGCGGGGTTGGACACGCCACTCGTTCCGCCGTTTAGGCTGTCGTCGCCATCGCCACCCGAAAGGTTGTCGCTTCCGCCGTGACCGATCAGGGTGTCATGGCCGCCATTGCCGATAAGCGTATCGTCGCCCAGCAGACCATTTGCAGTCTCGTTAGTTCCGTCACCAGTGAACGTATCGTTGCCAGCCGTTCCACCAGGACCAGGAGACCACACACCCATCGACAAACCTCCACAACTAACGCGGCGCGAACCTCAACACTCAAGTCAATCGCCGCGCAAGCAAAACGAGAGCTTGACACCAAATACGCGGCGGCAAGGAACTTTCAGCTCGCATTCGATCGCTTCTTGTCAAAGCAATGAACTTCAAGACGACGCAGAGAACTGACGCGCGCGATACTTGTATTGAGTGTTGCGCGATTTGGTTCGCACCGAACAATCACCGCAGCGCTCGAAGTATGCGCTCTCGACGTGGGCGGGCCGCAATGCACTTTCCTGCCGCGCCTCACCCGTTTGGGGGTTCGAACATGATGGCGTTGAGCGACAACGATCGAGGTCGTTTGTGGAGAAGTTGAATGCCTACCAAAGCCGCGTTCCGCCAAGCATGCGAAGCCGAGTTGGGCAAACCCTACATCTGGGGCGCGCAGGGCCCCGACGCCTATGACTGCTCCGGACTTGTGCAAGTCATGCTTGAGAAGCTCAACTTAGATCCGCCAGGAGATCAAACAGCGGAGGGACTCTACCGCCATTTCCTACGCGATACGCGCTCGACGGCCGTGGATGTCAGTGAAAGCGACCTCGGAGACATCGTGTTTTTTGGCGCCGAAGAATCCGTCTCGCACGTCGCGCTTGCTTGGGGCGAGCAAGACATGTTCGAGGCCGGCGGCGGAGGACGGAAGACAACCACGGTCGCCGAGGCGCGCAAGCACAAAGCCGAGGTGCGCATCAAACCGATAAGCCGGCGGAAGGACGTCGTGGCCGTGTTACGCCCGACCGCGCTGGTTTGGGAAAGTGAAATACGTCTCGAAGGCGCGGAGACGGGTTCGTACGGCCACTATCAAGGCGTACCCGAGACGCGATGGCTTCCCGATGGGCGGCACATGCAATTGCTGAAGCCCTTCTCGTTTATCCGGACGACGGGCGAGGCATGGCCTGTACCGGCAGAAGCCATAGTGGACGGCGCCTCCATTCCTCGCATTTTCTGGTCCCTCATCGGCGGGCCCCTTACGGGACTCTATCGCGACGCCTCGATCGTGCACGACTTCTATTGCGACGTGAAAACGCGACCGTGGAAGAACACGCATCGCATCTTCTTCGAAGGCATGATGACAAGCGGCGTCGCTGAACTCAAAGCCAAGATCATGTACTACGCCGTCTATAAGTTTGGCCCACGGTGGAAGCTCGCAGCGCTGTCCGGCGTGCAGGTCGAAGGATTGGGCATCGAGACCGAGGCCGTTCCCGCACCGGTGAGTACAGAGACGTTCGATGCAGCAACCTTCGAACGCGACGCTGCCGCCATCGTCGCGGGCGACCTCAGTCTCGAGGCGATCGAAGCCCTGGCTGATGCCGAGTAGCGCCAAACTGGCGATCCTTTCGCAACGTCACTCGGCGCCTTCGCGCTTCCCGTGGCGCGCGCCTCTGCTAGGCTCACGCCAAACAGAGACCGCAGGGAGGCGGCGATGCATGATCTGGTCATCCGTGGAGGCACGGTGGTCGATGGCACGGGCGCGAAGCGCTTCGTCGCTGATGTGGCGATTGATGGCGGCCTGATCAGCAAGGTCGGCGGCGATATTGGTCCCGGCAAAGAAGAAATCGACGCTGCGGGCAAGATCGTCGCGCCCGGCTGGGTCGACATTCATACGCACTATGACGGCCAAGCGACCTGGGATCAGGAAATGGCGCCGTCGTCCTGGCATGGCGTCACGACCGTGGTGATGGGCAATTGCGGCGTCGGCTTCGCGCCTGCGAAGCCTAAGAAACACGATTGGCTCATTGGGCTGATGGAGGGTGTTGAGGACATTCCCGGCACCGCACTCGCCGAAGGCATGACTTGGAATTGGGAAACCTTCCCCGAATATCTCGACGAACTTGAGCGCCTGCCGCGCACAGTCGACGTCGCCACCCACGTGCCGCACGGCGCCGTGCGCGCCTACGTCATGGGTGAACGCGGCGCCCGCAACGAAGAACCCACCGAAACGGACATCGCGCGCATGTCACAAGTCGTCGAAGAAGGCCTACGCGCCGGAGCGCTTGGCTTCTCGACGTCGCGCACCATTCTGCACAAGTCCGTCGATCGCGAACTCGTGCCTGGCACTACGGCGACGAAGGAAGAACTCATCGGTATCGGCCGCGCGATGGGTCGCGTCGGCTACGGCGTGTTCGAGATGGCGTCGGACCTGAAGCGCGAATGGAATGAGTTCGAATGGATGGGCGAACTCAGCCGCGAAACCGGCCTCCCCGTCACCTTCGCGGCTCTGCAATCGATCGCGAAAGAACTGCCGCTGCCTGAGCAGATCAGCGAAATGCGCGCGCAGAACGCCAGGGGCGCCAACATCGTCGCGCAGATTGCTTTGCGTGGAAACGGCATCGTCATGGCCTGGCAAGGCACAGTGCATCCGTTCCGCTTCCGCCCCGCCTGGCTCGAAATCATCGACAAGCCGTGGGCCGA
>CADEDT010000092.1 GCA_902826145.1 uncultured Caulobacteraceae bacterium
GGCCAGACCTTGAGCTTTGGCCCGGCGGCGAACGCGTCGGCTTTGCGCTTTGGAACTACCCTGTACCTGAGCAGGCGCTGGAGATTGGATTGCTCGCGGTATGCGGCGCGGCCTGGGTAGCAAGCCGCAAGTCACTTGGGCGCTTTGCGTGGCCCGCGATTGCGTTCATCGCGTTCCTGGTTGTGCTGCAGATCGTTGCGATGCTCTCGCCGCAGCCTGCGGGACCGTTGCCGGTGGGCGCGGGCGTGACGATCCTGGCGATCTATTTGGTTGTAGTTGCGGCGGGCGCGCTTACGGATCTGCGCGGCAAGGCGGCAAACTAGCTACTGAGTTTGATCCAGGCGTCTTCGTCTATGACTTTGACGCCGTGCTTTTCGGCTTCGGCGAGCTTCGAGCCGGCGCGCGGGCCGGCGACGAGGAGATCCGTTTTCTTTGAGACGCTGCCGGCAACCTTAGCGCCAAGTGCGATCGCGCGAGCTTTGGCTTCATCGCGGGTCATCTTCTCAAGCGTGCCAGTGAAGACGACGGTGAGGCCGGAGACTTTGCTGGAAGTCGCGGCGCGCGGTTGATCTTTCGGCGTGACTTCTTTCAGTAGGCGCTTCAGGGCGTCCGTGTTGTGCTTCTCGGCGAAGAAATCGACGAGGTGGTCAGCGGCGACGGGGCCGACGCCGTCGATACGGGCGAGTTCGATGTAGTCATCGCCTGGCGCTTGCTTCGCTGCTGCCTTCACGGCGGCGATGGCGTCGGCGATTGAGCCGAAATGGGTGATCAGCCCTTCCCAAGCTCTACTTGTGACGCCTTTGATCTTTGGCGCCTCCCCATCTTCGAACAAATCGCCCTTCGCCGCCTTCAAGGTCGGTGCGGCTTCGATCAGCGCTGCACGCGCGCCGCCCCCGACGCCCGATACACGTTCGAGTTCTTCGTAGGCTTCGCCGGGGCGCGCCTTCACGGCGGCTTTCACTGCGTCCTCGAACGCGCTCCAGCTCTCGAAGCGGCGGGCAAGAACGCCCGCCGTGGTTTCACCGATATCGCGAATGCCGAGGCCGTAGAGAAAGCGAGCGAATTCCGGTTCACGGCGCGCGTCGATTGAGGCGAGCAAAGCGGTGACGCTCTTTTCGCCGTACCCTTCCCGCTCTTTCAGTTCATCGCGATGATCTTCGAGACGGAAAATGTCAGCGGGTTCTTTTACCCAGCCCAGTTCGTAAAATTCTTCGATCTGTTTGGCGCCGAGACCGTCAATGTCCATCGCGCGGCGAGCAACGAAGTGGATAAGCCGCTCTACTACTTGCGCTGGACAGTTGAGCCCTCCGGTGCACCGGGCGATGACGCCCTCTTCGCCCGGCTCCAATTCACGCGCTACGTGCGAACCACACACCGGGCACGTTTCTGGAAACTGATACTTGCGTGCGCCCTTGGCGCGCTTCTCCAGCAGCACATCAACAATCTGCGGAATGACATCGCCAGCACGCTGGACAATCACCGTGTCGCCGACACGAAGATCCTTGCCGCCGCGGATTGGGCCGCCATCGGCGCCGACGCCGCGGATATAATCCGCATTGTGAAGCGTCACGTTGGTAACGGTGACGCCACCAACAAATACCGCCTTCAGGCGGCCCACGGGCGTCAGCGAGCCTGTGCGACCAACCTGGATGTCGATGCCATCGAGCGTTGTCTGCTGTTGTTCGGCCGCGAACTTGTGCGCGATCGCCCAACGCGGGCTGCGCGAGACGAAGCCTAGGCGTTGCTGAAGCGCGAGGTCGTCGACCTTGTAGACGACGCCATCGATTTCGTAGGCCAGCTTCTGGCGACCCGCGAGAATGTCCTCGTAGACGGCCAGCAGCTCGTCGGCGTTCTTGGCGCGTTTGATACCGGCGAGTGGGAAGCCGAGCTTCGCGAGGCGCTGCACGCTATCGAATTGGGTTTCCGCGAGCGGCTCGGAGAGTTCGCCCCAGCCGTGCGCGAAGAAGCGCAGCGGGCGTGTCGCCGTGATCTTTGGATCGAGTTGGCGAAGTGCGCCGGCGGCGCTGTTGCGCGGATTGACGTAGGTCTGTTTGCCTTCTTTCTCGAGGCCAGCGTTCATCTTCGCGAATGCCGCCTTCTCCATATAGACCTCGCCGCGCACTTCGAGCACGGCGGGCGCGCCTTTTATGGTGTGCGGGATGTCGGCGATGGTGCGTAGATTGGCGGTGACATCCTCGCCCTCACGGCCATCGCCCCGCGTGGCACCTTGGACGAATTTGCCGTTCTCGTAGCGGAGTGAGGCCGAGAGGCCGTCGATTTTAGGCTCAGCCGTGATGACTGGCGGCGCGCTCAGATTGAGGAAGCGCTGAACTTTCTGAACGAAGCCCTTCGCATCATCAGCATCGAACGCGTTGTCGAGCGAGAGCATCGGCACGACGTGGCGAACCTTGCCGAATTTCTCCGCGGGCGCGCCGCCGACCTTTGTGGACGGGCTGTCGTCACGAACCAGTTCAGGAAAGCGTGCCTCGATCGCTGAGTTGCGAACACGGAGCTTGTCGTATTCGGCGTCAGTGATCTGGGGCGCATCTTGCTCGTGATAGAGCTTGTCGTGACGCGCGATTTCCGTAGCCAAGCGCGCCAATTCGGCAGCTGCTTCCTTCGCGGTCAGCTTATCGACAGCTTTATCGCTCATGACGCCAGTCTAGCCGAGACTCGGCGCGGCCGCCCAAGGTGTTCGCTCTAGAATACGGTGCCCAGCGTGCGTCCCAACCAGCCGCGACGGCGCGCTTCTTCGGTCGCAACCGGCGCGACGCCTTCTTCGGTCAACAGGGCGTAGGAACGCTCGTACCAGTCGCTGCCAGGGTAATTGTAACCGAGGATCGCTGCCATGCGCTGCGCTTCGTCCGTCATACCAACGGACATGTACGATTCCACCAGCCGATGGAGCGCTTCCGGCACGTGCGACGTACGCTGGAAGTTCTCGTTCTCGATCACGTTGCGAAAGCGATTGATCGCGGCGAGATGCTGGTCGCGATCTAGATAGAAACGACCGATCGCCATCTCCTTGCCGGCAAGCTGATCGTAGACCATGTCGAGCTTAAGCCGCGAGTCGCGGGCGTACGCGCTTTCTGGATAGCGGCGCACGACATCGTTCAACGCCGCAAGCGCGCGCTCAGTCGTGCCCTGGTCGCGACCCACGTCCATGATGCGTTCGAACTGGCAGATCGCCACAAGATAGTATGCGTACGGCGCGCTCTCGTTGCCCGGATGGAGCGCAATAAAGCGCTGCGCGTCTTCGATGGCGTCGTCGTATTGGTTACCCTGATAGTGGGTGTAGGCTTCCATCAGCATCGCGCGGCGAGCCCATGACGAATACGGGTGCTGGCGCTCAACTTCCTCAAAGAAGCGCAGAGCTTGCGGGTAGCGCTGTCGTTCGAGCGCATCCGCGCCGCGGTTATACAGTTGGGTGGCCGGTTCCTCGACGTACTGAACCTGCTCACGGCTGATCACGCCGCCGCCGCAGGCCGATACGCCACCCGCCAAGACGGCGAGGGCCAGAGCCCGGGAAAGCTGGAAATTCCGAGGGGTCATTCTGCCGGGCCTCTTATTGCTCAGGGCCCGCGCGAAGCGGGCGGCGGATCGCTGATACAGGAAGGCTGGCGCGGCGCAAAGCGCCTGCGGCTGTAGCGTGAACGGTGGATATCAGCGCGCTGCGGCTGCGAGGGCCGGCTTGGCTTCGCGAACTGTTTCGGCGGCGTCGCCGTGCTCCCAGCACCACGCTTCCGGCGTATCCAGAAGCGCGCGCACGAGACGGGCGTTGAGCGCGTGGCCCGGCTGGTCCGCCACAAAGCGGCCATAAATCGGCGCGCCTGCCAACGACAGGTCGCCGATGGCGTCGAGCATCTTGTGGCGCACGAATTCGTCGTCGAAGCGAAGTCCTTCCGGGTTCACAACGCGACCGGAATCCACAACCACGGCGTTCGCCATCGAGGCGCCGAGGCCGAGGCCAGCAGCGCGCATCGTTTCGACGTCGGCCAAGAAGCCGAACGTACGGGCGTCCGCGATATCGCTCAGGAACGCTTCCGGCGTCAGGTGGACTGAGCGGCGCTGCGTGCCGATGGCTGTATCCGCGAAGCGGATGGTGACGTCGAGATCGAGGCCGTCAAAGCCGTTCGACGGCAGCAGGGCTGCGCTTTTCGCGCCCATGCGCACTTCGATGGGCTCAAGAATGCGGATCACGCGCTGCGGCTTGTTTTGCTGCGCTACACCGGCGTTCAGCAGCACTTGCACGAATTGCGCGGACGAACCGTCGAGGATCGGCACTTCCGGGCCGTCCACTTCGACGATGAGGTTATCAACGCCCAGACCGGCGCAGGCCGACATCAGGTGCTCGATGGTGGCCAGCTCAACGCCCGAGGCGTTGCGGATGGTGGTGCAGTTGCGGGTCTCGGAGACGCTATCGGCGTGGGCCGAAATCGAGGTCGATGACACGCCGCGCACGTCCGAACGGACGAACACGATGCCGGTGTCCACTGGCGCCGGAGACAGCACCATGCGCACATGCGCCCCGGAATGGACGCCCACGCCCGCGCACACGGCTGGACCTGCTATGGTCTGTTGTCGACGCACAGATAGCACCCTCTTGTCCCCCCGCAGGGATTTGGGCCCCCCGACCCGACGCTTGTGTACCGTGGAGGTTCCCAGCTGGACAAAACACGTTGGGTTACGGTTTGTGACGGTTAACCTTTATCGAGAAATCCACTGATTTTATGAGTGAAAATCGCCCCCCGGTGTTAGCGGAAGCTAACGCGCTCTTGGCCCGCGCGGAACGCGGCGGACCGGGCGCGGCGATGGCCGCGCGGCGGGCGGCGGCGCTGCTGGAAAAGGGCGACCCGGAGCGAGCACGCGAGGCGCTCGCGCTCGCGGCGCGAATGGCGCCCCGGGACCCTGCCCCGCGGCTCGGTTTGGCCCGGATGGCGGCTGAGGCAGGCGAGCTAGAGGCGGCCGAAGCCGAGGCGCGCGCGGTGCTTGAGGGCGAGAGCGACGGCTCGGGCAAAGCACGGGCGGCGTACATGCTGGGCGAAATCGCCCGGGCGCGCGGCGAGAGCGCCGAAGCGCGCAAGCGTTTCAGCGCCGCCCTGAAGTTCGAGGACGCGGTGCTCAAGGGCGATCGCGGCAATGTCGCTGCTGCGCGCGGGTATGCGCGCGCGAAGGGGCGGTTGGCCGAACTAGACGCGGGCGAAGGCGCATTCGATCGCGCGACAAGTGGCGCTGAGGCTTCGCTTGCCTTGCTGCGTGCGAGCGCGTCGCATGTTGGAGAAACGCCGGAACTGGCGGCGGACATTGCCGACGCTGAGTTGCGTTTGGGCGCGCTCGAACTGGACGCAAACCAACCCGGCTCTGCGCGGCGGCGGTTTGGTGAAGCGATTGGGCGCTACGAGGCGCTTGCGGTGACAGAGAAAGACGAGCCGCACTGGCGGGCGGTGTTGTCGGACGCGTGGGCGCTTGCTGCTGAAGCGGATTACGTGCGCGGCGCTGCGGACGCGGCGCGAGATGCAATGGATAAGGCACTGCAGGCGCGCATTCGGCTTGCCGCGAACGACGCGCGCGAAGCATGGGCGCTGGCGGGTACGTGGCGCGTGCGCGCAGCACTGCGTGCGGCGCTTGGCGACAACGCGGCGGCAGCCGACTCCATAACGCAGGCGCGCGCGCTGGCGGAGCAATTGCACGCGAAGGATCGCTCGGCTGACGGTCCTGCGCAATTTCTCGTGCACACCTTGCTTGACCAGGCCGATACGGCGCTCCGCGCGAAAGAGCTTCATGTGGCGCGCGAGGCGGCTGATGAAGCGCGACAGCATTCGGAGACTTTCGCTTCGGCAAAGGGTACGAGCGCGGCTTGGCTCGCGGATGCTTCGGCGTGTTGGGATCGACTAGGAGAGATTGCTCGGGCGACGGGCGCCTCTTCTCAGGACGCGTTTGCGCGTGCGTCGGAGATGCGCCGAATGGCGTGTGAGATCGCGCCGGGCGACGCACGACACGCACGCGGGTTGGCGGCAGCGTTGGTGAAGGAAGGCGAAGCCGCGCTCGACGCGCGCAGCTACGCCAGCGCGCGCACGGCGTTCAGCGAAAGCGCAGCGCTGCGGCTCAAGCTTCTCGAAACAGCGCAGGACAAACGCGCGGCAGGCATGGCGCTGGCCGTCGCACTCGAACGGCTGGGACTTGCGGCGCAGGCCATCGGCGACCTCGCCGCGGCTCGCGATGCATGGGAAGAAGAATTGGCTCTCGCCTTCCGTATCTTCACCGACGACGATCTCGCCGGCATGCGCTTCTGCGCGATCGTCGAAAGCCACCTCGCAGGCGCGGGCGGGCCAGAAGCGGAAGCGCACAGACAATCAGCGCTTGAACGCTTCGACGTGCTGGCGCGCGCAGGTGTGCTGACGGAGCGCGAAGCGGCGCTGCGGAAGAAGCTCTGGGGCGCCGCTTAGCGCGGGTTCATCTGCCTACGGAGGAACGCCGGAATTTCCAGCTCTTCGTCGAGCGAAGGATCGCGGGCGACCTCATCGTGCGCGCGGCGCGGCTCTAGCTCCGGCTCGGGCGCATCGAGATTGAATTCGCGCGGTTCGTCATCGCGCGCTTCCGGCTTCTTCCAGCCGAACATCGAGAAGCCACCGCTCGTCTTTGCCGGTGGGACGCGACGCTCGGGTTCGATGTCGTTGGCGAAGCTTGGGCGCGGCTCTTCGTACGACGGCTCGCGCACCGGACGCGGGGGCGGCTCACGCGGAATTTCCGCACGCGGCGGCACAACCGGGCGGCGCGGCGTGGTTTCAGCGGCACGGCGCGCGGGCTCGACGATAGTCTGCTGCGTGATGATAGCTTCGTCATCGATGCCGGTGGCGACCACCGAGACGCGGATGCGGCCTTCAAGCGTTTCGTCGAACGTCGAGCCCAGGATAATGTTGGCGTTGGCGTCGACTTCGGCGCGGATTTCGTTGGCGGCCTGATCGACTTCGTAGAGCGTCATGTCGAAGCCGCCGGTGATGTTGATCAGCACGCCTTTGGCGCCGCGCATGGAAACGATATCCAAAAGCGGATTGGCCATGGCGCCGTGCGCCGCGTCGAGCGCGCGGTTAGGGCCATGAGCTTCGCCCGTGCCCATCATCGCTGTGCCCATCTCGGCCATCACGGTGCGGACGTCCGCGAAGTCTAGATTGATGAGGCCTGGCATGACCATGAGGTCGGTGACGCCGCGGACGCCGCTGTAGAGCACTTGGTCGGCCAGCTGGAACGCTTCGGCGAACGTCGTGCGCTCATTGGCGACGCGGAAGAGGTTCTGGTTGGGGATGACGATCAGCGTGTCGACGTGCTTGCGCAGTTCCTGGACGCCCTGCTCCGCCAGCTGCATGCGGCGCTGACCTTCGAAGTGGAACGGCTTGGTGACGACGGCGATCGTGAGGATGCCGCGCTCACGCGCCGTGCGCGCGATGACCGGCGCCGCACCCGTGCCTGTGCCGCCGCCCATGCCGGCGGCGACGAACACCATGTGCGCGCCTTCGAGAAACTCAATGATCTCCGGCTGGCTCTCTTGCGCGGCCGCTTGGCCGACTTCCGGGCGGGCGCCGGCGCCCAGGCCTTCGGTGATCGCGTGACCGAGCTGGATGCGGTTCGGCGTGCGCGCGCGTGTCAGCGCTTGCGCGTCGGTGTTGGCGACCACGAACTCCACGCCCATCAGGCGCGCGTCGATCATGTTGTTGACGGCATTGCCGCCTGCGCCGCCGACGCCGAACACCACGATGCGTGGTTTCAGGTCGTGAACGGTCGGCGCGCTGTACTGACTCATTGCCCGCTCCAAGGCGAACCGCGTCTCACGATTCGCCCACGCTCGCACTGCACCGTCTGAGGGTCGGCTGACGGCGCTTAATCCTTCGTTAAGCTCTAGAAATGCGTGGCGGCGCTTTTGCGGCGCCGCAGCGGCTAAAGGCAGATGGCGTCTGGGGAATTTGACGCAATCGGTACGCCCAGACGCCCCTCCTCTCGGCCGAGCGCTGGCACCTCGAGCCCACTCGCCTTCCGGTTGTCATCGACCGAAACGAGGCGTATCAAGTTCCGGGGGCTCATTGTGGGCCATGACAGCGATAAGGGGCGGCGCGTTCTGCGCGCCGACGGTCGTTGCGCATGATCATCGTCAAACTGCTCTACAGCGCCATCATCGCGGGCATCCTCCTCGCGTGCGCATTCGAGCTGATCCGCGTCTGGACGGACTCTCGGGTCTATGTGGGCCAATTCGACCTCGTCACAGTCGAGGGCAACGCACAGCCCAGCGACGCGTTTTCACGCCGCATCGTCGCCGCGCAAGCAATCCAGGCGCAGCAGCTGCTGCAGTATCAACGGGGAGCGGCCAACGGGCTTGGCGACGCCACCTACATCGCCACTGGCCAACCACCCATACGACTGCCCCAATCAGTGTTGTCGGGCGTCGAAATCAAAGTTCAGAGTATCGACGTTGGGCAGATCCTCACGCAGCTGAGACGAGGCTTCTCCGCGCCAAACGAAGTGCGCGGCCACCTCACCCAGCGCGGACAGTTGTTTAGCGGATCGGTGGATTGGCCGCGCGCGCCACGCGGACAGGGCACCGGCGAGCGTCTCACGCAATTCTACGTGCCCTACAGTAGCGAGCAGCAGGCCGCCGACTATATCGCGTGCTCTATCTCGTGGGCGCGCGCCGCGGCGAACAAACCAACCATCGCAGAAGTTCCGCGCGCGCAGTTCTGCAATTTCGTCGCTGCGCTCGGCGACTATTATGAGCTCAGCCATAGGGCGAACATTGCAGCACTTTCTGCCGAGGACGTGAACGCAGTCAGACGACGTGCCGCGCTCTTGGCCGCGCATTTCAATGACGCCGAAGTGTATCCAGAGCTCTATCGCCTGCGCGCGGATTTCATGGACATGCTGCCGAGCCCAACAACAGAAGAATTGATCGATGTGCAAGAAAATCGCGTGCATTACGCGATGCTCAGCCCAGACCTCGCAACTCTTCCGGCAGAGACGCGGCGCATGCGCGCGCTAGCGCTGGCGCGGCCGGCGATTATTCTTGATGACACCGGAGTACGAAGCCCGCCGCCGAATTGGCAGCGCCTTCTTCAGAGGCAAGCTCGCGCCACGCGCGCGGCAGCATCTTCAACTGGCCTTATCCTGATGCGGAACGGCGCGCAGCAAACGCCGATTGGCACCGGATTCGTGGTCGCGCCTGGCGTAATCATGACGACCACGTACGTCATTGATCAGGGCGCAAGGCGTGGAACCGCAGAGGCGCCCAATCGGGAAATGTCGTTCTGCATCGGGCCAGACGCTGAACAATGCCGCGCAACGTGGACAATTGGCCAAACGCTCTATCGCGGACAGCCAGGGCAATCCTACGTCGCGCTGGTTGAGCTGATAGGTCATGACGAGGGCGTTGCACCGGCCCTTCCCCTCGCCGCCGCACCGACCGATTTGAACATGCTGGTTGGGCACTTTGCGTTCGTGGTCGGCTATCCATACAGAGACCCACGCGTTCCGCCGGAATTTGTATCGTCGTTGCTAGGTGAGTCCGATGGCGTGCGACGCCTAATGCCGGGGCGCATACTCGCGGCCGGACCAACTTCCCAATCTTCCGGGGCGCCGGCGTTTACTACCGACATAAGCACGTTGGGCGGAACGGGCGGAGGCCCGTTGGTCGATCTGGAAAGTGGCATGGTCGTCGGCATGAGCTTTGCGGGATTGTGGCAAGGCGAACGCGGAAAATTTGCATACGCAACCCCCATTCCCGATGCGGCACGCAGCGTTCTTGCCGAACGTCTTGGGCAAGCGCGCACAGCAAACCCAGCGGTTGCGACACCGTAGAGTTTGCGGCAGCGCTCGCGGCGCTAGGCGGGCGACGCAACCGGTTCGCGCTTAGCGAACTGCGCGACGGGCGCTAGCGCGCCGCCCATGGCGATGGCGAGTTGCGGGAACACGCCAGCGAATGGGTGGTGCTTGTGCGGCAGCGACCAATTTGCGCCGAAACGCTCGATCTTGATTTTCAGCTTGATCTTGAGGCGCGCAGCGGCGTTGCGAACGAGACCAGCCAAGAACGGCAGATTTGAGCCGCCACCGGCTAGCAACACGGTGATTGCTTTGGCGCCGCTTTTCCTGGCGCGCGCGTGGAGCGGCCCAAGACTGTCGGCGATCGTTTGGGTAAGCGCTCTGCAATAGGCGCGGAACGAAGCGTCACGCTCCAGCTCGTCGCGCGTGAGGCTGAGGTTCTTCTTGCGATCCTTGAAGGCGCTCCTGCCCTTCGCGAACAGGTCGTGCTTCAGCGACTTCGCGGAAAGCCGCACCGACCGCCACAGCCGATCCTCCGCGTCGAGTTCCGTGCAACCACCGGAGCGGACAAATAGGTCGATCAGAATGTTGTCGAGTTCGTCGCCCGCAAGCAGACAGCATTGATTGGCGTCGGCAACTTCGGCGAGACCGCTCGTCGAAGCCGCCGTGTTTCGCTCGAAGCCCGCAAGATCGGTCGTACCGGCGCCCATGTCGATGACGAGCACGAACGGATCGGTGGCGCGCGCGAAGTTTGAGTAAGCAGACGCGGCCGACAAGCTCTCGAACACGACGCCGCCGAACAGGCCGCGTGAGGGCGCCGCTCTCGCCTGATCGAGGACGGTGCGCATTCGCGTTAGCGCAACGCCATCTGCGCCCATCAGAGCGGCGCCGAACTCGCGAGACACGGCGACAGATTCGTCGACAAGATCGGCCACAACGCGGCCCGCTTCTTCAAACGAGCGCCAGTTAGGACTGGTGAGACGCCGCGGCGCCTCGGCGACCCAGGCCGGCAATGTTTCATCCGCGGCCACCGCGGCGCGGATTAGCTGGTCCAGATAAGCGAGATAGAGAACGATGCCGTCGCGGTGATTGAGCGTGCTCGTTGGATCAACGGAGCGGCTCATCTTGAGCGCCAACGTTGGCTCGATCTCCCGCGCCGAAAGCACGAGCTTGAACGACACGATCGGATTGCGTCGCGAGGCGACGCCGGATTTCGCACGCTCCAGCGCCGCGGGTCCGAAGAACATGCGACCATCGTCGACGTACATCGCTGACGGCGTGAGCAAGGGATGATCGGAGCGCGCAGCCAAGCCCAAAGGAAGCGGCGCTACATCGCCATGCTCCGCGCCCAACCATACGCTTGCCTTCGACATCGCGGTGCCGAGATCCAAGCAGATGCGCGCATCATTCGACGCCGTGGTTTCGGAAATCATGGGCGCGTCCCCAGCCCAGAATGTGACAATTACACGAAACTAAACGCAGCAATTCGTTCTGCTGTTTAGTAATGCGCTGGCGACGCGCACGTGGTGAAGCGCACTCTCGCGGCACGCGAGTTATCCACAGCCGAAACGTCTTAAAGGAGTAAGACAGCCACGATCTTACGGAGGCTGCACGTCGTTACGACGCGTTAGAAGTTTTCGCGCAGCCAGTTCCACATGCCGTGCACGGCGTTGCGCATCGATGAGCCGAGATGCGCGAACGACGGTTGGAAGTCACCGTCGACGACATCGAGATCGCCATTGTCCAAGCGATGACGGAGCAAGCCAGCAGCGGCGGCGTAAGCTGGGCCAGCTTCGCCGTGATCGAAGCCGCAGAGCTCAAGCGGACGCCCTACGCGCACGGGCATGCCAAGCGCTTCGGCGACAAGATCGCGAACACCCGGGATCAAAGCGCCGCCGCCGACGATGACGGCGCGTCGCGGGCCCTCCATGCCGGAGAAGCCGGCGCGGTTGAGATGATCGCGAACCGTCAGCAGCATTTCAACGAGGCGCGGCGTCAGCGTGTCTGAGATAACGCCACGCAACGTGGTCGCCGCTTCGAGGCGACCATCGAGGCCGATCTTCGGCGCTTGCACGGCTTCGCGCGGATCGCAGGCGTTGCCGACGGCGCCGAAATGCAGCTTCACGCGCTCAGCGGCGGCGAAGGTTGTTTGCAGTTTCATGGCGAGATCGCGCGTGAGGCGGACACCACCGGCGGCGATCGTCTCGCAGTGCACGAGCCCCTCGCCTGCGAAAGCAGCAACGCCGATGGAGCCAGCGCCGAGATCCAGGAGCAGCGCACCTTCGGCGCGTTCTTCCGACGTCAGCACGGAGAGCGCGGCTGCGTGAGGTCCAGCGATGATGTCTTCGACTTCAGCGCCGGCCTGGCGAATGCAGGCCTTGAGCGCGTTGAGCGCTTCTGTTGGCGCGGTGACGACGCACGCTTCGACAGCCAGCATCTTGCCCGGCATGCCGAGTGGATCGGGAATGCCTTCACCGTCATCGATGATGTAGCGCAGCGGTTCGACATGGACGAAGGAGAGTTGCGGCGTCGGCGCGGCCTTCATGGCCTCGTCGATCGCATTCTCGATGTCGCGATGCGAAATGGTCGAGCCCTTCACGCGCGCGGCGCCGCGTACGATGCGCGAGCTGAGGCCGGGGCCTGAGTACGACGCGACGACTCGGGCGACAGGCGCGCCAGCCATGGCGGAAGCTTCTTCGATCGCAACTTCAATGGCGCGCGCGCAGGCATCGAAATCGGCGGCCTTGCCGCTGGCGATGGCAGGCGCAGTCTGATGGCCGACGCCGAGCACGCGCAATGGGCGCTCCGGATGCATGTCGAGCACGGGATCGCGGCGGGAGGCGAGGCAAACGGTCTTGGAGACGCCGACGTCGAGCGAGGCGACGAGCGGCGCTTGCGGAACGAGTTCGAGGACGTCCTCGTCGTGATGTTTGGGTTGGGCGGCCATCACGCGCCTCCCAACAGCGGCGCGCCTTCGAGGGCGGGATGGACTCGAATGGCGAGACGGCCCGGCGCGCGCATGTCTAGGCGCGTCAGCGGACGATCAAGCAGCGCATAGCGCTCTTGAAGGCGCTCGAGGTTTGCGAGCGCTTCGCCCGCACCCTGCTCCGGCAGCGCGACAACGGCGCCAGAAGCGAGATGCAGATCCCAGCGGCGATCGCCGATGCGTTCTATCAGTTCGATGCGTGAGCTGAGCTCGGGGAGATTTTCGAGTGCGCTGAGGACTGGACCAGCGGCTGGGCCAGCACCGCGGCCGCTGACGCGCAGCAAGCTGGCGTGATCGGTGGCGCGTTCGGTGAGCAGGCGCTCGCCGTTGCGGTCGATCACGGCGGCTTGGCCATGCTCGTCTTCCCACACGGCAAATTCCTTGCGGCGTTCGACTTCTACGCGGAGCGTAGACGGCCACAGGCGGCGCACGCGGGCGGCCGAGACCCAGTCGAGGCTTTCGATGCGCGTCTTCACCTCGTCGGGATCGAGCGCGAGAATGGAGTGGCGGCCATCGGGCACGATCAGCGAGCGAATTTCAGCGACGCGCGCTTCGGTGAGGTCCGGCGTTTCCGGGAGCGCGGCGATTTCGATGTCGTCGATCTCGAAGCCGGCGTTGGCGACGGTGGCATCGGCGGAGCGCGCGAAAGCTTCGCGGGCGTCGAATAGCGACGAGCCAAGCCAAGCAGCGCCGGCGACGGCGATGCCGACAAACATGACGAAACCCGTCAGCGCGAGCGCCAGGCTCTTGCCGCTGACCTGGACGTCGTCACCTTGCAAGCCGCCGGAGAGCTTGATGCGCGCGAGGCGCGGCATGGATTCATATGCCGGCACGGGCGGCGGACGCCGCTTGCCACGCGGCGGCGGCTCAGCGCCGCGCTTCCCAGGACGACGCGCTCTCACCGCGGCCATGACGCATCCTCCAGGATCCACTGGACGAGTTCGTCATAGGACATGCCGACGTGAGCGGCCTGTTCCGGGGTCAGCGAGGTCGGCGTCATGCCGGGCTGAGTATTCACCTCGAGGAGCGCGATGCGGTCGCGCTTCGGATCGTAGCGGAAGTCCGCGCGCGTCACGCCGCGACAGCCGAGCGCGTGGTGCGCGGCTTCGGCAGCGCGCATGCATTGGTCGGCGATTGTTTGCGGGATATCGGCCGGGACGACGTGGCGCGAGCCGCCTTCGGCATACTTGGCTTCGAAATCATACCAGTCGCCATCGCTGGTGATGAAAATCTCGGTCACGGCGAGCGCGCCGCGATCGTGCATGACGGCGACGGTGAGTTCTTTGCCGTCGATGAATTCTTCGACGAGCACTTCTTCACCGAACGTCCAGTCCGGATCGAGAAGTTGCTCTGGCGGGCGGTTGGCGCCTTCGCGCACGATGAAAATGCCGACGGATGAGCCCTGCGCGTTCGGCTTCACGACGTACGGCGCGGGCATCGGGTGCGCCTTCGCGGCTTCGCGGCGGTTCATCAGCTTGCCGTTGGCGAGCGGGAGGCCGGCCTGCGCGAACACGGCCTTGGACTTGTCCTTGTCCATGGCGATGGCGGACGCGAGCATGCCGGAGTGCGTGTACGGAAGCTTTAGATAGTCGAGCACGCCTTGCGTGCGGCCGTCTTCGCCGAACTCGCCATGCAAGGCGTTGAAGACGGCATCCACGCGCGCGTCTTGAAGCTCAGCGATCCAGCTGGGATCCTGCGGATCGACTTCGATGACGTCGTGCCCGAGCCGGCGCAGCGCATCAGCGCAGCCCTTGCCAGAGCTGAGGCTCACTGGCCTCTCAGGGCTCAAGCCCCCTAATAGCACCGCCACCCGGGCCATGCGCTTTGCCTCA
>CADEDT010000093.1 GCA_902826145.1 uncultured Caulobacteraceae bacterium
TCGATCAGCAGCAGCCGCTTAATGATGCGGTCCGCGTGCTTCATCTCTTCGATGGATTCTTCGTACGTCTTCTTGCCGAGCTTGCCGTAGCCGTCGGACTGATACATCCGCGCGTGCAGGAAGTACTGATTGATCGACGTCAGCTCGTTCGTGAGAATTTTGTTGAGCTGCTTAATGACGTCCGCATCGCCCTTCATCGCGCTTACTCCGCTGCGACGAGGCTCCGCTTACCGCAGGCCATACCGCCGCTAGAAATGCCATCGGCGATCTCGGGGAGGCAGCGGCCGCAGCACGGCTCGCACCCATGATGGGCCAGAACCGCCTCCGGACCTTGCGCACCAGCAGAAATGGCTTCGTCCACTTCCGCCCGAGTCACACCGTTACAGTTGCAGACGTACATCCCGCATTTCTCTGTAAGCAAAGACATTTTCGGCGACTGAGAGTCAGGCGCAAAGAAAACTTAGCTTGTCGCGAGCGCTCCTGCAAGTCATTCGCAGCAGAGGCGATATGCGCCGGCGCCGCACCCTTAGCTGAGCGCCTTCGACATCGCCGCGATCCCCGCGTCCATGGAGGCCGCCTGCAACCCAGCCATGCCGTCCGGTAGGAAATCCACGGTCCAAACGAACCGGCTTCCCGCCCCATCCTCAACCACCTGCGCCACGGCGCTGTAGTGCTGAATTTTTGGGTGATCGAGGATGGCGTAGACCAAGCGCCGCTCGGCATCGTTCGAACTGACCAGCCACTCACGGATTTCCGTGCCGTTGGCGAACGTCACCATCCGCGCGCCTGACGGCTCCATCTTGGTCGCCGTCACGAAGCCCGGCGCCATCTCGTGCACCGCCTCGAACTTGCGCAGCACCGCCCAAACCTCGTCCGCCGAACGCGCGCTACGAAACTCTTTCCTGACCGTCGCCATGGTGATCTCCTATGGCCGCATTTCGCCAGAAACGGACGTACGTGTCTGGCCGTTTCCGGACGCTCTCATTTTTCAGCGGCCTGGCTTGGGATAAGTTGCGCTTTGAGTTAGAAGCCGCGCCTTCATGAGCAAAGCCCCAACCATCGGCGTGGTCAGCCTCGGCTGCCCCAAAGCCCTCGTCGACAGCGAGCGCATCATCACGCGCCTCCGCTCCGAAGGCTATCAGCTGAGTGGCAGCTATGAAGGCGCCGACCTCGTCGTTGTGAACACGTGCGGCTTCCTCGATAGCGCGAAAGCCGAAAGCCTCGACGCCATCGGCGAAGCCATCGCCGAGAACGGCAAGGTCATCGTCACCGGCTGCCTAGGCAAAGAAGAGTCGCTCATCCGCGAAGCGCACCCCAAAGTGCTCGAGATCACCGGCCCGCATCAATACGAAGCCGTCGTCGGCGCCGTGCACACGCACCTGCCGCAGCTGCACGATCCGAAAATCGATCTCGTGCCCGAAGGCGGCTTCCGCCTCACGCCGCGCCACTACGCCTATCTGAAAATTTCCGAAGGCTGCAACAATCGCTGCACCTTCTGCATCATCCCCAGCATTCGCGGCGATCTTGTCTCGCGCCCTGCCAATGCCGTGTTGAGAGAAGCAGAGTCGCTGGTGAAAGCCGGCGTCAAAGAACTGCTCGTCATCAGCCAAGACACGTCAGCCTACGGCATCGACGTCAAATACGCCGAGAGCAAATGGAAGGACCGCATGGTCCGCGCCAAGTTCTACGATCTCTGCAAAGAACTTGGCGACCTCGGCGCCTGGGTGCGCCTCCACTACGTCTACCCCTACCCGCACGTTGACGAAGTCGTTGGCCTGATGGCCGAAGGCAAAGTGCTGCCGTATCTCGACATCCCGTTCCAGCACGCTTCACCGAATGTGCTGAAGGCCATGCGCCGTCCCGCGAACCAGGACAAAGTCCTCGATCGCATCAAGAAGTGGCGCTCGATCTGCCCGGACCTCACCATTCGCTCGAGCTTCATCGTCGGCTTCCCTGGTGAAACCGAAGACGATTTCGAAACGCTGCTCGATTTCATCGAAGAAGCAGAAATCGATCGCGCCGGCGTGTTCAAATATGAAAACGTGGAGGGCGCGCCCTCACGCGATCTCCCTCGCCATGTCGATCAGGACGACGTCGAAGAGCGCTACGATCGCTTCATGGAAGTGCAGACCGCACTCGCGCATCAGCGCCTCCAATCCATGATCGGCAAAACCGTCGACGCCATCTGCGACGGCTGGGACGAAGACGCCGAAGCCTACGCCTTCCGCACCAAAGCCGACGCGCCGGAAATCGACGGCGTCACCTATGTCGATAGCGACGACGAGATCGCGCCAGGCACGATCGCACAGCTCGAAATTCTCGGCGGCGAAGGCCACGAAATGGTCGGCGCGCGCGCTGGCTGACTAGGCCTTCGCGAAGCGCAACAGCGAGTGGCAGTAGCCAATATCGTCGCGCACGGTCACCAGACGCAAACCAGCTGCCGCGCAGAGCCGCACATAGTCACCGCTCTCGTAGACTTTGCTGTTACCGCTGGCCATCGCCGTGAAGTACGGCGACGTGTTGATGAGGCAGAACGCAGCGATGTCGTAGCGCTGCCGATCCCAGAACGTGTCCATGATGAGAACTTGGCCGTTCGGCGCGAGCGCCGCCGCGGCGCGCTTCAAGATGCTCGCGATCGCCTCCTCGCCGAAACAGCTGAGGAATTGGCTCATCCACACGAGATCCATGCCCTCTGGGAATGGCGCGTCGGGGTTGAGCATGTCGACAGGGTGCAAATGCGCCCGTTGCGCGAGACCTGCCTCCTCGAGCGTGGCCTTCGCCAGCCCCAATTGTTTCGGCAAGTCGAGCAAGTGCAACTCGACGTGCGCATCATGCTCGAGCGCCGCGCGGCTGAACTTTCCTGTGTTGGCGCCGATGTCCATGATGCGCTTCGGCGCCGTCGCGAACACATCCGGCAGAATGCTTGGGAACGACGTGTCCGAGTAATGGTGATCGAACGCGAACCAGCTTGAGCGCGCCGGTTCGGGCAACATCGCCAAGCCTTCATAAATCGTCGGCCAGTTGCCCAACGCCTTGAGGCCGATCGGCCGTTGCTCGTCCAAGGATTTGTCGAGGTCGAACAAACCCTGATAGCAAACATCGTGCACGAAGTTCAGATTGATCTGCGTGATGCGATCGCTCAGCACGCAATAGCCAGCCTTATCGAGCACGTAGCGCCCCTCACTCAGGCGCACGACGCCAGTGCTAAGGCACGTTTCGAGCACAAGCTTCAGCGCATAGGGCGTCCACTTCCCGGTGGCGGCGAGTTCATCGACCGACAGGCCCACGTCTCTCGCCTCGGCCAACGCCTCCAGGATACCGCGCTTCCAGGCGTAGCGAACGCATTGGAAGACCACCGGGCCGAAGGCGATCTTTTGCGCTTCGAAGCGAGCTTCGAAGGCGGATTGCTTGGCCGGCGAAAACGCCTTGTTGAGCATAGGAGCGGTCATGGCGGATGGTGTTGCCATCAAAGCGCGGCCTTGACCACGCCCTCTCACCCAGTCGGGTCAATGTAACGCGCTATTTGCGTACCTTGGGCTCACCCAGCGTCATAAAGATCACGGGCCCCTCCGTCGGCGCGCGATAGACGCCGTGACTGCCGTTCACCTTCATGGCGAGCGCCGTCATCTGCCAGGCTTCCTGCTCATCCATTTTGAGCGGGCTCTGCGTCAGTTCATCGATACCGTGCTTGTCGCCGAACCAGCGCAGCCGCTCCGCATCGTTGCGCAGCCGCTGCGCCACCATAGGGTGATCCCAAGCCCAGCGAAAAATCTGCGTGCGCGGATTCCAGGCGCCGATGATCTGCACCGGCGCAGTCACCAACGCGCCGTCCTTGCGCTCGAATTGAATGAGGCCTGAATTCTGATCGACGAGCCATGGCGAGGTTTCGAGCTTCAGCTTCTTCGATAGCCAGCGTTGGCGATTGAGCAGATCGACCCAGCTCTCCGCCCAGAAGCGATCGACATCGACGTGCTCGCCGCCCCACGGCACAAGCTCGCGCGATGCCACGCCCGGCTCAGACTGTTTTGCTCGTCGCTTGGTTTGCGGCATGCGGCGCTGTGGATAAGCGGTTCGCACATAGCGGGTAAAGGCCTTTCCTACAGATCGTCCTTCTTGCGCCCGCCTCGCCCGATCGTGAGCGCCTTAATAACGCCACGTAGCGTGCGCGCTTCCTGATCGGTGAGCCGCGCGCGCAGAAATATCGAGCGCAGGTTGCGCTTCATCAGCGGCGCCTTGTCCAGCGGATGATAGAACCGGCCGTGCTCTAGCTCTTGTTCAAGATGCACAAACAGCGCTTCGAGTTCTTCCTGCGTCGCCGACGGACTTTCTGCGTCACGAAACCAAACCGGTGTGTCCGCCTCCTGCCGTGCTTCAGCATAGGCATACGCAAACACCGCAACCGCATTCGCCAAGTTCAGCGACGCAAAGCCTGGGTTAACCGGCAGCGTCAGGATGGCATCGGCCTTTGCGATCTCGTCAGTCTCCATGCCCGCGGCCTCGGGCCCGAACATCACCACGGGCCGCTCTCCGGCCGCGATCGCAGCGCGCAGTTTCATCGCGGCTTCACGCGGCCCCCACACCGGCTTCTCCAGCCCACGCGGCCGCGCCGTCGCGGCGAGCACCAACGTCGCGTCAGCAAGCGCGTCCTCAAGCTTCCACTCGACCTTCGCCCCCTTCAGCACGTTGTCGGCGCCGACAGCGACCACCTCGGCCTTCGGGTTCGGCCAGCGATCGCGTGGCGAGACGAGGCGCAGAGAAACCAAGCCAAAATTCAACAAAACACGCGCCACCGCGCCGATGTTTTCGCCCATCTGGGGTCGCACGAGGCAAACGGCCGGCCATGCCTCTTCAATGGGCGGCGGCATATTTCGTGCGCGTGTCATGGGTTGGGGCCGGATCGGGACATGTCCGCAGACGTCATTTCGCATCAGGAGCCGCGCGGCAAGCGCGACGGCGCGGGGTCATGGACCGTGCAGCGCGTGGCCGTGCTCTTGGTGGCGGTCGCCGGCGTTATCGCGGCAAGTTGGTTAGCGCTCTCGCTCGAGCAATCCGCGACCGCGCCAGAGCAGGTCACCGTACAAGCGCCGCGCGACGAACAACCCGCTCCGCTGGCCGTCGAGACCACTCAACTAGATGTCGCGTCGGACCTAGTAGGCGCACCTTTGGCGCGGACACCCGCGCGGGCCGCGCCTCGCCGCCGTACGGGTGTTCCGCTTGATGCTGGAGCTGCGGTCGAACCCGCCGGCTATGAAATCCTCAGCGCCGCCGAACTCGACGGCATTTCCCAAGCCCGCGAATAGCACCCGAGACTAGGACGGCCCGCCGCAGTTTGCGGCCCGCCGCCAAGCTGCTACCACCCGCCCCGCGAAGCGGAAGGAAGCAGCAATGGCCAAGATCAAGGTGGACAACCCAGTCGTCGAGCTCGATGGCGACGAGATGACCCGGATCATCTGGGCATTGATCAAGGACCGCCTGATCCATCCCTACCTCGACATCGACCTCAAATATTATGACCTCGGCGTCGAATATCGCGACGCGACGGAAGACCAGGTCACCGTCGATGCCGCCAACGCGATCAAGCAATACGGCGTCGGCGTGAAGTGCGCGACCATCACGCCGGACGAAGCCCGCGTGAAGGAGTTCGGCCTCAAGAAGATGTGGAAGTCGCCGAACGGCACGATCCGCAACATTCTGGGCGGCGTGATCTTCCGCGAACCGATCATCTGCAAGAACGTGCCGCGCTTGGTGCCCGGCTGGACGCAGCCGATCGTCGTCGGCCGTCACGCGTTCGGTGATCAATACCGCGCCACCGACTTCCTCTTCCCCGGCAAAGGCAAGCTCTCGATCAAGTTCGTCGGCGAAGATGGCAAAGTGATCGAACACGAAGTGTTCGACGCGCCCGGCTCGGGCGTCGCCATGGCGATGTACAACCTCGATGACTCGATCCGCGAGTTCGCGCGCTCTTCCATGAACTACTCGCTCATGAAGGGCTGGCCGCTTTATCTCTCGACCAAGAACACGATCCTCAAGGCCTATGACGGGCGCTTCAAGGATCTCTTCCAGGAAGTATACGACAAAGAATTCGCCGACCAGTTCAAAGACAAGAAGATCACCTACGAGCACCGCCTGATCGACGACATGGTCGCCTCGGCGCTGAAATGGTCTGGCGGCTTCGTCTGGGCCTGCAAAAACTACGACGGCGACGTGCAATCGGATAGCGTCGCTCAGGGCTTTGGCTCGCTTGGCATGATGACCTCCGTGCTGCTGACGCCCGATGGCAAGACGATGGAAGCTGAAGCCGCGCACGGCACCGTCACGCGCCACTATCGTCAGCACCAAAAGGGCGAGCCGACGTCAACGAACTCCGTCGCCTCGATCTTCGCCTGGACGCGCGGCCTCGCTCATCGCGGCAAGCTCGACAACAACCACAAGCTCGCCGACTACGCCAACCTGCTCGAGAAAATTGTCATCGACACCGTCGAGTCCGGCCAAATGACCAAGGACCTCGCCGTCCTCGTCGGCGACAAGCAAACCTGGCTCACCACCGAAGGCTTCCTCGACGCGATTGGCGATAACCTCGATCGCGCGATGGCCAAGGCGTGACATGACCAAGCGCCGCTCGTCGCTGACAGGCAGCTGGAGCGGCGCATATCGCTATCCTGACAATTTTCCCGAGACCGTGTTCAATGCACAGCTCGAGGAGCAAGACGGCGCTTTTGTCGGACCACCCAGGAGCCCAACCTAGGCGAACCTGAATTGGCTGTTTCTGTGTTGACCGCAGAAATTGAGGGCACGCGGTCTGGCCTCAAGATCACATTCACCAAATTCTATGGCGCTGAGGCTGAACTCGATTTCGCAATTCGCTACGAGGGCGAGGCCAACGAGGCGTTGACGCGCATCGACGGTATCTGGATCAACCCCGATTGGTCCGGCACCTTCTTCATGACACGCGACGACTCAGGCGCCGAGGAAGCCGTCGAAGAACGCGCCGAAATAGAGATACGCCGATGATCATTCGTGACGTTCGCCCTATTGATCGCTCGGCGTGGGAGCAGCTCTGGGCGGGTTACCTGGCCTTCTACGAGTCAGCCCTCGCGCCAGAGATCACCGAGACGACGTGGCGGCGCTTCTTCGACAAGAACGAACCGATGCACGCTCTCGTCGCCGCGGATGATACGTCGGGCGAGTTGCTCGGCTTCACGCACCTCGTCTTTCATCGCGGCACCTGGTCGATCGGCGACTTCTGCTACCTCGAAGACCTCTTCGTCGCCCCGACCGCCCGCAAGCGCGGTGTCGCCCGCGCACTCATCGAAGCGGTCTATGATTTGGCCGACGAACGCGCCTGCGAGCGCGTTTATTGGTTGACGCACGAGACCAACACCACCGCGCGCAAACTCTACGACCAAGTCGCCGAGCACCGCGGCTTCATTCAGTATCGGCGCTAGCGCGCGGCGATGTACGCGGCGATCACCTCGGCCTCGGCCTTCGCGCGCGCCTCGTCTGGATACGATTCCACCATGATCGGCTTGCCGCCTTCACGTGGCAGCTGAACGCCCCAATGCGGTGGCCCTTCTGACGTGGAGAGCGGCAAAGCGCGTGGCACGCCAATAGTCGAGAACGGATGCACGAACCGCCACCGCAAACCAAACGTGCCGTCGAACTCCACAACGCAAACGCGACGACCGCGATCGATCGTCACCGTCCGCGAACCGCTGAAAATCGCGATGCTCAGAAAGAACAAGCCGAGCCCAAGCACGATCAGTCCCATGACGATAAATGGCGCCATGCCCCACTGGAAAATCCATAGGCCATGCGCAAACAACAGTTCGTATGCGCCGTAGAGCGGGATCAGCGCGCCGATGGCAAGAATGACGCGACCGGCCATTCCAAACGGCTGGTGATAACGAAGCGGCGCGCGGCTCAAACTCTAGCCCTTGAACGGCGGCGTCGGCCGCCATGGATAAGGCTGCGGCAGATCCTTCGACACCTTGTCCGGATAGATAGGCGCGCGCTTCTCCAGAAAACTCGTGACGCCCTCTTTCGCATCGCCCGCCTGTCCGCGCGCCACCATCAGCCGACTTTCGAGCCTGTGCGCTTCCATGGGGTGCTCAGCATCCAGCATGTCGAGCATCATCCGCCGCGCCAACGCCACTGAAACCGGCGCCGTGTTATCGGCGATCTCGCGCGCCAGCGCGTGCGCAGCCGGCAGCAACTCATCCGGCGCATGCAGCGAACGCACCAGGCCACGCTCCTTCGCTTCCTCACTGGTGAACACGCGCCCTGTCATCGTCCACTCAAGCGCCGTCGAAACGCCAACAAGCCGCGGCAAAAAGTAGGACGACAGCGTCTCTGGCACGATCCCACGCCGCGCGAACACGAAGCCCATCTTCGCACCCGGCACGGCCAGACGAATATCCATCGGCAACGTCATCGTTGCGCCAACGCCAACAGCCGCACCATTGATCGCCGCAATCACCGGCTTCAGGCTTTCATAGATGCGAATGCCAACCTGCCCGCCGCCATCACGCGCGCGATCCGGATCAAACTTGCCCGCGCCACCGCGCGCCGCCAGCCGCTTCTCGTAGTCAAACGTATCGCCCGCGTTCGCGAGATCCGCACCTGCGCAGAACGCGCGCCCCTCGCCGGTGACAATCACCGCGCGCACGTCGTCGTTCGCGTCCGTCTCGTCGAAGCCCGCGATCATGTCGCGCACCATCTGGTCCGTGAACGCGTTCATCCGGTCGGGCCGGTTGAGCGTCATCGTCGCCACACCATTGGCGACTTCGAGTTTGATGGTTTCGTAGTTGGACATTGGTGCGGCTCCGCAATGAGCTGCTACGCTAGCGCTCAGAGGCGCAGCAACTCAACCTCTGCCGCTTGGTAAGGGTCGAGCTTGTAAACCAGCTGACGGTGGATCGCGACCAACGAACCAGCGCCCCAATCCTCGATCAGCTCCGCGTCGTCGCGCTCCCGCGCCTGCCATTGCGAGCCGTCTTCGCAGATCAGCACCTTGCCGCGCGCCAATACGCAATCAATGGTCGACACCGCGCCCGACTGCACCCCGGCGCCTAATCCGACTCGGAACACTGAGAGAATCGCGTCACGCTGCTCATGTGAGAGTCGGCCCCAGTCGAGCCGCTCGAAAAGCTCTGGCCCAAGAAAAGCAGCCAGTGCGTCGTTCTGTGTCATCCGGGCGTCCCCACAACCGAATCGAGTCGACCAAAAACGGTTGATTTGGTTTCCGAGACGTTACCGGTGCGAATTGATCAGAGCTTGAGCTTCCAGATGAAGTCGCGATCCGCGACGCGACCAACCATGAACTTGTGTTCGCCGACATGCTCGAAGCCGTAGCGTTTGTAGAACGCCTGCGCGCGCGCGTTGTTTTCCCAGACGCTGAGATACATCACCTTCGCGCCCTTACCGCGTGCCCAAGCGAGCGCATCGTCCATCAGCGCCTGCGCAACGCCCAAGCCCTTGGTGTCGCTATCGACGTAGAGCCGATGCAACTCCAACGCATCGGTTGCATCGACCGCCATGTCGATCACGCCCATCTTGCAATAGCCAACGATGCGTTCGCCGCGGTGCGCCAGACAATAGCGGGTCTCTGGATCAGCAAGCTCAACGGCGATGACATCCGCCGCATACTTCGACGTCACGAACGTTGTGAGATCTTCCGGCGGATAGAGATGGCCGAACGTATCCGTGAACGTCGCTTGCGCAAACGCGCCTAACGCCACCGCGTCAGACGCTTCCGCATCGCGATACATGATGTCGCTCACGCCGCCAGCGCGCCTTGCAGCGCGGTGCGGATCGCGTCCAGCGCCTTCGCGGCTTCCGCGCCATTCGGCCCGCCCCCTTGCGCCATGTCCGGCCGTCCGCCGCCACCTTGGCCGCCTACAGCTGCAACGCCCGCCTTCACGAGATCGACGGCGCTGACTTTGCCTTTGAGATCGTCGGTGACGCCCACGGCCAACGCCGCCTTGCCGTCTTCGACACCGACATAGGCAATCACACCGGAGCCGATGGACTTCTTCCCCTCATCGACGAGCCCGCGCAGCTCCTTCGCCGGCACGCCATCCAGCACGCGCGCGAGCACAGAAACGCCCGCGACACTCTCCGGACCCGCCGTGGCCGCTTGCCCGCCGCCGCTACCCGCAAGCGCCAGCTTCTTCTTCGTGTCTGACAATTCGCGCTCGAGCTTGCGGCGCTCCTCCGCGAGCTGGGAGACGCGCTCGGTGACTTCCGAGAGCGGCGCCTTGATGTTCGCGGCGATCGCCTTCGCCAGCGCCGCTTGCGCTTTCAGGTGCGCGAGCGCTGCCGCGCCGGTGGCCGCTTCAATGCGGCGTATGCCGGCGGCCACGCCGCCTTCGCTCAGGATAGCAAACACCGCGATGTCGCCGGTGCGCTTCACATGCGTGCCGCCGCAAAGCTCCACGGAATATGCTTTGCCATCATGGGCGAGCGCATCGCCCAAACGCAGCACGCGCACGGTGTCGCCATACTTCTCTCCGAAGAGCGCCAGCGCGCCTTCTTCGATCGCTTTCGCCGGCGCCATCTCTTTGATGACGCCTTCCGCGTTCTGACGAATGATCGCGTTCACTTCATCTTCGACGCGGCCGATTTCGTCGGCGGTCATCGCCTGGCCGTGGCTGAAGTCGAACCGGAAATAGTCCGCCTCCACCAGCGAGCCCTTCTGTGTGACGTGCGGCCCGAGCGCGTTGCGCAAGGCCGCGTGCAGCAGGTGCGTCGCCGAATGGTTCGAACGGATTTTCGCGCGACGCTCGTGGTCAATCTCAAGCTTGGCCTTATCGCCGACCTTGATCGCACCTTTCACCAAGCGGCCGACATGCGCATGCAGCGCACCGGCCTGCTTCAGCGTGTCTTCGACGGCAAACTCAGCGCCATTCGCGAACTTGATCACACCATGATCACCCGCTTGTCCGCCGCTTTCGGCGTAGAACGGCGTGCGGTCGAACAGGAGCGCACCGGTCGCACCTTCGCGTATCTCGTGCTGCTCGGCGCCGCCGGAGACGATCGCCGTTAGCGCGCCATCGCCGCCTTCAGCGCCGTAGCCGAGAAATTCGTTGCCCTTCGTGCGCTCCAGGATCGAAAGCCAGATCGCCGGATTGTCGGAGCCATCCGCGCCCTTCCAACTCGCCGCACCCTGATCCTTCTGCTCCTGCATCGCCACGTCGTATTCGGCGACGTCTACTTCGAGCGAACGGCCGCGCAGAATGTCTTGCGTCAGATCGAGCGGAAAGCCGAACGTGTCATAGAGTTTGAACGCGGTGCGGCCGGAGAGCTTTTGCCCCTTCTTCAGTGTGCCGAGTTCATCCTCAAGCAGACGCAAGCCGTTCGCCAGCGTGCGACGGAAGCGCTCTTCTTCTTCTCTAAGCTGCGCCTCGATCACAGGCTGCGCGCGCTTCAGTTCCGGGTACGCATCGCCCATCTCCGCGATCAGCGTCGGCGCCAGCCGATGCATCAGCGGCTCTTTGGCGCCCAAGATGTGCGCGTGGCGCATGGCGCGACGCATGATCCGGCGCAGCACGTAACCTCGCCCTTCGTTGGAGGGCGACACGCCATCGGCGATCAAGAAGCATGACGAGCGAAGGTGATCGGCGATGACGTTGTGGCTTGGCGCCTTGTCGCCTTCAGCCTTGGTTTTAGTCAGCTCAGACGACGCCGCGATCAGCGTCTTGAACAGATCTGTATCGAACACCGAGTCCACGCCCTGCATCACGCAGGCGATGCGTTCGAGCCCCATGCCGGTATCGATCGACGGCTTCGGCAATTTCTCTCGTGGGCGGCCATCGTTGAATTGCTCGTATTGCATGAACACGAGGTTCCAGAACTCAAGGAAGCGATCGCCGTCCTCGTCCTTCGATCCCGGCGGGCCGCCGAAGATGTGGTCGCCGCGATCTATGAAAATTTCCGAGCATGGACCGCATGGGCCGGTGTCGCCCATCGACCAGAAATTGTCGGCGGTCGCGATGCGGATGATTTTGTCGTCGGAGAGGCCCGCGATCTTTTTCCAGAGCGCGGCCGCTTCATCGTCGTCGTGATAGATGGTGACGAGCAGCTTATCTTTCGGCAGCCCGAGGTCCTTCGTGATCAGCGACCAGGCAGCGTCAATAGCGCCCTCCTTGAAATAGTCGCCGAACGAGAAGTTGCCGAGCATCTCGAAGAACGTGAGGTGCCGCGCGGTGTAGCCGACATTGTCGAGGTCGTTGTGCTTGCCGCCGGCGCGGACGCATTTCTGGCTTGTCGCCGCGCGCGGAAACGGCGGCTTAGCTGCGCCGGTGAAGTAGTTCTTGAACTGCACCATGCCGGCATTGGTGAAGAGCAATGTCGGATCGTCCTGCGGCACAAGCGAGGACGAACCCGGCAGCTCGTGGCCGCGCGAGTGGAAGAAGTCCAAGAACTGCTTACGAATGTCGTTGACGCTGGGCATTTCAACTCAAGCCAAATCAAAGTTCTGGCTTGGTATAGGTAGTGC
This sequence comes from uncultured Caulobacteraceae bacterium, assembly GCA_902826145.1. Classification (GTDB taxonomy): domain Bacteria; phylum Pseudomonadota; class Alphaproteobacteria; order Caulobacterales; family Aquidulcibacteraceae; genus Vitreimonas. The sequence goes on from CADEDT010000093.1 coordinate 12,497, forward strand.
GTGCATGAACGCCAAGCGCCAGGACGGCGGAGCCGCCTTGCGATTACGTCACGCCCACACTCAGGGCGGTACGCTCAGCGCGCCATCTGCAGACAACGGGAAGTGCGGATTCCAAGCCACTTCCCAAAGATGCCCGTCCGGATCAGCAAAGTAGCCAGAGCGCCCGCCCCAGGTCGCGTCGTGCGCCGCCTTCGCGATCGTTCCGCCAGCCGCCACCGCTTCGGCCATCACCGCGTCGACCTCATCCTTCTCACGGACATTGTGCGCGATGGCGATGCCACGAAAGCCGCTGCCTTCCGCGGACACATCCGCGTCACACGCCAAACTCTCGCGCGGAAACAGGCAAAGCGCCACCGCCCCGGCCTGCAGGAAAACGACTTCGGCGCCGCCTACCGACGACGCCGCAAAACCGAGCTTTGTGTAGAAAGCCTTCGAGCGGGCAAGATCGCCAACACCGATCGTGATCAGGGAAACGCGCGGCTCCATCGCGATCTCCTTAGAGGTAATTCGCCGGCCGGCCCAGGGACGGGCCAGGGCATGGGGTCGGGTCGGCTACGCGCCTCCGAACCGGCCAGCGAAAACTTATTCCTATTCGCCTTCAGAAGCATCCTTGGCTTCGTCGTCACTCGGCGGTGAATACATCGCGTCAGCCACCACCGCCGACTTGCCGCGGATCTTGTCTTCGATCTCGATCGCGACCGCTTTGTTCTCTTTCAAGAAGCGGCGCGCCGCTTCCTTGCCTTGGCCGATTTTCTGCGAACCATAAGCGTACCAGGCGCCGGACTTATCGATGATGCCGGCCTTGACGCCGAGCTCGATCAGTTCACCCGTCTTCGAGATGCCCTCACCGTAGATGATGTCGAACTGAACCTGTTTGAACGGCGGCGAGACCTTGTTCTTCACGACTTTCACGCGGGTTTCCGAACCCACAACTTCGTCGCGTTCCTTGATCTGGCCCGTGCGGCGGATGTCCAAACGCACCGAGGCGTAGAACTTCAGCGCGTTGCCGCCGGTCGTGGTCTCTGGGTTTCCATACATCACGCCGATCTTCATGCGGATCTGGTTGATGAAGATCACCAGCGTGTTCGACTTGGAGATCGAAGCCGTCAGCTTGCGCAGCGCCTGGCTCATCAGACGCGCCTGCAGACCCGGCAAGCTGTCGCCCATCTCGCCTTCGATTTCAGCGCGCGGCGTCAAAGCGGCGACCGAGTCCACCACCAGCACATCAACAGCGCCGGAGCGCACCAGCGTGTCGGTGATTTCGAGCGCCTGCTCGCCCGTATCGGGTTGCGAGACCAGCAGGTCATCGAGATCGACGCCCAGCTTACGCGCATAGATCGGATCGAGCGCATGTTCGGCGTCGACGAAGGCGCACACGCCGCCAGACTTCTGCGCTTCAGCGATCACGTGCAGCGCCAGCGTCGTCTTGCCCGAAGATTCCGGGCCATAAATTTCCACGATGCGACCCTTGGGCAGGCCGCCAATGCCGAGCGCGATATCGAGTGACAGCGAGCCCGTGGAGATCGACTCGATCTCGACAACCGGCTTCTCGCCCAGGCGCATGACCGAGCCTTTGCCGAAG
>CADEDT010000094.1 GCA_902826145.1 uncultured Caulobacteraceae bacterium
GGCGGCGCCAGCGGCAGGCGCCGCTTCTCGCTTATGTCGGCCTGTCCAGGCCAAGGCAGGCACTGTTTCACGAACGGAAGGAGGCGCCAAGCGGGGGCGCGTCGGCGGGAGAGCGATTAACCAACCTTCGTCATTCCGGGGCGCGCAGAGCGCGATCCCGGAACCCAGGGGATCGTAGAGCTGAGCGTTGGCCCCTGGGTCCCGGGTTCTCAGCTGCGCTGAGCCCCGGGATGACGATGTCACTTCTTAAGTTCCTCGAACACGCGGCCCATGAACCGCCAATGGTTTGGCTTCGTGGGCATTTGTTGCGCGAGGTCGGGATCGGCCATGGCTTCGCGGTTCATGGCGCCGGCGGCCTTGAAGAGCGCCGGATCGCCCTGCGTGAATTCCGCGATGAGCGCTTGCGCGCGACGGCCGATCTCAAGCGCCTGCGGCGTCGAGGGATCGGCATTTGGGCCAAGCGCGTCGATATCCGCAAACACTTGCGCCCAGGCGGCGCCGACGCGCGCTTGGTCATCCTCCGTGAACGGGCGGGCACGTAGTTCCTGCAATTGCTCAGGCGTGTAGTGCTTCTGCGCCAACGCCTCCATTTTGGGGGACCACTTCATCTCTGACATTGCCGTACTCCTGACGAGCTTTCCTAACTCGTCCGGGGAAAGGTGCTGTTTGCCCTGAAGCTTCGCGCGCGCAGCGCGCACAAGCGCGAGCGCGTTCTCCGCTTCACTCTTTGCGTCCTCGAGCGCGGCCTCCTGCAGTGCAAGCGCCGCCGAGAGATCGCCGGAGCCGCGCAGCAAGTCGCCGATGCGCTTCAACGGCAGGCCGAGCTGCTTCAAGGCCAGAATGGCGGAGAGCCGCTCGATCTCAGGCTGGCGATAGATGCGCCAACCAGCCACCGTTCGCGCAGGCTTGAGGAGCCCCGCATCCTCGTAAACGCGCAGCGCTTTGACGGAGACGCCGAAGCGCTTCGCCACGGCGGCCGCCGTTTCTTGGAACACGTTAGGTTTCATCACTTTCCTCGAACGGCTCCCGTGTTCAGCCCGGACCTTGGGGACGGCTCAAGAGCCTTTCGCGGATTTGTACAGCAAAAGGGCCGCGGCGTGATCCGCGGCCCTTCTGGCTTCCTATGATGCGAGTACGCTACTCGCTTTGCGTGCTTCGCAGTTGCTCGGCGCTTGGCGGGCGCGGAAGTACGGCGACTTGATATCCAACCACGCGTATGCGGCCTTCGCCGTAGGAGCGGAAGCCGAGGAAGTCACCAGCGCCAGCGCGCTTGGCCGGAACATTGTAGACGAAATGATAGTCCGCTGGCTGGCGCGTCAGTGCGAATTCGTACCAACCACTATTGCCTTGATCATTGGTTGAGTACGCCAAACCCATCTGTGTGTTGTCCTGATCGGCGTAGGCGCGAACGGTGACGAGAATCTGGTTCGTGCTCGCGGCGTCCTCAAACGCGGCTGGCATTTTCACAGACACGCCGCCGGTGCGCTGCGCTGAGATCGCGTCCGGACGCACACCTGCGATTTCCATCACGCGCGCGCCGCCAACATCAGACGGTGCAAACGTCACGCCTTGCGGCACGTTAATGTCTTCTGTGGCGACGTCCGTCCAACCGACGAGCGTCGAAATGTTGAGTGGGTTCGTCGGCGCCTCGCCAGCAGGTTGCTGTTGCTGATTGCAGCCAGCGAGAACGATAGCGAACGCCACGATTACAAACTTACGCATTTTCCTGACTATCCAATTGCCACAAGTTCAGCGGTTGGTAGGCCAGCGATATGGCGCGCGCAAGACAAGTGCGCCGTTCAGGAACCTGTGATTGCTTGGCTGTTGCTCACCGCTGACATCAAGCTAGGCTGCCGAAAAGAGGTGGGTTCTCATGGGTGTTCGCTCTTTCTTGGGTCCGGCTTATCCGGGGTTTCGTGCAGGCGGCTGGAACGGCGACGATGTCGCAGGTGGATTTCATGATCCATCTCTCAGCGGGCCTCAGTACTTTCTGACGCCGACGAGCGGCTTCGCGAATGGCCTGCCGATCTACGATTGGGACGAGGCGGCCGCAGCGCTCACGCGTCACAGCAATGGCTGGGGAGGCTTAGGCAATCCAGCAAACGTAACGTTTGCGTTCCGCTCAACCGCGCCTTCATCGATGCCTGACGACACGAGCGGCTTCGTGCGCTTCACCGAAGCGCAGATCGCAATGACGCTTGAGATACTCGCGTTGTGGTCAGAAGTCGCAAACATCACCTTCACGCGCGTCGATGGCGGCGACGGCTACAGCAACAACGCGACGATGCTCTTCGCCAATTACACCGCAGGCGCCGACGGCGCCTCGGCGTTCGCGTACTATCCAGGCTCGACAGCGGCGACTGCCAATCCCGGCGATGTGTGGATCAACTTCTCGCTGGCAACGAACAATTCCAATCTCGTTGAGGGAGAGTTCGGCCCTCACACGATGGCGCACGAAATTGGTCACGCCATCGGGCTAGCGCATCCCGCCGATTACGACGCTTTGGATGGCACAGACCCCACATACCCTGAATCCTCCGACTATTGGCAGGACGGGCGGATGTTCACGGTGATGAGCTATTTCGGCTCATTGGCGCTCGGCGGCAGCTTGAACGCGTTCGCCTCTGGGCCGCAGTTGCACGACATCGCCGCCGCGCAATTGCTTTACGGCCCGAACATGTCGACGCGTACGGGCGACACGATCTATGGCTTCAACTCCAACACGGGCCACGCACACTTCACGATCGATGCCGATGGCGACAGCCCGGTGTTCGCGATCTGGGACGCAGGCGGCAACGACACGATCGATCTCTCAGGATACTCGACACCCGTAGAACTCGATCTCCGGCCAGAAGCGTTTTCAAGTGCAGGACCAGGCAATGGCGGTACAGGCGTTGCGGTTGGCAACATCTCGATCGCGCGTGGCGCTGTCATCGAGAATGGCATCGGCGGCAGCGGCAACGACGTGCTGATCGGCAATACAGTCGCTAACGTTTTGCGCGGCGGCGCAGGGGCTGACTCCATCGATGGCGGCGCGGGCGTCGACACGATGTATGGCGGTCTCGGCAACGACACCTATGTCGTCGACAATTCGAGCGACATCGCCTCCGAGGAAGGCGGCGATGGCGTCGACACCGTGCAAGCCTCGGTCACGTTCGTACTGTGGTCCGGTGTTGAAAATCTGACGCTCACTGGGACCGGCGCGATCGCCGGATACGGCAACGAGCACAACAATGTAGTTACCGGCAACACCGGCGCAAACTCGCTCTACGGCTTTGACGGCGCGGACGCGTTAGACGGCGGTGCGGGCGCCGATGCTATGTTCGGCGGCTTGGGCGATGACACCTATTTTGTCGACAACACCGGCGACGTGACTTCGGAAATATCGGCGCTGGGCGGCACGGACATCGTGTTCTCGTCCGTGAACCGCAATCTGACCGCCAACATCGAGAACCTGACGCTCACAGGTTCGGCTGGCCTCACAGGCTCCGGCAATGCGCTCAACAACGTGATCACCGGCAACACTGGCGCCAACACCCTCTATGGCTTTGACGGAAATGATCGCCTTGATGGCGGCACAGGCGCCGACACGCTATTCGGCGCCAATGGCGACGACATCTATATCGTCGACAACGCAGGCGACATCACAGTCGAAGGCTCGCCTTCCGGCGGCGTCGACACAGTCGAGAGCTCCGTCAGTCGAAATCTCAATGCGAATTTCGAGAACCTAACGCTGACCGGAACGGCTCAGTTCGGCTACGGCAACGTGCTCAGCAATTTGCTCACCGGCAATGCATCTGCGAACGGCCTCTATGGCTTCGACGGCAGCGACATCCTCGATGGCGGCGGCGGCGCGGATCAGATGTTCGGCGCAGACGGTGACGACACTTATATCGTCGACAACACCGGCGACGTGACATCCGAGGTTTCGGCCGGCGGAGGCGTCGACACGGTAATCTCTAGCGTGACGCGCAATCTCACGGCCAATCTGGAGAACCTCATTTTGAGCGGTGGCGCCGCAATCACCGGCGCTGGCAATGCACTGAACAACATCATCACCGGCAATGCCGCGGCGAATACGCTCTACGGGCTTGACGGCGACGACACGCTGAACGGCGATCTCGGCGCCGATACGCTGCAAGGCGGCGCTGGCGCGGACAGCTATGTGTTCTCGACAACGCTTGGAGGCGGCAACGTCGACACGATCGTGGGCTTCAATGTCGCCGATGACACGATCGTTTTGAGCGCCACCATATTTACCAGTCTCGGTGTGGGGACGCTTGCAGCAAGCGCCTTCGTGATCGGCGCGGCAGCCGCCGATGCAGACGACCGCATCATCTACAACAGCGCCACCGGCGCCCTTTACTTCGATGCGGACGGAGATGGCGCGGGTACGGCAGTGCAATTTGCGACATTGGCCACAGGTCTCGCGCTGACGAACAACGACTTCCTCGTCAGCGGCCCTTGAGCCTCAGCGATCCGGCAGCGGGATGAATTCTTTGTCGTCGCCGGGGACGGCGCCGAACTTGCCCGCCTTCCAGTCCTCTTTCGCTTGCTCGATGCGCTCTTTGCGTGACGAGACGAAATTCCACCAGATGTGGCGCGGACCAAGATTAGCGCCGCCGAGAAGCATGAAGCGCGCCGGCGTTACCGCTTTGATGGTGATGCGGTCACCAGGCCGAAACACCAGCAAGCGGCCGCGGTCGAACGTTTCGCCCGCCACTTCGATCTCGCCGCTCACCAGATAGAGTCCGCGCTCTTCGTGATCGGCGTCGAGCGGCAGCGTCGCGCCCGCTGCAAGTTGCGCGTCCGCGTAGAAGATTTCCGAGTACGCCGTCACCGGCGAACGCTTGCCAAAGAGCGTGCCGGCGATCACGCGCACGACCTTGCCGCCCTCTTCCAACACAGGCAGCGCGCTTTGCGCATAGTGCTTGAAGAACGGCTCGCTCTCTTCGTGCGATTCCGGCAACGCCACCCATGACTGGATGCCCGCCATGGGAAAGCCCTTCGCGCGCAACTCAGGCGCAGTGCGTTCGCTGTGCGCGATGCCGCGTCCCGCATTCATCCAGTTCACATCGCCTGGCTTGATCGCTTGCGCGGAGCCCAGCGTGTCGCGATGGAAGATCTCGCCGTCAAACAGGTAAGTGACGGTTGCGAGATTGATGTGCGGGTGCGGGCGCACGTCCATGCCCTTGCCCGCCTCGAAATGCACGGGGCCAAACTCGTCCCAGAAGATGAACGGCCCAACCATGCGCTTCTCGATCGCCGGCAGCGCGCGGCGCACCATGAAGTTATCACCAAGATCACGCGGCTTCGGCGTGATCGTCTCCAACAGCGGACCATGTTCGGCCATTTCGTTCGGGACCTTTTCGTCGCCAGGGCGGATGCTCATGCCTCCAATGTAGGCCCGCGATCGCGCATGAGCCAAGTGGCGATGGCCCAGCAAAGAAGCGCCCAGGATGCGCCGAGGCACCAGCCCGCGAGCACGTCCGTCGGCCAGTGAACGCCGAGATAGATGCGGCTCGCGCCGATAAGCAGTGTCAGCAGGATCGCGGCGCCAAGAATGTAACCGCGCAACCGGCGCTTCTCCTGCGTGCGCGCAATCAGTGCGCCCAGTGTCAGGTATGTAACCGCCGAGAGCATCGCGTGACCGCTTGGAAAACTCATGCTCGTGGTTTCGACGATGTGCGCGACGAGATCAGGCCGCGATCGGTTGAAGCCCATCTTCAGGCCCTCGCTGATTGCCGTGCCGCCGAGTGTGGCGGCGAGAAGTAACAGCGCCTCGCCTCGACGTTTTAGGACGAGCAAATAGCCCACGGCGAATAGCGTGACGAGCGCGAGTACCGCGAAGCCGCCGAGTGCGCTGATGTCCATCACCGATGTCTCAAACCAGCGCGGACCGATCGGATCGCCTGGATCACTGGTGCGAAGCGCAAGCAACAGCCCTTCGTCGAACCAGCGTACCTCGCCTTCGCCCTCGGTGACTTCGTCGGCGATCTCAATGAAGGCGAGGATCGGCAGCCCGATGCCGAGCAGCACCGCAATCGGCACGATTTCGCGGCGCGCCAGCGCCAGCCAAGTTTTCGGATTCAACGCCCGCATCAACCACGCTTAATGCGCACCGACGCTAAAAGTTCCTATGCATTCTGTTTCGCGAGCCAACGCAGAAATGGCGGGTTCCCAGCCAGCGCCGCTCTGCTAGCGTCCGCGGCGCTGCGAGGGTGAAAGAGCGCTGGAGACGAGAATGAGACTGTTGATTGCGATCGCGGCATTGGGTTTGGCCGCCGCCTGTACGCCGGCCGCGCAAGACGAAGCGCAGACGGAAACCGAACAAGCCACGCAGGAAGCTGGCCAAGAACTCGATCAAGCTGGTGAAGCCATCGGCGATGCTGCGCATGAAGCCGGCGAAGCCGCTGAAGGCGCAGTGAACGACGCTGCGGGCGCCGTCGAACGCGCGACCGACGACAACGAAGCGACACGCCCTTAACGGGTGCGGGAAGTTGAATAGAGCAAGGGCGGAGCACAAAGCTCCGCCCTTTTGACTAGGCCGCTGCTTTGTTGCTGGCGCCGTTGAAGAGGAAGTCGTTGCCGTCATAGGTGACAGCGACGCGATCGCCATCCTTGATGACGCCTTCCAGAATTTGCCGCGCGAGCGGATCCTGCACGTCCTTCTGGATGACGCGCTTCAGCGGGCGCGCGCCCCACGCGGGATCGTAGCCGCGCTTGGCGAGCTCGTTCTTGGCGCGGCTATCCAGATCCATTCCGATGTTGCGCACGGCGAGGAGCTTTTCGAGACGCTTCAGCTGGATGTCGACGATCGCGCCCATCTGCGCGCGTTCGAGACGCTTGAAGAGAATGATCTCGTCGATGCGGTTCAGGAATTCTGGGCGGAAGCGCATGCGCACTTCGTCCATCACCTGCTTGCGCACGTCTTCGACGTCGGCGCCTTCTGGCTGATCAGCGAGGAATTGCGCGCCAGCGTTCGAGGTCATGATCAGGATGGTGTTCTTGAAGTCGACCGTGCGGCCTTGACCGTCGGTGAGGCGGCCATCGTCCAACACTTGCAGCAGAACGTTGAACACGTCCGGATGCGCCTTCTCGATCTCGTCGAACAGGATCACCTGGTAAGGCCGGCGCCGCACGGTTTCTGTGAGCGCGCCGCCCTCCTCGTAGCCGACATAACCCGGAGGCGCGCCGATCAGGCGGGCGACCGAGTGCTTCTCCATGTACTCGGACATATCGATGCGCGTCAGCGCGTGCTCGTCGTCGAACAGAAATTCGGCAACCGCCTTTGTGAGCTCGGTTTTGCCGACACCCGTAGGGCCCAAGAACATGAACGAGCCGATCGGCCGGTTCGGGTCTTGCAGCCCCGCACGCGCACGGCGCACTGCGTCCGCCACAGCGCGAAGCGCTGGCTCCTGGCCGATGACGCGGCCACGGAGCGAGTCCTCCATCGCCAGCAGCTTCGCCTTCTCGCCTTCGAGCATCTTCTCGACCGGCACTCCCGTCCAGCGCGAGACGACGCCCGCGATCGCTTCGGCGTCGACGACTTCCTTTACCAGCCCCGCGCCATCGCCGCCTGCCTTCTCGGCGTCGGCGATCTGCTTTTCGAGCTGTGGGATACGGCCGTATTTGAGTTCAGACGCGCGCGCGAGGTTGCCCTGGCGCACGGCGTTTTCGTACTCGGTGTGGAGCTTCTCCAGCTCTTCCTTCGACTTGGAAGTCACCTGAAGCTTCTGCTTCTCCGCCGACCAGCGCGAGGTGAGTTCAGCTGAGCGCGTTTCGATCTGCGCAATCTCCGCTTCGAGCTTCTCGGTGCGATCCTTCGAGCCCGCGTCCTTCTCCTTCTTCAGCGCTTCCAGCTCGATCTTCAGCTGCAGCGCGCGGCGATCGAGTTCGTCCAGCTCTTCGGGCTTGGAATCGACCTGCATGCGCAGGCGCGAGGCGGCTTCGTCCATCAGGTCGATAGCCTTGTCCGGTAGGAAGCGGTCGGTGATGTAGCGATGACTCAACTGAGCGGCAGCCACGATAGCCGCATCGGAAATGCGCACACCGTGGTGCTGCTCATAGCGATCCTTGAGTCCTCGCAGGATCGAGATGGAATCTTCCACGCTCGGTTCATCGACAAAAACCGGCTGGAAACGGCGTGCCAACGCGGCGTCCTTCTCGACGTGCTTGCGATATTCGTCGAGCGTCGTGGCGCCGACGCAATGGAGTTCACCACGTGCCAAAGCGGGCTTCAGCAGGTTCGATGCATCCATCGCGCCGTCGGCTTTGCCAGCGCCGACGAGCGTGTGCATTTCGTCAATGAAGAGAATGATGCCGCCTTCGGCCGCGGTGACTTCGTTCAGAACCGCCTTCAGGCGCTCTTCGAATTCACCACGGAATTTAGCACCAGCAATGAGCGAGCCCATGTCGAGCGCCAAGAGCTTCTTGTGCTTCAGGCTCTCGGGCACGTCGCCATTGACGATGCGCAGCGCCAAGCCTTCGGCGATGGCGGTCTTGCCGACGCCAGGTTCGCCGATCAGCACAGGGTTGTTCTTGGTGCGGCGCGAGAGCACCTGGATCGTGCGGCGGATTTCTTCGTCGCGGCCGATGACCGGGTCAAGCTTGCCCTTGCGCGCATCCTCGGTGAGGTCGCGCGCATACTTCTTCAGCGCGTCGTACTGATCCTCGGCGGACGATGATTGCGCCGTGCGGCCCTTGCGAAGCTCGGCGATCGCCGCTTCGAGCTTCTGCGGGGTGAGTCCAGCTTTCTTCAGGATGTCGGATGCCGTGCCTCCGGCGATCGCGAGGCCAAACAGCAAACGCTCGGCGGTGACGTAGCTATCGCCGGCCTTCGTTGCGGCTTGGTCCGCCGCATCGAGCGCCCGGTTGAACGAGACAGCCGCGTACATGCGGTCGCCACCGCCCTGCACTTTCGGCAGTGACTGAACGGCTTTGTCGGCTTCGTCAGCAGCCAAGCGCGCATTGGCGCCGGCGCTCGTTAGCAGGCTCGCTGCAAGACCTTCGCGGTCATCGAGCAGCGCCTTCAGCAGGTGCTGAGTTTCGAGTTGTTGGTTTTGTTCGCGGATCGCGATCGTTTGCGCGGCCTGCACGAATCCGCGCGCCCGCTCGGTGAGCTTTTCCATATCCATGACAGACCCTTACGGCGTCCCACGTTAACCCCCGAACGGCGGATCAACGTGGCATGAGTGATGTTGTGCCCCTGAACTAGGTGTGGCGCCTCAAGCACACAAGGGGCTAGGCTCGCGAACATGGTTTCCGTGAAGCATCTCTTTGTCGCGGCGCTGATCGCAGGCGCAACGGCGTGTGCGCCGACCACTGCACCGCCTTCGACGGGTACGGTGCAGGAGCAGGTCGCGGAACTGTGGACTGCTGAAACACGCACGGTGCTCACGGGCGATGCGGCACGCGCGTTCGGGCGTCAATGTAGCCGCATCTCACCTGGCCCCATCGAAGACATCTGGACTCCGAGCGATGCGGAGATCCGCGCGATGCAGGACGAACTCATATTGCTCGTGGCGCGAAAGCAGGAAGAGTACGGCGAAAGTCCTTCGCCTGGCGGCTACTATCGGCAAATCGCCGGCCTCGTCATCGGCGGACGGCGGATCATCTATGTGAACGGCGTCGACGAAAGCGCCATCGGCGGCGGCGCCAACTCGCGCTTCGACTGGCGCACGCAAGCCGTGCAAATCTGCGACGGTGGACCAATCACCTTCGGCGTCGAATACGATCCGGCGACGCGCCAGTTCTCGAACTTCGCCTTCAACGGCGCGATCTAGTGCGCCATCAGCAGCGGCACGGTCGCCGTCCGCAGTAGCTCGCGCGTGGCGCCGCCGAAGACGAGTTCGCGCAGGCGTGAGTGCGCGTAGCCGCCCATGACGATGAGGTCGGCGTTGAGCGCTTGCGCTTCTTCGAGGATCGCCTGCGAGGCGGCGCGGCCCATGCTGTCGACATTACGCACTTCGGCGGGCAGACCGCGTCGCGTGAGGTGCGAGGCGATGTTGGCGCCGGGCGCGTCGCCGTGGCCAAACATTTTCGGCTTGGCGTCTACCGTAAGCACCGTCACCGCTTCGGCGCCTTCCAGAATATCGTCGGCTTCGGAGAGCGCGCGCGTGGCCTCGCGGCTCGCGTCCCAGGCGACGACGACGCGCTTACCGATGTCGCCCGCCTTCCAGCCGGGCGGCGCGATCATGGCCGGGCGGCCGGAGTGGAAGAGCACGCCTTCGATGATCTCCTCGCGCAGTTCGGCTCCGGCTCCTTCAGTCGGGCGGGTCATCACTGTGACATCGGCATAGCGTGCATGAACGGCGGCGACGCGGCCGAGATCGCGCGAGAGCGCTTCGGCGTTGCGGAGATCGATCGTCTTGCTGGACTTGCCGAGGCGCGCTTCGACGCGCTTGCGTTCGGACTCCGCTTCCTGCCGTGCGCGGCCCAAAAGCTCGGCCCAGACCCCGGCGACGACGGTGGGTTCATAGGCCAGCGGTTCGTCCGGCAGCGGCGTAAGAAAAGCCGCGGCGAGATGGCATTCGGCGCACTTCTTCGCCAAAGCTTCGCCGAGCGCAAGCGCCGGCTCGTCGGCTTCGGCCTCCGACACGATGACCAGGACGTCTTTCCAGCTCATGTTCACCTCGGGTGTCAGGTGTCCGGTGTCGGGTGTCAGATACCAGGAATTGGCGACAGCGTCAGCGTGATTGCGAGACGCCGGCGTTCTAAATCTGGTACCTGACACCCGACACCTGACACGCTGAGGAACACATAGAATGAGCCCCACGTTCCGCTCCGACGCCTATATCGACGGCAAATGGCGCGCGAGCGCCAAGCGCTTCAAGGTGTTCAATCCCGCCAACCAAGAGGTCATCGCCGAAGTGCCGGACCTCGGCGCCGCGGAAACCGAGGAAGCCATCGCGGCGGCGCATCGCGCCTTCCCTGGTTGGGCAGGCAAGGCCGCGAAGGAGCGCGCGCAGATCATGCGCGCTTGGTTCGATCTGATGATGGCTGACCTCGATCGGCTCGGGCGGCTGATCTCGCTCGAAGGCGGCAAGCCGATCGCGGAAGCCAAGGGCGAAGCGGCGTATGGCGCGAGCTTCATGGAATGGTTCGGTGAAGAAGCGAAGCGCGCCTACGGGCGCGTCATCCCGACGACGACGGCGACGCGCCGCTATGTGACGCTGAAGCAGCCGATCGGTGTGTGCGCGGCGGTAACGCCGTGGAATTTTCCGATGGCGATGATCACACGCAAAGCCGCGCCCGCGATCGCCGCTGGCTGCACCATCGTGCTGAAGCCGCCGCACCAGACGCCGCTGACGGCTTTGGCTTTGGCCGAGTTGGCAGAGAAAGCCGGGCTGCCGGCGGGCGTGTTCAATGTGGTGACGACGGAGGAAGCTTCCGCGGTCGGCAAGGTGATGTGCGAGAGCCCGCTGGTACGGCACTTCTCGTTCACCGGCTCCACCGAAGTCGGCAAGAAGCTCGGCGCGGCGTGCATCGGTTCGACCGTGAAGAAGGTGGCGCTCGAACTCGGCGGCAACGCGCCGCTCATCGTGTTCGCCGACGCCGATCTCGATCTCGCCGTCAAAGGCACGATCATGTCGAAGTTCCGCAATGCCGGACAAACCTGCGTGTGCGCGAATCGGATTTTGGTGGAGGACGCGATCTACGATGCGTTCTCGAAGAAGCTCGCCGACGCGGTAGCGAAGCTCAAGGTCGGCCCGGGCGACCAAGAAGGCGTCGAGATCGGGCCGCTCATCGATCAGAAGGCCATCGAAAAGGTTGAGCGAATGGTGGCGGAGGCTTTGGCTTCAGGCGCAACCGCGTTGACGGGCGGCAAGAAGCACGCGGCGGGCGCGCAGTTCTTCACGCCAACGGTGCTCACTGACGTCACACGCGAGATGCGCGTGAACACGGAAGAGATCTTCGGTCCAGTCGCGCCGCTCATTCGGTTCAAGACGGAAGACGAAGCCGTCGCCATCGCCAACGACACGCCCTTCGGCCTCGCCTCTTATTTCTTCACGAAGGACGTGCATCGCGCCTGGCGCGTAGCGGAACGGATCGAGAGCGGCATGGTCTCGATCAATGACGGGATCTTCTCAAACGAAGTGATCCCCTTCGGCGGCTGGAAAGAAAGCGGGCTCGGTCGCGAAGGCGGCACCGAGGGGCTCGATGAGTATCTCGAAGCGAAGTTCGTGAACTTTGGTGGGTTCAGCTGAGCACGTTTGGCTACGTCTACATTCTCGGCAGCGTGCGCGGTGAGGACCGGCGCACGTATGTCGGCTGGTGCGTGGATCTGGAGCAGCGGCTGACGGCGCACAATGCCGGGCGCGGTGCGCGGTCGACGCGCGGGCGGGTCTGGGTGCTGCTTTATGCGGAGCGCTACACGACACGCAACGAAGCGATGAGCCGCGAGGTGGCGCTAAAACGTGACCGGAAGCTCCGCGCTGCTCTGGCGTCGCTATTGCAGGCCGACTAGGCTCGCGACGTGCAGCTAGCGCAATCTCTTCTCACTCAGACCGGCCATGCGTTCTGGACCGCGTTCAGCGGCCTGATCTGGCCTGCGCTGTTCTTCGCCGCTCTCGCCTTCATCTTACGCGGCGCCGAAGCGTTTCGCGTCGCGCGGAGCGCCACGCCGCAAGTGCGGATCAATATGATCCTGTTTGCGCTCGACGTGGCGTTCATCACACCGCTGTTGGTGATCGCGCTGACGTTCACCGGCGGCTTGATCCAAACGGCCGGCTTGCGGCTCTTCTCGGCTGAGCAATGGGCGCTGCTACCGGTATGGGCAGTTGGCTTCATCGCGATCTTCGCTGGCGACTTTATCGCCTATTGGCGCCATCGCCTCGAACACACGCCGCTTCTATGGCCCGCGCACGCGATCCATCACAGCGATAAGCATATGACTTGGACGACAGGTCTGCGTTTTCACCCGCTCAACCGTCTCACGACGGCGCTGATCGACACGACGTTCCTCGCGCTGCTCGGCCTGCCGATCTGGGCGCTGATCGTGAACAACCTGGTGCGCCACTACTACGGACTCTTCATCCACATGGACTTGCCGTGGACGTACGGGCCGCTCGGGCGCGTGTTCGTTTCACCCGCCATGCATCGCTGGCACCACATCCGCGACGCAGACGGCGCCGGGGTGAACTTCGCCACGGTGTTCTCTGTGTTCGACCAAGCGTTCCGCACCTATCACGTCCCGCGCCCCTGCGACGTGCCGCTTGGCGTGCGCGATGAGATTGGCAAGGGCGCGTGGGGCCAGCTGGCTTGGCCATTCGTCGTTGCGGCGCGATGGACTGCGCGCATCATCCAAAATCAGCGCACACGCCTCAGCCGCGTCTGATTGCGGAATTCGAAGTTCACCGCTGGATCTTCGAGATAATCCACTTCCTTCACAGCTACCGTCTCGTCGCCATCGCGCGTGATCGTTACACGGATATCGGCTGCGCGATCGTCATCCATACCGCGTCCAGTGAACGTCAGCCGCCAGTGCTCCGCATCACGCGGCGGTTCGGCGAGCGCTACCGCCTCGCGTGTCGTGTACATGGCGCGGCCAGCGCGGAAGCCCGCCGTTTCGTAGAGCCCGCTCTGTGTGTCGAAGGCGGACATCGAGACGATGTAGACATCGGGTGCATCGCCTTCATCGAAGCGTGAGCTACGGATCGCAGTGCGGCCATCGTCAGCCATGCGGATCGTGGTGACGACGGGCAGCTCGAACAGCTCGTTGCTTTGATAGTCCCGGTAGCCCAGCGCGCCTTCCCATTCGCCCGCGAGGCCAGCGAGCAATTGCTCCGGCGTCCAGGTCGTTTGCGCCTGGCTTGCGCAGGCGGGCGTTAGCGCCAAGCCCAGCGCCACGATCAGAGCTCGCACCCGAAATCCTCCCGCGCGGGATACGCGGGTTGTGGCGGAACGGATCATTGCGCGAAGCGGCGTGCGCTGCGAAAAAGGCGGCATGACCGCCGTCCCGATGTCCCTGCCCGCGTGGCTTTATACCGACCAGCGCTTCTTCGAGCTGGA
>CADEDT010000095.1 GCA_902826145.1 uncultured Caulobacteraceae bacterium
GTTCATGGTTCACGGCTCGATTCCCGCGCTCATTACGCCATTTCGCAACGGAATCGTGGATGAACGCGCGTTCCAGGCGCTAGTGGAGCGACAGATTGCCGAGGGTTCGCATGCTTTGGTTCCCTGCGGCACTACCGGTGAGAGCGCGACGCTGAGCGTAGAAGAGCACGTCCGCGTTGTGGAAATGTGCGTCGAGGTCTCGGCGAGACGCGTGCCGGTGATCGCCGGCGCCGGCTCCAATAATACCGCACACGCGACCGAGTTGGCGCAGCACGCGAAGCGGGTTGGCGCTGACGCCGTGCTCGTTGTGGCGCCGTACTACAACCGGCCGAGCCAAGACGGGATGGTCGCGCATGTGAAGGCGATCAGCGATGCGGTCGACATTCCGATCTACGTTTACAACGTGCCGGGGCGCACGGTCGTCGACATGTCGGTGCAGACGGTCGGCAAGATGGCGCAACTGAAGAACGTGGTAGGCATCAAGGATGCGTCGGGCGATCTCGGGCGCGTGGCGTGGCACCGGCAACTCGCTGGTGAGAAGTTCATTCAGCTTTCCGGCGACGACCCCAACGCCATCGGCTTCAACGCACAAGGCGGCTGCGGCTGCATCTCGGTGACAGCGAACGTGGCGCCAAAGCTTTGCGCGCAAATGCAGGAAGCGACGCTGCAAGGCGCCTTCGAAGCGGCGCGCGCGATCGATGACAAGCTGGCGCCCTTGCACAAGGCGCTCTTCTGCGAACCATCGCCGGCGCCGACCAAATACGCCTGCTCGCTGCTGGGCTTGTGCTCGGACGAAGTTCGGCTGCCACTGATCACTTGCACGGATGCGGGAAAAGCGACCATCCGCTCGGCAATGACGCATGCAGGTCTTATTTAAGCGCCATGGCCAAGAAGGAAGACCCCAAGCGCAAGCTGATCGCGGAGAACCGCCGCGCCCGCTTCGATTACATGATCGAAGACACGATGGAGGCCGGCATCCAGCTGGTCGGCACGGAAGTAAAGTCGCTGCGCGGCGGGCGCGCGAACATCGCCGAGAGCTACGCCAGCACCGACAAGGGTGAGCTCTGGCTGATCAACGCGACGATACCTGAGTACCCACCCGCCGGGCAGTTCAATCATGAGCCGCGCCGGCCGCGTAAGCTTTTGGTGCGCGGCAAGGAGCTGAAGAAGCTTGCAGGCGCCGTCGAACGCGAGGGCCGAACGCTTGCGCCGCTTGAGCTTTATTTCAATGAGCGCGGCATCGCCAAAGTGAAGATCGCGCTCGCCAAGGGAAAGAAGGCGCACGACAAACGCGAGGCGACGAAAGATCGTGAGTGGAAGCGTCAGCAAGGGCGCTTGTTGCGGGACAAGGGATGAAACGGTTCGTCATCGCTGCGGCTGCTTTATTGGGCGGCTGCCTGCAACCGGTCACGGCGGAAACGGCGCACGTTTCATTGGAGCGCTGCACCGGTGAAGGCGCTCTGGAATATCGCGTCGCGCAGTGCTCAACGGTGATCAACTTCCCTGAAACAACACCAGAGGATCGCGCCGCTGCGCTGATCGCACGTGGTCGCATTCGGGCCGATCAAAGTCAGTTCGCGCGCGCGATGACCGATTATGGTCGGGCGATGCGCATCAACAATCGCAATGCGCAAGCCTACCTGGCGCGCGCGGCCCTCCATCAAATGCGTGGCGCTTACAATTTCGCGCTGCGGGATTTTGATCAGGCGTTGGCGATTGACCCGACGCTTGAGGCCGCGATCACCGGTCGCAACGACACGCTGGCGAACCGGGTGACGCAATATCGCGAGCAGCTGGAGGCGGTGTCCGAAGATTTGAAAGCTGCGCCAACCAACGCCGCGCTGCTGAACGAACGCTGCTGGATTCGGACGATCAACGATGACGATCTCGACGCAGCGCTCGCAGATTGCAACGCGGCATTACTAGCTGAGCCGCGCAATTCAGCGGCACTGGATAGCCGCGGCCTTGTGCACCTGAAGCGCGGCGACTACGCCGCCTCGATCGCGGACTACGAAGCGGCTTTGGCGGTTGAGCCGACGCGTGGACACTACATGTTCGGCCGCGGTGTGGCGCGGATTCGCATGGGGCTGGTTGCCGAAGGCCAGGCGGATGTTGCGGAAGCAGAGCGCCTGGAGCCGGGCATCACGGCGAACTATCGCACCTACGGCGTGGCGCTCTAGCCGAAAGCGATCGCCTTCGCGCGCGCCATCACGGTTTCGAACATCTCGGTCGTGAGCCGCCGCGTCTGCGTGTTGTAGCGCGAGCAATGATAGCTTGAGACCATGATGTGACCATTCGGCAGTTCGGTCTCGACGGCGTGGCCGAACTTCGAGGCCGTCGGCTTTAGCCCATACGCGCGCAGCACGCTTTCATGCGCGATTGATCCTAGCGCCAACATCGCGCGCAGCTTCGGCAGCGCCGCCATGCGTGATGACAGGAAGGGCCGGCACGTCGCGATCTCAGCGGGTGTTGGTTTGTTTTCCGGCGGTGCGCAGCGCACGGCATTGCTGATCATCGCGCCCTTCAAAGTGAAGCCATCATTGGGGTCAGCGCGGTACTCCCCTTCCGCAAGGCCGAGCTTCTTCAGCGTGCTGTAGAGGAGGTCGCCCGCGTAGTCGCCGGTGAACGGTCGCCCCGTGCGGTTGGCGCCCATGCGACCGGGCGCGAGGCCGACGACGAGCAGGCGCGCGTTCGGATCGCCGAACGAGGGCGCGGCGCCGTTAAACCAGGTTGGTTCGGCGCGCTGATTGGCTTCGCGATAAGCAACGAGCCGGGGACAGAGCGGGCAGTCCTTCGGCGCTTCCGGCGGAGTTGTGCTCACCTGTCCTCGTCTTCAGCGTAGGCGTAGCGGTCATCCGCCGGTGCGCGTTCGCGCGGCGGACGGCCAACCAGCGCCGCGAGATCGGCGAGGTCAACAAAATTGTCGGCGGTGCGCCGGAGATCATCGGCCGCCATGGGCGGGTTCGACTTAATTGTGGAGACAACGCTCACGCGCATTCCCTTGCGCTGTGCCGCTTCGATTGCAGGCAGGAAGTCTGCATCGCCGGAGAAGAGGAACGCGTGGTCCGCGTAATCGGTGGCAAGTAGTAGGTCGATCGCGATTTCGACGTCCATATCGCCCTTGAAGCGGCGGCGGCCGGTGGCGTCGGTGTATTCCTTCGCCGGCTTCGTCACGAGCGAGTAGCCGTTATAGTCGAGCCAATCGACCAGCGGCCGGATCGGCGAGAATTCCTGATCCTCAACCACCGCAGTGTAGTAGGTGGCGCGAATGAGCCTGCCGTGCTGGCGAAATTCATCCAGCACTTTGCGATAGTCCATGTCGAACGCGAGCGCCTTCGCGGCCGAATAGAGATTGGCGCCGTCGATGAGGACAACGACGCGCTCGTCAGGGTGGATCAGGCGGTCAAGCAAGTTCATAGAAGCTCTCGTAGTGCGCGGTAACGCGCGATGGTTCGCAAAGTATGAACGCCTCAACCCGCGCTTTCGTCGCACTCGGCGCCAACATGCCGTTCGACGGCGTGCAGGGCCTTGCGCTGTTGGCGCGCGCCGTGGCGGCGATGCAGGCCGCAGGTTTGTCCCTGCGCGCGCTTTCAGGTGTCTGGGAAACCGAAGCGTGGCCGCAAGGAAGCGGCCAGCCCGACTACTACAACGCCGTCGCGGAGCTAGACGTTGGCGCGCGCACGCCGCAACAGCTTTATGATGTGCTGTCTCAGATCGAACGGAACTTCGGTCGTGAACGTCGCGAAAGGTGGGCGCCGCGTACGCTCGATCTCGACATTATCGCGATGGACGGCTTCGTGGGAACTTTCGGCGACGTGACGCTTCCGCATCCTCGCATGCACGAGCGTGTGTTTGTGTTGGCGCCACTTGCTGAACTGGCGCCGGATTGGACGCACGCGGGGTCGAGGTTGACGGTCGCCGAGCTGCTGGCCGATTTGCCGACCGGCTTCCGGTATCGGCGGGTCGGCGAGCTGAAGGCCGCCGGCCCCTGAAGCTCCGGCCCTCGGGCCGCCCTTGCCGCATTGCGGAAAACCTCGGGACCCACTAGGTTGTCGGTTCATTCCAGCCCTGTCTGACCCAGAGGAAGCACGCCTTGGCCCGCGTAACCGTCGAAGATTGTGTAGAAAAGATCCCAAACCGGTTCTCGCTGGTGCTTTTGGCCGCCCACCGGGCGCGCAACATTTCCTCGGGCGCTGAGCCCCTGGTCGACCGCGACCGCGATAAAGACCCCGTCGTTTCCCTCCGCGAGATCGGCGACGGCGCCATCACAGTGGAAGAGCTCCGCGACAGCTACGTCATGCTCTACCAGGACGTGCAGCCCGCCGCCGCGGCCGAAGAAGAGCAGGATCGTCTGGCCATCGCCGCGCCGGTCGAGACC
Organism: uncultured Caulobacteraceae bacterium; assembly: GCA_902826145.1. Lineage (GTDB taxonomy): Bacteria > Pseudomonadota > Alphaproteobacteria > Caulobacterales > Aquidulcibacteraceae > Vitreimonas. The sequence continues at coordinate 4,379 of CADEDT010000095.1, forward strand.
AGCGAAGACGACGTTCTGCGTGCGCTTCAGCAGGAAGCCGAAGCTCAGCGCGACGAGCGGTACTAAGCACATGTCCGGCGGTGACGGAGTCGCCGCCAAAGACCCGGCCAGCCAAACAGCGGCAGGCGCGGGCTCGCAGCCGCGCAAGGGCTACCTGCGCCAGTTCGAACTGGTGGAGCGCGTGCGCGGGTATGATCCGTCAGTCGATGAGAATCTGATCAACCGCGCGTACGTGTACGCGACGGTGAAGCACGGCGCGCAGCTGCGTCACTCGGGCGACCCGTACTTCGCGCACCCGATCCAAGTCGCGGGCATTCTGACCGAGTACAAGCTCGATGCGGCGACGATCGTCGCGGGCTTGTTGCACGACACCGTCGAAGACACCGACGCCACGCGCGAAGAGATCGAGAAGATGTTCGGCGTGCAGATCGCCGACCTCGTCGAGGGCGTCACCAAGCTTTCACAACTCGAGATTCAGAGCGAAGAGAACAAGCAGGCGCAGAACCTGCAGAAGTTCATTCTCGCCATGTCTAAAGACGTGCGCGTGCTGATCGTGAAGCTGGCGGACCGGCTGCACAACATGCGCACGCTGAGCCACATTCCGAAGCCGGAAAAACGCCGCCGCATCGCGCTCGAGACATTGGAGATCTACGGGCCGCTCGCACGCCGCATCGGCATGGAGAAAATGGCACGTGAACTTGAAGGTCTCGCTTTCCATGAGGCGTTTCCGGATATGGAAACGACGATCAATGCGCGCTTGGCGCAGTTGCGCGTTGAAAAAGGCGCGAACGTTGCGATCATCATCCAGACGATCATGGAGGTGTTCGAGTTCGCAGGCATCGACGCGCGCGTTTATGGGCGGGAAAAGCAGGCTTACTCGATTTGGCGGAAGCTACAGCGCAAGAGCATCGAATTCTCTGATCTTGCGGATGTCTATGCCTTCCGCGTAATCGTGAACAATCCGGACGATTGCTATCGTGCGCTGGGTTTGATCCACCAAACTTGGCGCTGCGTGCCGGATCAGGTGGAAGATTTTATCTCCAACCCGAAGCCGAACGGCTATCGCTCGATCCACACGACGGTGATCGGGCCAGGCAACGTGCGCGTTGAGATTCAAATCCGCACCGAAGAGATGGATCAGATCGCCGAAAACGGCGTCGCAGCGCATTGGCGCTACAAGAACGAGTCCTACGGCTTCGACGAAGAAACCGCGGCGTCCGCCGGTTTGGATGCACGGGAAGCTACGCGCTCTTTGCTTGAGATAGCTGAACACGGTGGCGAAGCCGGAGAATTCCTCGAGCATGCGAAGCTCGAAATGTACTCCGATCACGTGTTCTCCTTCACGCCGAAGGGCACGTTGATCCCGCTGCCGCAAGGCGCAACGCCGCTCGACTTTGCTTATGCGGTGCACTCCGACATTGGCGACCGCTGCATTGGCGCGAGGATCAACGGCGTCGACAAACCGCTGCGCACGATCCTGCGCAACGGCGACGTGGTCGAAGTCGTGACCGGTGACAAGGTCGCGCCGGTGCCTGGCTATGACGCGCTCACCAAGACAGGTCGCGCGAAGGCGGCGCAGCGCCGGCTGGAGAAGCACGCCAAGCGCGAAGAGTTCGAGCGCCTGGGCCGCGATCTCGTTGCGCACGCGCTGCACCGGTACGGCCACGAACTCGCTGATACGGCTCTGAAGCAAGCGGCTGAAACGCTTGGCAAACATGACGAGGAAGAACTCTTCATCGCCGTCGGTGAAGGTTCGATCAAAGCCAGCGCAGTCGCCGTCGCGGCATTTCCCGGTCTGAAAGAGAAAGTTCGTAAGGACGAAGGCCGCCGGCCGATGGAGCTGGAGAAGGCGAAACTCTATGTGCGGGGCAGCGATCTGACGCCGGGCGTCGCGTTGCATTTTGCCGAGTGCTGCACCCCGATTCCGGGCGACCGTATCATCGGCGTGCACACACCTGGCAAAGGCGTTGTGGTGCACACCATCGATTGCGAAACGCTTGCCGCGCTTGAGGACGGCGGCGAGTGGATTGACCTCGCCTGGACTCCGACCGCGTTGAACAAAACGCTCGCCGTCGGCCGCATGGTCGCGACGGTCGAGAACAAGCGCGGCGTGCTGGCGGAGCTTTGCAGCATCATCGCCGAAAACCAGGGCGACATCCTCAATCTGCGCTTGGCCAAACGCACGGTCGATTTCTTCGACATGATCTTCGACATCGAAGTGGCCGACGCCCGCCATCTAGTGAACATCTTGGCGGCCATGCGCGCGAGCAAGTCTGTGAAAGAAGCCGAGCGGGTGAAGGGTTAGGCGTTTTCGCCTTCGGCTGCTGGTGCTACATCCGCCGTATGAATCAGGATCAAGTTCTCGACGAATTCCGCGCTGCTGGCGCGTTGTTGGAGGGGCATTTCATCCTCTCCTCCGGACTGCACTCACCGGTGTTTTTCCAGAAGAACGCAGTGTTCATGGATCCGGAACGGACGGAGCGCTTATGCCGCGCGCTTGCGGAGAAAGCAGAGGCGGCGTTCGGGAAGATCGACGCCGTGATTTCGCCCGCCGTTGGCGCGATCATTCCTGGCTACGAAACGGCGCGCCACCTGAGGGCGCGCGCTATGTTTGTTGAACGCGACAAGGGCGAGTTCCAACTGCGTCGCGGCTTCGAGATCAAGCCGGGAGAGCGGGTGCTGATGGTGGAGGATGTTGTCACCACCGGCCTTTCATCGCGCGAGTGTCTCGATGCGATCCGCGGACATCCGGGTGAGCTTGTCGGCGCTGCGTGCTTGATCGATCGGTCGGGTGGCAAGGCGGACATTGGCGCGAAGCTTGTCTCGCTCGCGAGTGTGAGTGCGCCGGCGTATCCCGCAGATCAATTGCCGCCTGAACTCGCTGCGCTTCCGGCGATCAAGCCGGGCAGCCGGGGCCTTGCCGCATGAGCCAGCGCGTGCGGCTTGGCGTGAACATCGATCACGTGGCCACCATCCGCAACGCACGCGGTGTTTCGTATCCTGATCCTGCGCGGGCTGCGGTTGTTGCACTGGAAGCGGGCGCCGATGGGATCACGGCACATCTGCGCGAAGATCGTCGGCATATCTCGGACGCTGACATTGAAAACCTCGCGGCAATGCTGCGGGAACGCGGGCGGCCGTTGAACCTTGAGATGGCTGTCACATCGGAGATGCTGGAGATCGCGTTGAAGCATCGGCCGCACGCTGTGTGCCTCGTGCCGGAGCGCCGCGAAGAGCGCACGACAGAGGGCGGGCTTGATGTACTCGGTGGGCACAATTGGATCACGCCGTTCGTCGAGAAGCTCAGCGCGAACGGCAGCCGCGTTTCGCTTTTCATCGGCGCCGATCCCGCGCAGATCGAAGCGGCGACTCGAACGGGCGCGGCGGTTGTTGAACTACACACCGGCGCCTATTGCGACGCCGCGCGGGATGGCCAGACGGAAGAAGCGGAAAAGCTGCTTGTTGGTTTGCGCGCCGGCGCGACGCAAGCCGCCTCGCTCGGTCTGGAAGTGCACGCCGGCCACGGCATCGATTACGAGACCGTCGCGCCGATCGCGGCCATCCCCGAAGTTGCCGAACTCAACATCGGCCATTTCCTCGTCGGTGAAGCCATCTTCGTGGGATTGGCGGACGCAGTCACCGAAATGCGCGCCCGGATCGACGCGGCGCGGGCGGGCGCCTAGAACCGCCACATGATCATCGGCATTGGTTCGGACATCATCGACATCCGGCGGATCGAGCAGACGCTCGCCCGCTTTGGCGATCGGTTCACCCATCGGATCTATACCGAGAAGGAACGCGCTCGCGCGGAGCGGCGGCCCGACCAACGGGCAGCCACCTACGCCAAACGCTTCGCGGCCAAGGAGGCCACCTCGAAGGCGCTAGGTACAGGCTTGAAACAAGGGGTTTTTTGGCGGGACATGGGGGTGGCGAACCTGCCGAGCGGCCAGCCGACCATGAAACTGACCGGTGGGGCGGCGCGGCGTCTGGAACAATTGACGCCACCTGGGCACGTCGCCCACATCCACGTAAGCCTTACGGACGACTACCCGTTGGCTGTCGGTTTCGTCATCATTTCGGCGGAGTTGGCGCCGATTCAGCCCGGGTCCGGGGAATGATCCGCTCGGGTGGGGAAAGGCATGGCCGCGAAGGGCGCGGCCCCGTCAGTACAGCAAGGGCGGCCTGGAAGGGCTCTACGAGAAACGCATGAGCATGACGACGACGAGTTCTTCGACGCCTGCGATGGACGTCTTCTGGGACAATGTGAAGACCATCCTCTACGCGCTGGCGCTCGCCATGGTGCTGCGTTTCACCATTGCTCAGCCATTCCGTATTCCATCTGGCTCCATGCAGCCGACGCTTGAGGTTGGCGACTATATCGTCGTGACCAAGTGGTCTTACGGCTATGGCCGCTTCTCGTTCGCACCGCTCGAAGGCTTGCTGCCGCACGGGCGGCTGTTCGGCAGCCAACCTGAGCGCGGCGACGTTGTCGTATTTCGCCCCGTGCCGGAGCCGGATCGTGATTTCATCAAGCGCGTCGTTGGGCTGCCGGGCGACCGCATCCAAGTGATTGATGGCGTGCTGCACATCAACGGTGAAGCCGTGGAACGTGAATCGCTGGGCGCGGTAGATTTCGAGAACGAACACGGCGTCGTCGAACAGATACCGACGTATCGCGAAACGCTGCCGAACGGCGTCAGCTACACCACGTTCGACAAGGGCATGACTGAACTCGACAACACACGCGTGTTCGAGGTGCCCGCGGGCCATTACTTCATGATGGGCGACGATCGTGACAACTCGGCTGACAGCCGCGTGCCGTCGGTTGTGGGCTTCGTGCCGTACGACAATCTCGTCGGTCCGGCGCAGTTCGTGGTCGTGTCGTTCAATGGTTCGACATCGCTCTTCCGGCCGTGGACCTTGTTCACCGGCTTCCGCGGCGACCGCTTCCTCAAGTCAGTCAATTGAGCCAGAGGCCCAAGGGCGGGCCGGCCACGCACGACGCCAAGCTCGCCGAGCTGGAGAGCCGTATTGGCTACGTGTTCAAGGATCGCGCCTTGCTGCGCGAGGCGTTGACGCATGGCAGCGTGCACGAAGGTCAGAAGAGAAGCCGCGACTACGATCGCTTGGAGTTTCTCGGTGATCGTGTACTCGGCCTATGCGTAGCTGAGCGCTTGCTGGCTGAACACCAAAGCGAACAGGAGGGCGAGCTGGCGCCACGCTACAACGCGCTGGTCAACCGTCACGCTTGTGCGAAGGCCGCGCGCGCTGCTGGCCTTGGCGATGCGCTCGTGCTCTCCCCCGCTGAGGAAGCGAGTGGCGGGCGAAACAAGGAAGCCATCCTCGGCGACATCTGCGAGTCCGTGATCGCGGCGCTCTATCTTGAAGGCGGGTTGGAGACGGCGCGCGCGTTCATCACGCGCTTCTGGGGCGACGCGTTCGACGACGTGAAAAACACCCCGCGCGACGCGAAGACGGCGTTGCAGGAATGGGCTGCGGCGAAGAAGAAGCACTTGCGCTATGTGGAGGTAGGCCAGTCCGGGCCGGAGCATGCGCCGCACTTCATCATCGAGGCGCACGTAGAGGGTTTTGAGCCGATGCAAGGCGAAGGCAGTTCGAAGCGCGACGCACAGCGCAACGCCGCAGCGGCGTTTCTGAAAGCGCGAGGCGAGCGTGGCTGAGCAACGTTGCGCCGTCGTCGCTGTTTTGGGTGCGCCGAATGCCGGCAAGTCCACCTTGGTGAACACGCTGGTCGGCTCTAAGGTCGCGGCGGTGACGCAGAAGGTGCAAACAACGCGCGCGCTAGTGCGCGGCATCGCCATGCGCGATGAGGTGCAGCTGGTGCTGATCGACACGCCCGGCGTCTTTGCGCCGAAGCGGCGTCTGGATCGCGCCATGGTGGCGGCGGCTTGGAGTGCGCTCGAAGGCGCCGACGCTATTTTGCATGTCGTCGATGCCGCCGCACACGCCGGTGTTGGCAAAAACACCGCGTCGGACGCCCACGCGGTCGCGGATTCCACCAGCATCGCCGCCAAGCTCAAGCAGATGGAGCTCGCTTCGATCCTTGTGCTCAACAAGGTCGACGCGGTGGCGCGGCCGGCCTTGTTGGAGCTGACGACTAAGCTGGTCGAAGAGGGGCTCTACACGGACGTGTTCATGGTCGCCGCGAAGAACGGAGACGGTGTCGGCGACATCGCTCGCACCCTTGCCGAACGCGCGCCGGAAGGGCCTTGGCTTTTCCCAGAAGACCAAACCATGGACGCGCCGGCGCGCGTGCTGGCCGCGGAGATCACGCGAGAAAAGGCGTTCCTGCGGCTGCACGAAGAGCTGCCATACGATCTGACGGTGGAAACCGAGACCTGGGAAGAGCGCAAGGACGGCTCCGCCAAGATCGATCAGACCATCTACGTCGCGCGCGAAAGCCAGCGGAAGATCGCCATCGGCGCCAAGGGTGCGACGATCAAGACGATCGGCGAGCTTGCGCGCAAGGAAATGGAAGAGGCGTTCGACCGTCGCATCCACCTCTTCCTGCACGTGAAGGTCGACGAGAACTGGACAGAGCAACGCTCGGTATTCCAGCGGCTCGGTCTCGACTACGAAGCTTGAGATGGAATGGATTGACGACGCCATTGTGCTGGGCGCGCGACCATTCGGCGAGGGCAAACTCGTCGCCGAAGTGTTTGCCCGTGAGCATGGGCGTTACGGCGGCGTTGTGCATGCGGGGCGCAAGTCGCAACCGATCCTGCAAGCGGGCAATCTCGTGCATTGTGGTTGGAAGGCCCGGCTCTCCGAGCAATTGGGCTTCTACAATCCGCTTGAATTGAGCGAGCCGCACGCAACGCGGCTGCTGGACGATCCGATTGCGCTGGCCGGCTTGTCCTCGGCCGTCTCGTTGATCCGCAGCGCGACGCCCGAGCGTCAGGCCTATCCGCAGCTCTACGACGCGCTCATCGTGCTGATCGAAGCGATGCCGCACACGGATATTTGGCCAGCGCTCTATACGCGTTTCGAACTCGGTTTGCTTTCGGCCCTCGGCTACGGGCTCGACCTCACGCGTTGCGCCGTCACCGGCGAAACCGAGAACCTGGCTTGGGTCAGTCCGCGTACGGGCCGGGCAGCTACGGCTGAGGCCGGCGCTCCGCATGCGGATGTTCTCCTCAGATTGCCGCCGTTCCTGGTTGATGCGGAGGCGGAACTAAAGTCAGGAGATGTTGCCGACGCCTTCGCTTTGGCTGGACATTTCCTGGAGCGGCGGGTGTTTGAGCATCGCGGCGAGGGCATGCCCGACCAGCGCCGCAGACTGATCGAGCGTTTAGGATTTGCGGGACGACTCTGATTTAAGCGTGCTTGAAAGCACGTGGTCGTTTCGGAGTGGAGCCAAGAATGGCTGACGACATCACCCGTTCGCCGGAAGAAGGTGGACGCATTGTAGATGAGCCGATCGGCGAAGCGCTGGCGAAGCGCTATCTCGCCTATGCGCTCTCCACGATCACGAGCCGCGCGCTGCCTGACGTGCGCGATGGCTTGAAGCCGGTGCACCGCCGCGTGCTCTACGCGATGCGGCGCTTGAACCTCACCGCAGACGCAGCATTCCGAAAGAGCGCGAAGGTCGTCGGCGACGTGATGGGCGATTATCACCCGCACGGCGATCAGGCGATTTACGACGCGATGGTGCGCCTCGCGCAAGACTTTAGCTCGCGCTACCCGCTGATCGACGGCCAAGGCAATTTCGGCAACATCGACGGCGATAACCCGGCCGCAATGCGCTACACCGAAAGCCGCATGACGAAAGCGGCAGAGTTGCTGCTTGAAGGCATTGACGAGAACTCGGTGGATTTCCGACCGAGTTACGATGGCTCGAAGGAAGAGCCTGTCGTCTTGCCGGCGGCGTTTCCGAACCTCTTGGCAAATGGTTCAAGCGGCATCGCCGTGGGTATGGCGACGAACATTCCGCCGCATAACTTGGCCGAGCTGATCGACGGTTGCTTGGTGCTGATCGAGAATACGAAGGCGACGACCGACGACCTGCTCAAGGTCATTCCCGGTCCCGACTTTCCAACCGGTGGCATCGTAGTCGAGCCGCCAGAGGCGATCCGTGAAGCGTATGACACTGGCCGCGGCGGCTTCCGCGTGCGCGCGCGCTGGATGACCGAGGATCTCGGCCGTGGCATGTGGCGCATTGTCGTCACCGAAATTCCACATCTCGTGCAGAAGTCGAAGCTGATCGAAGCGTTGGCCGCCGTCATCGAGAATAAGAAGGCGCCCTTGCTTGGCGACGTGCGTGACGAGAGCGCTGAAGAAATCCGCGTCGTGCTCGAGCCGAAATCGCGCACGGTTGAGCCTGAAGTGTTGATGGAGAGCTTGTTCAAGCTCACGGCGCTTGAGAGCCGCATTTCGCTCAACATGAACGTGCTCGACGCATCGGGCGCGCCGCGCGTGATGAGCTTGAAGGAAGTGCTGCGCGCCTTCCTCGATCACCGCCGCGACGTGCTGCAGCGCCGGACGGCTTATCGGCTTGAGAAGATCGCTGCCCGCCTCGACGTGTTGGCGGGTCTGCTTATCGTCTATCTCAATTTGGATGAAGTGATCCGCATCATCCGCAACGAGGACGATCCGAAAGCGAAGTTGATCGCGCGCTTTAAGCTCAATGACACTCAGGCAGAGGCCATCCTCAACACGCGCTTGCGTCAGTTGCGCAAGCTCGAAGAGATGGAAATCCGCCGCGAGGACGCCGAGCTACGTGCTGAGCAGGCGGAGCTGCAAGGGCTGCTCGAAGACACGCGCAAGCAGTGGCGCAAGGTGTCCAACGAGCTGAAGGAAACGCGGAAGCTGTTCGGCCCCGGCACGCCGTTTGGCAAACGTCGCACCGAGCTTGGCGGTGCCGCTGCCGTTTCGGCGGAAGTTGATATCGAAGCGTTTGTCGCGCGCGAGCCGGTGACCGTGATCCTTTCCGAGAAGGGATGGATTCGCGCACTCAGGGGCCACGGCGATCTCGACAATCTACAGTTCAAGGAAGGCGACGGCGCCCAGCACATCGTGCGCTGCGAGACGACCGACAAATTGTTGGCGTTCGCCTCGGACGGCCGCGCGTTCACGCTCGATGCCCACAAGCTGCCGGGCGGGCGGGGCCACGGTGAGCCAATCCGGCTCTCGATCGAGCTTGGCGACATTGACGAAGTCGTCGCGCTGTTCGTGTACGAAGAGGGCGCCAAGCGCTTGGTGGCGAGCCATGAGGGTTATGGCTTTGTGGTGCCAGAGAGCGAGATGCTGGCGACGAAACGCTCCGGCAAGCAAGTTCTGAACGGCCGCGCCATGCAGGCGGCAAAGGTTGGCGGCGATCAGGTCGCGGTGATTGGCGAGCGCAAGAAGCTGCTCATCTTCCCGCTCTCCGAACTCCCGGAGATGAACCGCGGCAAGGGCGTGAAGCTGCAGAGCTATCACGATCGCGGCCTCGCCGACGTGAAGGTGTTCACCAAGGAAGAAGGTCTGACCTGGGAGGACGGCGCAGGCCGCGTGCGGCAGGTGCCGGAGTGGAAGGAGTATCGCGGCAAGCGCGGCGGCGCCGGCAAGGTCGCG
>CADEDT010000096.1 GCA_902826145.1 uncultured Caulobacteraceae bacterium
CGTCCAGCGATCCAGCATGCGCTTGGCCGCGTCGCGGCCGCCGACACCGAAGGCGATCGCCACCGCCACTGCCACCGCGCCCAGGATCAGGCCGAAGGCGAGAGCGATGATGTTGTTGGCCAGCCCCATGAAGGAGAGGCCAACCGCTGTCGCCAGTATGATCACGCCCCAGCGCACCATCGTCGAGATGATCTCGGACGACGGCTTGCCTTCACGTGATGCCGCGGCAGCGAGGATGTTCGCCAACAGGATGCCGAGCGCGATGATGATCGCGCCGAAGAGCACGCTGCTCGCGAGTTCGAGCACCCGTGTAAGCATCGCGGCCATGGCGGCAAATTCGAGCAAGCGCGCCGCTTCGACAGCAGCGAACAGCACGATGCCGATCAGGACAGCGAGGCCGATCATCCGGGACGGCGGGAATTTCGAGAAGTTGATGGTGTCGACGCCAGGCGTCAGATCCATCTTCTCGCGGCCCACACGCACCGGTTCGGCGTTGGCGATGCTGGTGATGATGTCATCAAAGCCGATGGCCTTGAGGCCCTCTTCGATGAGCGTCATGACCCAGCGGCCGATCAGGTAGGCGATGAACACGATCAGCGCAGCGCCGATGACCCGTGGGATCGTCAGCAGGATACTCTGCAGCATGTCACGCGCCGGGTTAGAGATCGCTTCGATGTTAAGAACATCGAGAGCGGCGATCGAGACCGGGATGATGATCAGCGTGAACGCCAGGAGGCCGAGCAGACGGCCAAGGCCTGGGCCTTTTGGCGTGTGCGTGAGGCCAGCGTCGATCAGACGGCGATCGAGTTCGACGGCTTCAACCGTCGCTTCGACCATGCGCCGGACGATGGTGGCGAGCACGAAGCCGATGAAGAAGATGAGCGCAGCGCCCACAACCGCCGGCAGATAAGCGAGGAAACCCGCGACCATGCCGTTGAGCGGCGCGACGACAGCGTCCATCTCGAGCACGTTGAGCGCGGCGATCAGGCCCAAGAGCCAAACCAGCCAGTACCCCACTTCGCCGATACGCTCGCCAACATCGACCGTTGGCTTCACGCCGGCGGCGCCAGCAGCGTCACGGCGTGAGAAGAACGGAATGCGGTCGACGCCTTTGGCGATCGCCCACTTCACCGCCTTCGCCGCGAAGTGCGCAACGATGACAATAACAAGTGCAAGCAAGATGCGTGGCCCCCAAAGGGTCACCCAGTTCATCATGGCCTGTTGGTTTGCAGGCGTAATCATTGGCAGCCTCCCTCGCCGCGATTGCGCGTGAAGATGCACGTACGATCACGCTAACGCACGCCTTTCATAGGATTTGCGCGCTTTAGGCGTGCGCAATCCATGCTGCATCCGCGAGATATTCGCGTTGCGGGCGCCGCGTCTGCGTTCAGTTCAACGGTGCGGGGAAAGCCGGGAGCGAAGCGAAGTCTTCCGGCACGTGCTGACGGATCACGCGAGCGCCAGTTTCGGTGGCGAGACCCTCCACCTTGTCCATCGATGCCAGCGTTTGGGCGCGATCCGTGTTGAAGCGCGGTACTGTGCGCCGCTCGCGGCTCTCGGCGAGGTGCCACAGGTCGCCGGTAAGCAGAACTGGGCCGGCGTTCGGCAAACGGACGAGCAAAACCGTGTGGCCCGGAGTGTGGCCGGGGGCCTGGATGATGGTGACGGAGCCGTCGCCGAAGACGTCGTAGTCTGCGTCGCCTTCGATCAGGCGCGTCTGCGCGTTCTCGAGCTGGTTGTAGTTGTTGAAGTCGGTCGGATCAGCACGGTGTTCGGCGTCGAACATGCGTGTGCGCTCGTCGGTGTCGACGATCCAAGTCGAGGCGGCGAAGAGATTGCCGTTGCCGGTGTGGTCCGAGTGCATGTGGGAGAACGACACGTACTCGATGTCGGCGGGCGCGAGGTTGAGCTGCGCGAGTTGGGCGGTGAGCTTGGTCGGCACGACGAAGTGCGCGGGAAAGCTTTGCGGTGTCAGGCCGTTCGGCATGTCTGCGATGGCTTCGGGCAGACCTGTGTCCCAGATGAGATCGCCGCTCGGATGACGGATCAGGTAGCACGGCACGATGAGCTCGCGGGATTGGCCATCGAATGAGCCGTCATCAGCGAACATGCCGACATCGGTGAACGTCGAGTGACCGCAATCCATGGCGTAGAGTTCGACGGCGGGCGCTTCCGGCGTTGCTTGCGTGGACGGCCCACAGGCAGCGAGCGCAGCCAAGGCAACGAGCGAAATCAGCGGCTTCATCATGAGCGTCCTCCCGAGGCGCCGTTCAAGCGCCCTCGCCGTCGAAACGCAAGCGCAGAACGAGGATCGTCACAACCAGGCCAAGGCAGACGGCGTTAGCGAGCGCCACGGGCCAGGAATTTGAGAGCAGTCCGAAGATCGTCCAGCAGACAAAGCCGGCGCTTGTCACTGCGTACATGCGCAGAGAGATGGCGCCAACGTCGCGCTCTTTGAGAATCTTGCTGATCTGCGGCACGAAGCTCGCCATGGAGCACAAGCCCGCGACGACGCCGAAGGCGTTGATCAGCCAGACGGGCGCATCCATGCGCTCAAGCGCGTTTTATGACGCGTACAATCAGAAGCAGCACCACTGCCCCAATGAAGGCGGTGAAGATCGTGTTGATGATGCCTGCGCCGATGGAAAAGCCAGCAACGCCGAACAGCCAGCCACCCAAGAAGGCGCCAATAATGCCGACGATGATGTTGCCGACGAGGCCAAAGCCGCCGCCGCGCACGACAAGGCCAGCAAGCCAACCGGCGACAGCGCCGACGAGGCACCAGATAAGGAATGTTTCAACTGTCATGACGCGAATCTCCCAACTGGCGGGTCAACGTCAGCGGTAAGGGAAGGTTCCCTAGGCGGGACCCGGCGCGCGGCGAAGTTTCAAAATCAGCACCAGCGCGGCGAGGCCGGCCGCGACGGCATTCCATAAGATGATCGACGGCGCTTGGCGAAAGACACCGTAGGCGCCCCACAGCAGGGCGCCAGAGAGCACCATGGCGTACGTAAGCGCCGATACACTGCTGGCGTCACGGTCACGCAGAATCTTGAAAGCTTGCGGCGCGAAAGCGAAAGCGCCGATGAACCCGGCGACGAGGCCGAGTAACTCGGTAGCGTCGGACTGCATGCTCCCCCCTCTTCGTTCCTTATGCGCCGCCGAGCACGCGCCTGCATTGCGCTAGTTGTTCGCCCGCGAGATTCGCATCCACTTCCAAGTGCTGGAGCGTGAACGAGCCACGGCCGCGCGGCATGTAGCGGAAGGTGCGCTCCGTTTCGCCGTCGCGCATGACGTAGACGATCTCCATCTCCGCATTGCCGATTTCACCCGCGTCTCTGCGAATGAGCGTCATGCCGTTGCGAACGCCGGCGGCGTAGGCCGGAAGCGCGAGATCGACGCCCGCGATGACGTTGTTGTTCGCTTGCGTCGCTTCAATGTCGAAGCCGCGATGGAAATTCGCGACTTCGCGCGTAGTGATGCGACCGCAAGGTGCAACCAGATCGGCGGGCAGCACGATGAGAGCGCCAGCTTCGACGTTTGAGGTCAGCTCAGCGCTAGGATTGAGGCCTGCATGGGCTGCGGCGGCGGAGAAGAGGTCGGCGGCGGTCGTTGGCCCTTCGGCGGCGCGAGCGCGTGTTCGCATGTCGCGAACCACTTGATCGAAACTGCCGCCGTTGGCGCGGAGGCGGCCATCCCACAAGGTCGCGAGCAAGCGGCCGCGTTGATACGGAAGCTTCTGGACTTCCTGATTGTTCCAGAAATCGGCAACGACGCGGCTGTTCGGTTCGGTGCGCACCGACGATTGCGCGTAGGCGCGCAGCATATCGTTGAAGTCCGTCGCGAACTCTTGCGGAGTCCAGACGCCTTCGCGCACGAGCATGCGGCCAGTGTAGAAATCGGTGAAACCTTCGGAGAGCCAATAGTCCGCAGCTTCGACCTGCGGCATGCCGCCGATCTGCGCAGGCACCCAAGTGTGTAGGCTTTCGTGAGCGAGCGTGCGCGTGATGGTGGCGGCTTGGCCGTTTGGCGTGGCGAAGAACGCAAAGGCGTCGTTGAGGCCTGTGCCGCCGACGGAGATCCATCCTTCCGGCCCCGTGAGTTGCAGCACGGTGACGAGATAGGGCGACGCGGGATCGCTCCAGAATTCGCGGTGACCGCCGATGATGGTCGAGGCTTCGCGCATGAAGTCGGCATCGGCAAATGTCCATTGGCCGCGAATGGCTAGGCGGACGTTCGTTGTCGGATCGCGCAGCACGCGGAAATCACCGCCGACTGTGACGCTGGACCAGACGTTGATGAGCTTGAGGCCATCGTGTTCGAGGTCGGAGGCGAAGGCCCAGCCGCGCGGGAGATTGCGCACGCGTAAGCGAACGGGTGACTCACCATCGGCTTCGCCGGGCGTGACGAGCGAAGCTTCGCCGATGAGGTGGAAATAGCTGGGCTGAATGACCGGACGGTACGAATTACCGAGCTCGGCGCGCGGCGCGCCTTCCCAATCCTGGATCACGCGGTAGCGGACGTGGATGCGCGCGTTGGGGCGATAGGTGAGCACGCGCTGCGTGGGCGCTTCACCGTCGCGCATCGTGGCGTTGGTGACAGTGAGGTCCGCAATCCCCTTCCACAGCTCGTTCTGACCGCCCCAGCTATCGGGAATACGCAGCGTGCTTTCGCCGTCGGCTTCGCCACGGAAGTAGAGGTCATATTGGACAGACGTCAGCGCACCGTTTTCGAGGATGGGCGTCAGCGTGTATTCGATGCGTTCTGGCGCGGTGGCGCTGGCGCAGAACAGCACGGCGCTGGCCGCCGCGATGGCTTGGATGATCGAACGCATGAACTCCCCGCTTGGTGCTTCGATCGAGAGATGCAGAGATTAAGGCAAAGAAGGGGCAGCCGCCCTAGTCTTCTTCGTGGAATTTCGCGACGATCAGACTTTCGGCAGTTGTTCGATATTGGCGCTTGGACGCGCCGTCTTGCGGCCGTTGCGACGGCGTGCCGATTTCCGTTGCTCGGAATCGCGAAAGTTTCTTGCCCTCTTAATATCGATGTCGAAAATGTTGAGCACGGCGCCGCTAAAGCTGACGGTTTGCTGATGCACCGTGACCATGCTCTTAAGGGCGGAAAGCTGGGCGAGATCCGGGATGCCCAGGCCACAGCAGAATAGCTGCGTTTCGGGAAAGTCGGCGTTGCCGGGATTCGCATTGGTGACGATCACCGTCGTGGCGGCGATGTAGGAAAGCTCCTGGCACATCGAAACGAGCTTCTTACTGTCGTTGTACGACGGCACTAAGATGTAGTCGATGTTGGCATACTTATCAGTCGGCGTGTTCCAACGCGCCACAGTAAGAAACTGGTTCAAGTCAACAATATCGGAGCAGATCAGAACCCCGACACGCCCAAATTCGGTGAAGAAGACGTCGAAGGTTGGCTGCGGCGGCGTGCGCGTAACCTCACCAGCGCGGCGAGCCGGAAAGCGCTTGCGAAGCGTGACTGGCGGCGTCTGCTGGACGATTTCCTCGCCCTTCTCCTTCGCGTCCAACCATTCGTCGGCGACTTCCACTTTGACGCCATCGGTCGACGGGCCCCACGGAAACGCAACGCCAACATTGTACAGCGTCATGAGGCAGTGAAAGGTGCCTAGAAAAACAAACGCATTGCTGTTCCTACGACGCAAGTACCGACGCACCTGATCTTCGAAATCAATGCGGCGCGCGCCATATTCACGGATGAGATCGACGTCCCAGCCATTGTCCTCCGACGGCGGAGGCGGCGGATAGGCGAGTTCGCCAAAGCACACGACGTCTGGCGTCAACCCAAGCGCCTCGACCAATTCTTGCTCGCGTCGCTCTAGCCAGGCGCTCGCCTGCTTTGGATCAGTCAACTGAACAAGTTTGCAGCCATCGCGGAAGCTCCGCTGCAGCAAGTCCTTGCCTTCGCCGACCTCGAACGGCGCCGACACGCAAACGATGCGTGTCTTGCCCTTCCGACGCTCTTGCTCAGGCTTAAAGTCGCGTTGCTTGAACCGTCGTACACTGAGCGTCAGCCCGGTGCGACCAATGAAATTGTCACGCAACCGCTCCTCGTATTCCTGGCGAGCTTTGTTGCTGATCGCGCCATTTTCGACGCGCAGGACATTGTCGCGATAGCGCGCAAATGATTGCGCATCTTCCTTGAAGTCCATCGTCCCCACCCCGGAGCGACTAGAACCGCGCCCCGTATTCCATCGAAAAGCCCGCACTGGCGTGATTTGCGGCCAGCGACGCCGGCCTCATCTCGCTCTGAAGCGCCACCCTCTCATCGTCCTTGCGATCAGTGACACCGACAAACGCCGCCCCCGCTTTGTCGAACGCGCCAATGTATAGCGCGCAATCGCCACGCGGCGTCCGGTACTGAAGGAATTGCACATCGGGATCGGCAAGCACGTCGACACCGAGCAAAGTCGTCCCGAGGTGATGAAGATACTTGGTCAGCGAGTCCCTGTGCTGCAGTTGCGACAGCGACTCGCCTTGCGTGAGGCTGGCTGTCGTGCCGGCATACGCGTCGCCATCGACGCCCACGGTCAAGAACGAAAGGGTTTGCTTCTTTTCAATCTTCAGAGCGAGATTCGCGACCGCCGACGTCACTTCGCGATAAAGCGGCGTGACGTTCTTGGTCACGTATTGCGCGAGAGTGTCAGTATACTCGTGGAATGTCTCAACGACCTTTGTATCGACGCTAACGGCCGGCTTGCGCTGGCCGCCCTCCCCTTGCTCAACGAGAATGAACCTTACCCAGACCTTCGAATGAGACGGCTCATCCGGGTTCGGGTCGCGGCTGAGAAAATCCTGCTCAACGCACACTGTCAGGCACACACGACATAGCAGCAGCCACGCTCCGTGAAGATCAAGCGCCATGTCGTCGAAATCGTAGACCGCGCCGAGACCTTGATTGCGAGCCGCTACGCTCGTCTTGTACGTCATCGGTGGCGTCGGCAGAACCGCGGCTTCGCCGAAGCCCAACGCCGCCGCGCCGGCCTTCAACCCTTTTCGAATAGCCGTGTGAAAATCGTCCTTGCGGCGTTCGATCTCGTCGATAGCGAGTTCGCCTTGGTCGTAGGTAAAGCTGTGGATGAGCTTGTTGGCCGTGTCGCGCGCAGCCAATAGCGTGCCGCGCCGGACGACGGGGAATGAGGCGGCAATCGCCTTGATGGACGCGGGAGGCATCGCCTTCCGCTCCAAGACTTCCAGCACTTTTTCGCCCCCGTTAGTATTTGTTAACATTTTGGGCTCGGGTGTGGTTGGTGTCAACTTTCGGTTGTTTCAACGTTGCGGTGTTCGGTTAAGGGGGCCTTATGGACATGGGGCTGGCCGCGACAACGCTCAAGCGGCCGGATAGCTCCTTTGCGAAGCGCTATTCCTCCTCATGGAACTTGGCCAGGATAAGGCCCTCAACGGCCGCCATGGCTTCTTCAGCCTGGGGTCCGCGTGCCTCGATCTCGACTTCGTCGCCGATGCCGGCGCCGAGCATCATTAGGTCCATGAGCGAGCGGGCGTCGGCCTCGTCTTCCTCGCGGCGGACGCTGATGCGCGTGGACTCGTAGCTCAACGCCAGTTCGGCCAGCTTGCGCGAGGCGCGCGCGTGCAAGCCCTTCTTGTTGGTGATCTGCAGTGTCTTGATGATGCTCATGCCGCGCCCGTTGCTAGCGGCCTGACCTACGCCGCGCCGCCGGCGAGCTCCACCGAGGCGACTCGAATATAGCGCCGTCCGGCGTCCTGCGCAGCAAGAGCTGCCTCAGGCAGGCTGACCTTGTCGCGCACTTCGGCGAGCTTAATCAGCATGGGCAGGTTCACGCCCGCAATGACTTCCGTCTTCACTTGATTGATCACCGAAATGGCGAGGTTCGACGGCGTGCCGCCGAACATGTCGGTGAGAATCACAACGCCGTCGCCGCGATCGCACGTGCGGACGGCGTCGATGATATCGGCGCGGCGTTCTTCCATGTTGTCATTGGGGCCGATGGCGATAGCGCGCATCTGGTCTTGAGGCCCGAGAACGTGCTCGGCCGCGGCGACGAATTCGTCAGCCAATCGGCCGTGGGACACAACCACGACGCCAATCATTCGGTAGTACTCCCGCCACCCGCCAGTGGGGTTGGATAAGGGCTGCTACATAGGCCTTCGCGGATGCGGGAGAAAGCGAAAGCCTCACTGCGATTGCAGTTTTCGATGGAATGCCTAGCCCGCAAGCGGCAATTCCACGATCAGGCGAGCGCCGCCGCTTTCGCCGCGGCCCAGGCCGTCCTTGTTTTGGGCGTAGATGCGTCCGCCGTGGGAATTGATGATCTGGCGGGCGATGGAAAGACCAAGGCCGGAGTTGCCGCCGAATGCCGTGCCCTTCGGCCGCTGCGTGTAGAAACGCTCGAACACGGTTTCCAGGTTTTCCGATGGGATGCCGGGACCCTGATCCTCGATGACGGCACGGACGACTTGGCCTTCCTTGCTGCGTTCAACCGTGGCGGAGACGCTGACGACGCCGCCCTGCGGGCTAAAGGAGCGCGCGTTGTCGATCAGGTTGCGGAAGACTTGGCCGAGCGGACCGGCTTGGCCGAGGACGACAGCGCCTTCCGGCTTTGCGCCATTGAACGCGACGGTGACCGGCGCCGGCTCGTCGGGCGGCGTCGCGTAGGCTCGGGAGATTTCGAAGAGAAGTGCGCCGAGGTCGACGCGTTCGAGTTCAAGCTTCGCGGTTTCAGCTTCGATGCGGCTCGCGCGGGCGATGTCGGTGATCAGGCGATCGAGGCGATGCACGTCTTGCGCGACGATGGAGAGCATTTGCGATTGCTGCTCGGGCGTCGATGCCGCGCGCGCTGAGGCGACGGCGGACTGGATCGACGCGAGCGGGTTCTTGATCTCGTGACTGACGTCGGCGGCGAAGCGTTCGTTGGCGTCGATGCGATCCGCAAGCGCATTGGTCATGGCTTCGAGTGAGTGGCTAAGCGCGCCGATTTCGTCTTTGCGTTTGGAGACTTCGGGAAGCGAAAGGCGCGTCGAGCCGCTTAGGCGCAGCGAATCCGCCGCACCGGCGAGACGGCGGAGTGGCCTGGCGATGAAGAGCGCCAACAGCAGCGAGGACAGGAAGATCGCGATGGTCGCGCCGATCATGAATGGGATCATGCCGGCTCGTTCGGCAACGAGAATACGCTCAACATCGGCGCTCTCGATCGTCACCGTACCCATGACTTGCTGCACGCGGCGGAGCGGCACAGTGACCGAGACAACGCGCTCGCCCTTCTCATTGAGGCGCTCGCCGCTGACGATTTCGCCGCGCATGGCGCGCTGGTGTTCTTCTTCGAGCGTTACGGTCGGCCTCCACGGTGTGAGGCGCAGGTATTCGACGCGGCGGGCCGCGCGTTCGATGGTCTCGCCGATCGTTGGCTGGTCGGTGAGTTCGGGAAGTGGTGTCTCTTCGAGACGATCGTAGATGATGTCGCTATCGGCGATGAGCCGGCCGTCGGCCCCGAACATACGCACGCGCGGGCGGCCGACGCCTGGACGCCCCCCTTCCGCGATTGGCGGCAGGATGCGGTGAAGCACGAGGCGCACCGCGCTCTCGTTCACATACGGGTACGGGTCGCCTTCGACCGTGCCCGTTTCTATCAGCAGATTGGTGATCAGCTCGCCTTGCGTGCGGAGATTGCGGACTTGTGCTTCGGTCAAGCCGGCGCGCATTTCCGTCAGCAGCAGCACGCCAAAGATCAGGAAGGCGAGGCCGACGAAATTCCAGATGAAGATGATGCGGGCGATGCGCGAGCGGAGAAGCGCGCGAAAGAGCCCGTCAGGCTTCGTTGTACCGATAGCCGACGCCATAGAGGGTTTCGATCGCGTCGAACTCGCCGTCGATGTCGCGGAATTTCTTGCGGAGCCGCTTGATGTGACTGTCGATGGTTCTGTCGTCGACATAGACCTGGTCGTCATATGCGGCGTCCATCAGCTGATCGCGGCTTTTGACGTAGCCGGGACGCTGCGCGAGCGCCTGGAGGATGAGGAATTCGGTGACGGTGAGGCGAACTTGTTCGCCCTTCCACGTACAAGCGTGGCGGTTCGGATCAAGCGTAAGCTCACCGCGGACAATGGGCTTCTTGTCACTGGCGGCCTCCGCTCCGGGCGCACCCGCGCGGGTACGCCGCAGCAGCGCCTTGACCCGCTCGCTGAGCAGGCGTTGGGAGAATGGCTTTTTGATGTAGTCATCAGCGCCGACATTGAAGCCGACCACCTCGTCCATCTCATCGTCCTTCGACGTGAGGAAAATGACCGGCAGGTTGGAGGCCTGGCGCAGGCGGCGCAGCACCTCGACGCCGTCCATACGCGGCATCTTGATATCGAGGATGGCGATGTCCGGCGGCGTCTCGGAGAGCGCGGCCAGCGCCGCAGCGCCGTCCGTATAGGAGCGCACCGTGTAGCCTTCGCCCTCGAAGAGAACCTTCAGGGAGGCGAGGATGTTCTCGTCGTCGTCGACAAGGGCGATGGTCGGCATGGGGAGGCGCGGTTCCTGACTTTACCGTAATGAATTGGTGTCGGCAGTCTTAGCCGTCAATCGGGCCAAGGGAAACAGGTTCCTGAGATGAGAGACTGGTGCTCTCTGGAAGTTGACCGGGAGCAGCGCGGCGCAAAAGCGCGCGTGGGGAGAAGACGATGCAAGCGTGGCGGGTGTTTTTCGCCATAGCGGCCTTTTTCAATATGGCCGTGGCGGCAGCTATGCTCGTCGCGCCGCGGCAAATGGCCATGCATTTGAACGTCGGCGGCGCCGGCGCGCCCTATGTGATCGCGACCATGGGGATGATGATTGGTGCGTTCGGCATTGGCTACGCCATTGTCTCAGGCAATCCGACGCGAAACCGCGGCGTGGTCTGGATGGGTGTTGTCGGCAAGCTGGGCGTGGCCGGGATGGCGATTATGCAATTCGCCGCGGCGATGATCCCGTTCAGCTACTTCGCGCTCGGCATGGGCGATTTGGCGTTCGCGATCATGTTCGGCCTCTTCCTTCATCGCACGCAACACTAACGGCTGGACGTGGGGCGCGAGCGCTCCAGATATCTCAGCATGTCTAACGTGTATCATCGCGGTCGGCTGATCGATCATGTGCATCTGCGCGTCTCGGATCTCGCGGCGGCCAAACGCTTCTATTGCGCCGTGCTAGCGACGCTGGGACGAGAGCCCACTATCGAGCTGGATGAAGCGATTGGGTTCGACGAACTGTGGATCGATGTCGCGGATGACGCTGTTGGTCCGAGCCGTGTGCACCTCGCCTTCCAGGCCGAGGATCAGGACGCGGTGAAGCGGTTCTATGAGGCGGGCTTGAAAGCCGGCGGACGCGACAACGGCGCGCCGGGCGAGCGACCGTATCACCCTGGTTACTACGCAGCGTTTCTGCTCGATCCCGATGGGCACAATGTCGAGGCCGTATTCCACGGGCCGTTCACTCGTAGCGCGGCCTCGGTGGAGCTAAGGCCGAAGGGCTAGCGCGCGTCCGATTGTCCAATTCACCCCTGCTCAATGTCACTTCGGCCACTGACGCCGGAGAGCGATCCCGCGCGATGAAGCTGCGCGCGGAATACATTGCAGGGACTTTGTTACTCTTATGGAAGGCTTCGTCAGGCTCGTAGTCGGCCTTTACGCCTACGTGCTTCTCTTTCTCCCGTTTCTCTATGCGCTCGGCGCGGTCAGCGCCGTCGGCGTGCCCTTGGGCACGGCCGCTTGATCGTATTTTGGTCTAGGCACGCAAGCGCGCGCCTCATCACCACTCGGAGTGGGCACATGGTACGTTTTGCAACGCTCGCCTATGGCGGGATCGCTTATCTCTTTTTCTTCATCACGTTTTGCTACGCGATGGGGTTCACCGCGAACTTCGTCGTGCCGAAATCGATCGATAGCGGCGCGGTCGTTCCAATCGCAGAGGCGCTGATCGTCAACACGTTGCTGCTCGGGCTCTTTGCCGTGCAGCACAGCGTGATGGCGCGCCCGGGCTTCAAGACTGCGTGGATGAAGATCGTGCCGAAGCCGGTAGAACGCAGCACGTTCGTGCTGTTCGCGACGGCGATCCTGGCTCTGTTAATGTGGCAGTGGCGGCCGATGCCGGCTTTGGTGTGGGATGTCGAGAGCACGCTTTGGTCAGCAGTGCTGTGGACATTGTGTGCGGCGGGCTTTGGGCTGGTGTTGCTCTCAACGTTCCTGATCAACCACTTTGAGCTGTTTGGTCTGACGCAAGTTTGGCGGCGCTTCAGCGGCGCCACAGCGAAGGAAACGCCGTTCGTGACGCCGCTTGTTTACAGGCATATTCGCCACCCGCTCTATCTGGGCTTCATCATCGCGTTCTGGTCGACGCCGCAGATGAGCGTGGGCCACCTGCTCTTCGCGGTGATGACGACGGGTTACATCTTCGTCGGCATTTTCTTCGAAGAGCGCGATCTCATCGCGCAATTCGGAGAGCGATATCGGAAGTACCAGCAGGATGTTGGAATGATCATTCCTAAGCTCACGTCGAAACAGGACACACGCAAGCAAGCTCAATAGCTTCGTCATTCCGGACGCGCGGAGCGCGATCCGGAACCCAGGGGCCAACATTGCGCCGGTTCCCCCGGGTTCCGGGTTCAATGCTTCGCATTGCCCCGGAATGCCGAGGCTAGGGATCGCCGCGCGATTTCTGGAAGGTTGGCAGGCCGTCGCCGAACTTGATCCAGGCGATGTCGTGGCTGAGCCATGAATGGTGCGTTGGCGGGAAGGCGTCGGGATCGTCGAGCGATGCGGTGGTGACGTCGATTGCCTCGCCGTAGTCTGGGCCGGCATAGGTGAGCTGCGTGCCGCACGCGGCGCAGAGTTGGCGTTGCACGTTCGGCGATGACGCGTACTGCGCGGGTTTGCCCTTTGTGATGGCGAATGCATCGTTCGTCGTGCTGATCCACGCCAACACCGGCGCGCCGGAGACGCCGCGGCATGTACGGCAATGGCAAATCATGCTCGCTTCCGGCGGCGCTGAGAGCGCGTAGCGGATCGCTCCGCAATGGCAGCCGCCTTCAATCATCATCGTTTTTTCCGCCACCCAAGACACGCGCAAAGAAGCCAAGGACCACTATGGCGATCGAGATGAAGCCACCTATGAACAATGAACTTCCAGCGTCGCTCAGCAATTGATTCTGCGCGTAGCCCGAGCCCTCGTTGATCACTCGGTTGCCAAAGCGAACGACGAAGATAATCGCGCCGAGAAGAATTCCCCTTGTCAGAGCAATTCCAACCTCTCGGTCGGACGGACCGGATACCAGCGCTTTGAGCCATCGCGATATCAATGCGCCGCGCCCCACGTAGCGCCAGCCTTCGCCTCCACCGTCAGCGGCACGCTGAGGATGGCCGCCGGCTCGGGAGCGGCTTCCATCACGTCTTTCGCCAGCTTGCAGAGTGCGTCCGCCTCACCTTTCGGCGCTTCGAAGACGAGTTCGTCGTGCACTTGCAGCAGCATGCGTGACTTCAGCTTGGCTTTCGCCAGCGCCGGCGGCAGGCGGACCATGGCGCGGCGGATGATGTCGGCGGCCGCGCCTTGCAGCGGCGCGTTGATCGACTGGCGTTCGCCGAAGGCGCGTTCGCTGGGGTTCTTCGACTGGATGCCTTTGACCCAGATGCGGCGGCCGAAGATCGTCTTCACGTAGCCATTGGCGCGCGCGAAGGTCTTGGTTTCTTCCATGTAGTCGCGGATGCCGGGGAAGCGTTCGAAGTATTTCTTGATGTAGGCGGCGGCTTCTTCGCGGGCGATGCCGAGATTGCGCGCGAGGCCGAAGGCGCTGATGCCGTAGATGATGCCGAAATTGAT
>CADEDT010000097.1 GCA_902826145.1 uncultured Caulobacteraceae bacterium
TGTCGGCGATGCCGTCGATGAGGAAGTTGTCGAGGGCGGCGGCTTGCGCGTCGATCGCGGCGATGCGCGTGGGGCCGTGGGTGACAAGCTTGGCGATCATCGGGTCGTAGAACATCGAGATCTCGTCGCCCTCGCGGACGCCGGTTTCGTTGCGCAGCGTGATGTCGCCGGTTTTGCCTTCAGCTGGCGCTTGGTAGGCGCGGAGCCGGCCAATGCTGGGCAAGAAGTTGCGGTACGGATCTTCGGCGTAGATGCGGCTTTCGATGGCCCAGCCTTTGATCTTCAGGTCCTTCTGCTTGAACTTCAGCGGCTCGCCGGCGGCGACGCGGATCATCTGCTCGACGAGATCGAGGCCGGTGATCATTTCCGAGACCGGATGCTCGACCTGGAGACGAGTGTTCATCTCGAGGAAGTAGAAGCTTTTGTCGGCGCCGCTGGCGACGAACTCGACGGTGCCGGCGCTGTCGTAGTTGACGGCGCGCGCAAGGGCGCAGGCCTGCTCGCCCATCGCCATGCGCGTCTTCTCGTCGAGCAAAGGTGACGGCGCTTCTTCGATGACTTTCTGGTTGCGGCGCTGGATCGAGCATTCGCGCTCGAACAGGTGCACGACGTTGCCGTGCTTATCGCCCATCACCTGGATTTCGATGTGGCGCGGCGCGGTGACGAATTTCTCGATGAAGATGCGGTCGTCGCCGAATGCGCCTTTGGCTTCGGCGCGCACGGCCGGGAAACCCTCTTCCACTTCCTTGCGATTGTAGGCGACGCGGATGCCTTTGCCGCCGCCGCCGGCGCTCGCCTTGATCATCACCGGATAGCCGATCTCTTCGGAGATCTGCACGGCGTGCTCGACGCCGGAGATTTCGCCGATGAAGCCCGGCACGCAGGAGACGCCCGCCTCAGCGGCGCTCTTCTTGGATTCGATCTTGTCGCCCATGGCGCGGATGGCGTGCGCGTTGGGGCCGATGAAGACGATCTTCTCGGCTTCGAGGCGATCGGCGAACTCGGCTTTCTCGGAGAGAAAGCCGAAGCCTGGGTGGATGGCTTGCGAACCAGTCTGTTTGGCGGCCGCGACGATCTTGTCGATGACGAGATAGGATTGCGCAGCGGGCGGCGGGCCGATGAATACGGCTTCGTCGGCCATGTCGACCGCGAGGCTGTCGGCGTCGGCCTCGGAGAAGACGATGGCCGTCTTGATGCCGAGGCGGCGCGCGGTGCGGATGATGCGGACGGCGACTTCGCCGCGGTTGGCGATCAGGATTTTGTCGAACATTGGGGGCGGTGCTTAGCGGGGTTTCATTGATCCGTCATCCCGGGGCTCACGAAGTGAGAACCCGGGACCCAGGGCAACCAGCAAAGCTTGTGGCCCCTGGGTCCCGGATCGCGCTGCGCGCGTCCGGGATGACGTATAGTGGCGGGATGAATCGCAGAGAGATCATCGCCGGTGCGGCCGCCCTCGCAGCGTGCTCGCAGCCGGCGCGAAGCCAGGCGCCAGCTGCGCCCTTCCCAATGCGGCGCGGGGTCAATCTCGGCAACGCGCTTGAGGCGCCGAATGAGGGTGATTGGGGCTATCGCATCGAGCTGCCGCATCTAAATGCGATCCGCGACGCGGGGTTCGATGGCGTGCGGCTTCCGGTGCGGTTCGATGCACATGCTGGCTCGGCGCCTCCTTATGCGTTCGGCGGAAACTTCTGGCGGCGCATCGATGAGATCGTGGATCACGCGCTTGAGCTTGGCCTCAAGGTGCAGGTCGACATGCATCATTATGAGCGTCTGATCAGCGAGCCCGCGCGGCAGCGCGATCGATTCCTCGGCATGTGGGCGGTGATCGCGCAGCATTTCCGCGGCGCGCCGACGGGTTTGATGCTGGAACCGTTCAACGAGCCGAACGGGCCGAACTGGAGCAACGGCGCGCTGATGGCGCTACAGCGCGATGTGGTTGCGACGATCCGCGAGCGTGATGCGTCGCGGCTGATCGTCCTGGGTCCGGGCAATTGGCAGAACATCGACGCGCTGCGCGATTGGCGCCCGCCGGAGGGCGAGAACATCGCGGTGAGCGTGCACTATTATGAACCGCACGCATTCACGCATCAGGGC
This sequence comes from uncultured Caulobacteraceae bacterium, assembly GCA_902826145.1. Classification (GTDB taxonomy): domain Bacteria; phylum Pseudomonadota; class Alphaproteobacteria; order Caulobacterales; family Aquidulcibacteraceae; genus Vitreimonas. The sequence continues at coordinate 2,095 of CADEDT010000097.1, forward strand.
GCGGAATGGCTAGGTGCGGATGCGCCGAATTTCGGCCGTGACTGGGGCACTGGTGAAGATCGCGCGCAGGTGCGTGCGCACATTCAGCAAGCAGCTGAATGGGGCGCCGAGCGCGGGTACGCGATGCAATTGGGTGAGTTTGGTGTGAACCGCTCGTTGCCGATACAGCAACGGGCGATGTGGACGCGCACGGTGCGCGAGCTGTGTGAAGCCAACGGCATCGCTTGGTGCGTCTGGGATTTCGCTGGCGCGTTTCCGATTTGGGATCGGGAAACCAGCGCGCTCATCCCGCTGATGCGGGATGCGCTGTTCGCCTAATAGTCGAACATCTTCTCGTCGCGTTCGGCGCGGCGTTTGGCTTGGGCGACGATGTGAGCGGCGAGTTCGTCGCGGGTGAGCGAGGGCGTGACGCCGCTGGGATCGAGATTGTGCTCGGCGACGAGGGCGCGGAGCGCGCTTAGGTCTTGATCGGCGAGCGCGGAAGCGAGCCCCTCTTCGCCGCCTTTGCGATAGAGACCCGCTGGATTGATCTCAGGCGCGAGGCCTACCGGGGGCGCGACAGGCTCCGGCGGTTGCGGAGCGCTTGGCACAACCGCGTTTGGCTTATTGCGTTTTGACTTTGGCGCTGGCGCCGCAGTGCTTGGCTCTGGCTGCGCCGCCTCTTCCATCACCTCGTCCGGCACATCTCGGCGGCTGTCGTGGAGACGCAGCACGGCGTCGAGACGGTCGGCGAAATCGGGATTGCGCTTCGCCTCGCGGCGAATTTCATCGAAGAGACGGTCGAGCGTTTTGTTGAGGCTCATAGACTGGGCGCGAGCTCCACCTTGTTCTGGAATTCTTCGCCGAGCTTTTTGATCGTGTTCGCCATCGAGCCATATTTCTGCTCGAACGTGCGCGGCGTTTCGGACCATTCCGCCGCCTTAGCGATATCGACGTTTTGCGGAATGCGAACGTCAAACATGGCGTCGCCGAGATTGTCCTTCAGCAGCGATGCTTCGGAGCGGTGCAGCGAGAAGCCGTCTTCGTACTTGGTGGCGAGTACCATGAGCTGAGACGGCCCACCGCGGCGCTCGTTGATCAAACGCAGCGCACGCTTGCGGAAGGTGATGAGGCCGAGGCGCGAGACGTAGTCCGGGATCGACGGCACCAGGATCGTGTCTGCGGCAATCAGTGCCGCTTCCGCGAAGAGTGAGATGCCGGGCGGGCAATCGATCAGGATGTAGTCGTAGTCGTTCAGGACGGTCTTAAGGCCGTTGGCGAAGCGCTCGAGAATCCATTTCTGGATCATGTCGATTTGGAAGCCCCGCTTGACGAAGCTTTCGATCATGTCGCGTTCGACGATGCGGAATTCCGGCGCGGAGGCGCAGAGCGCAACATCCGGCTTGCCCTTCAGATCGCTGACGTTCTTTTCGATCAGCTGTTTGAACGGCTTCGGCTTCTGCTGAACGATGTAGCTCTCGAAATAAAAATCGAGCGTGCGCTCGGCTTCGCGCATGCCGTTCCACTTCTCGGGGCCGGCGATCATGATCGACGCGTTGGTCTGCGGATCGAGATCGATAACAAGCACGCGGCGACGCTGGTGATGCGCCAACGTTTCGGCGAGCGAGACAGTCGTCGTCGATTTGCCGACGCCGCCCTTCATGTTGATCACCGAGATGATGCGCGCGGGCATTCTTGCCCCTTTCTGTTCGTCCATATTTTTTGAACCCCGGACGGTCGGCGCGGAGGGTTAGTTTCTGGTAAACTTGGGTCAAGGCGGCAGCGCACTTATCCCCAGTGCAATCCGAATATGAATCTCAGTCAGGATTCAGCAGCACGGCGCCAATGTGTGTCTCGAGGGTAGTTGAGACACAGGGCCGACAAGGATCGTCCCGGGAGCGCAAAGTACCATGAAGACGAAGCTTTTTGCCGCGGCTCTGGCCGCTTTGACACTCGCCACCGCCGGCGCCGCTTCGGCGCAGGACTTCCGCGGCGGCCGTGATCGCGACTGGGACCGTGATGGTCGTGGCGATGGCCGTGGCCGCCAAGAAATCACCATCCGCAAGGATGGGCGCGTGATGACGTTCGATCGCGGTGACCGGATGTTCTATCGGCTGCAGGATCGCCCGTTCCGCTTCGAACCCGGCCTGACCTATTCGTACACGGATCGCTGCAACCGCAATGGCTGCGTCGCCTTCGTGTTCACGCGACACAGCCGCCGGCCGATCGATCGCATCTTTGCGCCGCACCTGCAAATGCGCGGCTACGCCTGGCGCGAAGCGCGCGACTTCGACCGCAACTATGGACGGTTTGGACGCTATGACCGAGACGATCGTAACTGGCGCAACGACGACGAGCGCAATTATCGCGATGGCCGCAATGGCCGCGACGATGACCGCTATGACGATCGCGACGGTCGTGGCCGCGATGATCGCCGTCTCGAAGGCGGACCGACGCAGCGCTAAACGCTAACGAATGATGCAAACGACGCGAGGCGTCCGCTCAGGCGGGCGCCTCGTGGTCGTGACTGACGGGCTCGCCCATCAGGACAAGCTCTTCGGCGGCGGTGGGGTGCACCGCGCAGGTTGCGTCCCACTGCGCTTTGGTGAGCTTGGCTTTCACAGCAACGGCGGCGACTTGGATGATTTCCGGCGCGTCATGGCCAGCAACGTGAACACCGATAACCTGATCGGTTTTCACGTCCACGATCATCTTCATCAATGTGCGCTGCTCGTTGCCGGCAAGGATGTGTTTCATCGGCCGGAACGTGGAGCGATAAACTTTGAGCTTGTAACCCTTCTCCCGTGCGCGCTCCTCGCTGAGGCCGACGCTGCCGACAGGCGGTCGCGAAAACACGGCGCTCGCAACATCGGCGTGATCGAAGGCGGTCGGCGTATTCTGGAACTCGGTGGCGACGTAGGCCATGGCTTCGCGGATGGCGACGGGCGTGAGGTTCACGCGATCCGTTACGTCGCCGACCGCCGAGATGTGCGGGACACTCGACCGCGAATACTCATCCACGGCGATCGCACCGCGTTCGGTGAGGCGCACGCCGCTAGCTTCGAGACCCATGTTCATCGTGTTCGGCACGCGGCCGACGGCCCACAGCACCTGGTCCGCCTCGATGCGCATCGAATTGGAGAGCGTGACGAGCTTGCGGTTATCCGCAAGCGGCGTGATCTCGTTTATGGTTGAGCCGCAGACGATGTTCACGCCCGTGCGTTGCAGATCGGCTTGCACGTGAGCACGCACATCGTGGTCGAAGCCGCGCAGGATGCGCTCGCCGCGATAGACGATGGTGGTGTCGACACCGAGGCCTGAGAAGATTGTCGCAAACTCCACCGCGATGTAGCCGCCGCCGGCGATGACGACGCGCGACGGTAGCGCTTCGAGCGTGAAGGCGTCAGTGGAGGTGATGCCGAGTTCGTGGCCGGGCGTTTCTTCAGGGCGGAACGTGTGGCCGCCGGTGGCGACGAGAATTTTGTCGGCGCTGAGGTAGCGCCCTTCCCGCGTGAGCCTCACCGTGTGCGGATCGGTGAGCACGGCACGATCTTCGAAGAGTTCGACGCCGGCGGCGTTGAGGTTCTGCGTGTAGAGGCCGGAGAGCCGGTTTACTTCGTTCTGGACAGCGTCGCGCAACGTCGGCCAATCGAAGCGCGCCCAGTCAACGGTCCAGCCAAAGCCTTTCGCGTCACGGAACGCTTGCGAATACTCCGATGCGTAGACGAGAAACTTCTTCGGCACACAGCCGCGCAGCACGCAGGTGCCGCCGACTTGCACTTGCTCGATGATGGCGACCTTCGCGCCCGTCTTGGCCGCCAGCCGCGCAGCGCGCACGCCGCCAGAGCCCGCGCCGATGACAATGAGATCGTAGTCGTGTTGGGGCATTCCGTCTCTCAGCTGCGGTCACTCGCGGCTTTGCTTGCGCTGCATAGCCTCAACAATCTGCCTGCCGGGAGATAGGAAGTTGCTATCGAACGCGTCCCAAGCAAGGTGAGCGCCAATCCAAACGCCAGCGATCAACGCCGCCACGGCCAAGCCACCGAAGATCACATAGAGCGCTACAAGCGTAATCTCTGCCACGCGCGCCTCCTGCGGGAGCGTATCTCCTAGTGCGCCACCTTCATATAGGCAGGCAGCCAGCTTTCGTGAGCCCTGCGCAGGTCTTCGAGCGAGACGCGGTCGCGGTTACCGGACGCGCCAAGGAAGCTGATCTCGCGGCCGCCGGCTTCGCCGACGACGAGATAGCTCACGCCAGCGGCGCGGGCGCGCTTGTCCAGGTCATCGAGCTTGTTGGGCGCGATAGCGATTAGATAGCGGGCCTGATCTTCGGCGTAGAGGAATTGGGCGTCGGTGAGATCGCCTTGGTAGCCGAGAGAAACGCCAACGTTGGAGCCGAGCGCCATTTCGGCGGCGGCGAGACCTAGGCCGCCATCGCTCAGATCATGCGCGGCGCGGACGCTGCCGTCAGCGATGAGCGAACGGACGAAGTCGCCGTTCTTCTTTTCAACCGCGAGGTCGACTTTCGGCGCGGCGCCGCCGAGCTTGAAGAGATCGCGCGCGTAGATGGATTGGCCGAGATGGCCAGTGGTGTCGCCGATGAGGACGAGCGTGTCGCCTTGCTGGAGGCGATCAGCGGTCGCACGGCGTTCCATGTTGTCGAGAATGCCGACGCCGCCTATGGCTGGTGTCGGCAGGATCGCTTGGCCGTTAGTCTCGTTGTAGAGCGAGACGTTGCCGCTGATGACGGGGAACGAAAGTTCGCGGCAGGCTTCGGCCATGCCTTCGATGGCGTGAACAATCTGGCCCATGATTTCGGGCTTTTGCGGATTGCCGAAATTGAGGTTGTCGGTGACGGCGAGCGGACGCGCGCCGGTGACACTGAGATTGCGCCAGGCTTCGGCGACGGCTTGCTTGCCGCCTTCGTAGGCGTCGGCTTCGACATAACGCGGCGTGACATCGCACGTCATTGCGAGCGCGCGTTGCGAGCCATAGAGGCGGACGATGGCGGCATCGCTGCCGGAGTCAGCGATGGTGTCGCCCATGACGTGGCGATCGTATTGCTCCCAGATCCAGCGCTTCGAAGCTTGGTCGGGTTGTGAGAGCAGAGTGGTGAGTGAATTCACGAAGCCTGGGTATTCGCTGGTGAGGCGCTTCTGCTCATCATCCGTAAGCGGGATGGCTTTGAGCGGCTGCACGTAGGGGCGCTCGTATTTCGGCGCTTCATCTGCGAGCGGGCCCAGCGGGATGTCGCAAACGATCTGGCCGTGCCAGCGGAGGGTGAGATTGCCGGTGTCGGTGGTTTGACCGATGACGGCGGCGTCCAGGCCCCACTTTTCGAAGATCGCTTTAGCTTCGGCTTCGCGCCCCGGCTTCAACGTCATCAGCATGCGCTCTTGGCTCTCAGAGAGCATGAACTCGTACGGCGTCATGCCCTCTTCACGCGCTGGCACGGCGTCGAGATCAAGCAGAATGCCGGCTTCGCCCTTCGACGCCATCTCGACGGACGATGAGGTGAGGCCCGCGGCGCCCATGTCTTGGATGCCGATGATGGCGTCGGTGGCCATCAGTTCGAGGCACGCTTCGATCAGCAGCTTCTCAAGGAAAGGATCGCCGACTTGCACGGTCGGGCGTTGCGCGTCCGCATCGTCATCAAACTCGGCGCTCGCCATCGTGGCGCCGTGGATGCCGTCGCGGCCGGTTTTGGCGCCGACATACACGACAGGATTGTTCGCGCCTTTGGCGGCGCTGGTGAATATCTTGTTCTTATCGGCGATGCCCAAGCAAAACACGTTGACGAGAATGTTGCCGTTGTAGCGCGCGTCGAAGTTCGTTTCGCCGCCTACCGTCGGCACGCCGACGCAATTGCCATAGAAGCTGATGCCGCTGACGACGCCGTCGACGAGCTTGCGCGTCTTAGGGTGATCCGGCTCGCCGAAGCGCAGCGCGTTCATGATCGCGACCGGGCGCGCGCCCATGGTGAAGACGTCGCGCAAAATGCCGCCAACGCCGGTCGCGGCGCCTTGGAACGGTTCGATGAAACTCGGGTGGTTGTGGCTCTCCATCTTGAAGATGGCGGCGAGCCCCTCGCCGATATCGATAGCGCCGGCGTTCTCGCCCGGGCCGTAAATCACGTGCGGGGCTTTGGTCGGGAATTTCACCAAGTGCGCGCGCGTGGATTTGTACGAGCAGTGCTCGCTCCACATAACCGAGAAGATGCCGAGTTCGGTGACGTTCGGGGTCCGCCCCAGCTTTTCGAGCACCAGATCGTACTCGTCTCGGGAAAGGCCGAATTCTTCGGCGAGGGCCAGGGTGCCTGGCGCAAGCGGGTCAAGCGACATGGGGCGCAGATAACGTGTGTCGGATGGCCCGGCAATGAGCCGTTCGACCCATAGAAGCAAAGCTCCTGTCCGGCGCCGGAACGTGGCGGCAACTCGACAAGCGGCAACCTGGGCCTTACTCCCAAGGCCCTAGGAGACCTCCCATGCGCGAAATCCCTGTCTCGGAAATCCAGAGCCTGGTGGGCCAGGAAATCGGCGTGTCCGATTGGCTGGAAATCACCCAGGACCGGGTCAATCGTTTCGCGGACGCGACCGGCGACCATCAGTGGATCCACGTCGATGTAGAGCGAGCGACCAAGGAACTCGGCGCGCCAATCGCGCACGGCTATCTCGTGCTGTCACTGATCCCGTTCCTGGCCAAGAACATCGTGACGTACACGGGCGTCTCGCGCGGCATCAATTACGGCTCCAACAAAGTGCGCTTCACCAACACCGTGCCGGTGGGGTCGCGTATTCGCATGAAGATGCAGATGCTCTCCTGCGAGCAGCGCGCCGGCGGGGGGCTGCAGACAGTCAACCAGTTTACGATCGAGATCGAAGGCCAGGAGCGCCCCGCCTGCGTCGCCGAAGTCGTCTCGCTCGTCTTCCCTGCCTGATGCTGACGTTTGTCGAAGCGATCTCGCTCGCTGGAGATCGTGCTAAGCAGAACGATGACGCGCTCGGCTTTCGCGGCAATGCCGCGTGGGTGATCGATGGCGCGACCGACCTTAGCGAAACACCGGTGACAAACACGGCGTCCGACGCGAGTTGGATCGCGCAGGTTGCCAACACAAGCTTCAATGCGTGGACGTATGGCGATCTGCGTGAGGCGATCCGAACGGCCAGCGAGAGCGCGGCGAACGCGTTTTCTTATCTGACGCGCGGGCAGAATATTGAGCGTTGGCAATTGCCGATCGCCTCGCTGTTGATGCTGACGGAGAACGAGCGCGGCGTGATCGAAGGCATCGATCTGGGTGACTGCCGCGTCTATGCACTGGATGCGAATGGGGTGCAGACAGCCGGCGGCCATGAAGGCGGACTCGATGCGGAGGTGAAGCTCGCCGCCGCTCAGCCAGGCGTGGGAAAACCGTTGCTGAAGCGCGCGGCGGCCATTGAGACACTGCGGCGCAATCGCGCTGCGATGAACAGTGACGGCAAGTATTGGACGTTTGGCCTGCAGCCGGTCTGCGCCGATCATGCGCGCGTGTGGACGCTCACGCTGAAGCGGCCTGCACACATTCTGCTGATGACGGACGGCTTCTCGGCGTTGGCGGATCGCTACAGCGTCTATGAACCGGCGGCGCTCGTGAAAGCGGCGATCTCGGTTGGGTTGCAAGAGTTGGGGCGTGAGCTGCGCGCGCTGGAAGCGAGTGACGCCGCGGGCTCGCGTTTTCCCCGCTTTAAGCAAAGCGACGACGCCACGGCAGTGCTGCTCAGGCTGTCGTAGTCCCATTGACCGAAACCGACACTTCCCAGCAGAAGGCTGAACTATGAATCGTCGCGAAATCCTCCAGGCCAGCGCTGCTCTGCCTGTCGCTGCCCTCCTTCCCGCTTGCGCCTCCACGGATGCTCCCATGACTGTCGCCACCACGCCGCTCGCCCCGCCTGTCGCCCGCATCGAGCCGAAGACGATCGAGCAATTGGGCCGCACGCGCGTCGACAATTATGCGTGGCTCAAGGACGACAACTGGCAGGAAGTGATGCGCAATCCTTCGCTGCTGAAGGCCGACATTCGCGCTTATCTCGACGAAGAGAACGCCTATCGCGAAAGCGTCATGGCTTCGACGACCGACCTGCAGGAGCGCATCTATCAGGAGATGCGTGGGCGAACGAAGGAGGACGACTCTTCAGTTCCCGCGCCGGATGGCGCCTGGGAATATTATCGCCGTTTCGAGACAGGCGCGCAGCATCCGAAGTATGCACGCCGTCCGCGTGGCGCGGAAGGGCCGGAGCAAGTCCTCATCGACGTCGACGCGCAAGCGCAAGGCAAGACCTTCTACAAAGTCATCGCGGCGCAACATTCGCCGGACCACTCGATGCTCGCCTATGCGGTCGATGAGCAGGGTTCGGAAATCTACACGGTCTACGTGAAAGACTTGGCGAGCGGCCAAACGCTCGCGTCACACATCGGCGATTGCACGGGCGATTTCTGCTGGTCGCCGGATTCGCGGCTGATCTTCTGGACTTTCCGCGACAACAACGGGCGTCCGGCGAAAATCTATCGCCGCGCGGCGCGCGGCGGCGATGACACGCTTGTGTACGATGAGCCGGATGACGGCTTCTTCTTGAGCGTGGGGCCAACGGAGAGCCGCGAGTTCATCCTGATCAGCGCCGGCAACGGCAGCCAGTCGGAATATTACACGATCCCCGCAAACAACCCGGCGGCTGCGCCCACGCTCTTCAGCGTGCGCGAAACCGATATGCTCTACACGCCGACGCACTGGGACGGGCGCTGGTACATCGTCACCAACGCGGATGGCGCCGTCGACTTCAAGATCATGACGGCTGAGCCCAGCCGCACCGCGCGCAGCAATTGGCGTGAGTTCCAAGCGCACGAAGCCGGCCGCTATATTCTCGGGCTGCACGCGACGAAGGATTACCTCGTCCGCTCCGAACGCGTGAACGCGCTGCCGAGCATCGTCATCCGTCATCGCGGCGGCCAAGAGCACGCCATCTCGCTGATGGAGCAGGCTTACAATATCGAACTCACCGGCGGGTATGAGTTCGACACGGCGATCATCCGCTACGTCTATGAGTCGCCAACAACGCCGCTGAAGTGGTTCGACTACGATATGAGTGCGCGCACGCAGGAGCTGCGCAAGACGCAAGAGATTCCGTCGGGCCACAATCCGGACGATTATCTGGCGGGCCGCTTCTTCGCGACGGCGAGCGATGGCAAGCGCATCCCGATCACGGTGCTCTACAAGCGCGGCACACAACTCAACGGCACCGCGCCGCTCTATCTCTACGGCTACGGCTCCTACGGCATTTCGCTAGACGCGGATTTCTCGATCCGCCGCTTCAGCCTCGTGGATCGCGGCTGGATTTATGCCATCGCGCACGTGCGCGGCGGATCGGAAATGGGCTTTGGCTGGTTCCAGGATGGGCGACGGTTCACCAAGAAGAACACGTTCTCGGATTTCGTGACGGTTGCCGAAGAGCTGATCGGCGCAGGCTATGGGCGGCCAGGCAACATCGTGTGCGAAGGGCGCTCGGCAGGCGGCCTTCTGATGGGCGCGATCAACAACATGCGGCCAGATCTGTGGGCCGGCGTGATTGGCGGCGTGCCATTTATCGATGTGATCAACACGATGAGCGACACCTCGCTGCCTCTGACGCCGCCTGAATGGCCCGAATGGGGCAACCCGCTCGAAGATCCGGCGGCGTACGACTACATGGCGTCCTACTGCCCCTACACGAACATCGAACGCAAAGCGTATCCCGCCGTGCTTTCGACCGGCGGCCTCACCGACCCCCGCGTGACCTATTGGGAGCCGGCGAAGTGGGCGGCCAAACTCCGCCCGCATACGACGAGCGGACGACCTATTCTGCTCAAGATGAACATGGGCGCAGGCCACGCCGGCAGCGCGGGCCGGTTCGAGTTCTTGCGTGAACTTGCACACGACTACGCGTTCGCGATCAAGGCGATTGGCGCGGAAGAAGCCGGCGGGCCGTTCTAACTGTTCTTGATCCCGAACCATCTGGCGCGATGATAGTCGTTCAGATTGTCCTCGTAGCCGGTGAGATCGGGGTGCACGAGGTTCGTTGAGTTGATGAAGACGCTCATGCAGATGGGCGCATCGTTCAGCGCGATCTGCTCGGCGCGCGCCATCATCTCGCCACGGCGCGCGGCGTCGGCTTCGAAATCGCTCTCGTGGACAAGCTCGTCGTACACGGGATTGCTGTAGCCGGGATAGTTTTGCGGGCCGGTGCGCGTTTCCAAGAGATAGAGATAGTTCTTGGCGTCGTTGTAATCCGCGATCCAACCGCCGTCGCCGACATCGAAATTCGTGGCGCGTAGGTTCGCGTAGTGCACCTGCGTTTCAACGCCACGCAGCTCCACGGTCACCCACGGCGCGATACCGCGCCAGTGGCTCTGAACGGCGACGGCGACGCGCGGGTTGTCGCTCGTATTGCGATGCGAATACTCGAAACGCAGTGGATTGTTGGGCCCGTAGCCAGCAGCACGCAGAAGCCGCTCGGCCTCCTCACGGCGGCGCTCGATTGGCTGGTCAGCCCATTGGTAGCGCGCGGTTGTAGGATAGTTCGCCATGCCGGGCGGCACGAACTTGTATGCCGGCTGCTCGCCAGTTTTGTAGATGTTGTTGGCGACCCAGTCGCGATCATAGGCCATGCACAAGGCTTGACGGACGCGGACATCGTCGAACGGCGCCTTCCTCATGTTAAACGAGAAGTAGTTGCACACGAGATAAGGCGCGACGCGCACGAAACCCGGCAAATCTTGGCGCAGTTGCTCCACCTGGTTCGACGGAAAGCGCGTCGACCAGCCCGCCTCGCCGCTCATCACACGCCGCGCAGCGGCGTTCACGTCGTTCGATGGGTAGAAATAGAGATTTTCCATGACGACGTTGGCGGCGTCGAAGAACTGCGGATTGCGCTCAAGATGGACGATGTAGTTCGACCACCATTTGATTAGCTTGAAGGCGCCGTTGACGGCGATGTTTTGCGGCTGGACCCATTGGTCGCCATGCCGCTCCACAAGGTGCTTCGGCACTGGATACGACGTGTAGTGCATCAACAGCTCCGGCAGGTACGGCGCCGGGTGTTCGAGTTGGATTTCAAGCGTGAGGTCGTCGATCGCGGTGACGCCGACATTGTCCGGCGGCATCTCGCCGCGATTCACGGCTTGCGCGTTCTTGATCGGATAGAGGATCGCCGCGTACTCGGCGAGGTTCTCTGGATTGAGGATACGTTTGAAGGCGAACTCGAAATCATGCGCGTCGCAAGCTTGGCCATCTGACCATTGCGCGCGGCGGAGATAGAATGTCCACGTCCGGCCATCTTCGCTGGTCTCCCAACGCTCGGCCATGCCCGGAATTGGTTCGGCCTTGGAGTTCTCGGTGGTTAGCCCGACGAACATGTTGCCGATGATGTTGTTCTCCCACTGGCCCGAGGCCTTGTGGGGATCGAGAGAGAGTGGCTCGCCTTGGTTGCAGACATCGAGCGAGCGCTTGGTCTTGTCGAAGCCGACAATCGTGGCATTGGCGCACCCCCCAAGGGACGCCGCAGCGGTCAGCCCCCCTGCTCCGGCCAGGAGCCGTCTGCGATCGGTCCAGAACGCCGCCATCGATCATCTCCGCGTGAGCCCTGCGTCTGCGGGCTGACAAAATTCGTCCGTAAAGTCTAGGATGATCCCGCTTCCGACGGGAGGGGACCTTATGCGCATCGTCTTGGCCAGCTTGGCCTTTATCGCTTTTGCCGG
>CADEDT010000098.1 GCA_902826145.1 uncultured Caulobacteraceae bacterium
TCGGCGTGCAGGATGAAGAACACATCCATCGCGCGCGCCAGCACCGGATTGATCTTGTAGTCCTCCGCCGGCACGGCAAAGCACATGCGCAGGAAGTTCGACGAATAATCGAGTTCGTTGCGCGGGCTCACGAAGGGCTGGCCAATCGAGTACTTGAAAGCGCGCGCCGCAATCGTCGGCATCTTTGCTATCAGGCGATGGCTCGCGATCGTGCGTTGCTTGTGATCGTTGATGTCAGTGCTGTCGTGATAGAACGCAGCCAGCGCGCCAACCGTGCCGACCATGATCGCCATCGGGTGCGCGTCGCGGCGGAAACCTTCGAAAAAACGATCGAACTGCGCATGCAGCATCGTGTGATAGGTGATGTCGCGCTCGAAGCGCTTCAGTTCGCTCTCAGTCGGCAGCTCGCCGTTGGCGAGCAGGTAGCAGACTTCCAGGAACGAGGAGTGTTCGGCCAGCTGATCGATAGGATAGCCGCGATAGAGCAGCACGCCTTCGTCGCCATCGATGTAGGTGATTTGGCTCTCGCACGACGCGGTCGAGGTGAAACCCGGATCGTAAGTGAAGACCTTGCCGTCGCTATAGAGCTTGCGGATGTCGACGACGTCGGGCCCGACGCTCCCGCCATACACCGGCAGCTCAAGCTGCTTGTTGTTTACGGTGATCGTGGCCGAAGGCTTTTTGACAATCTTGCTTTCCATCGCCGAGCTTCCTCAAACTTGATCCGCGATCCGCGCCAACGCTTCTTCGCGGCCCAACAATTCCAATGTCTGACCCAGGTCAGGCGATGGCGTTCCACCAGTGAGCGCCGCCCGCAAGCCGGGGCCGATTTGTCCTAAGCCAACGCCCTCGCTGGTAGCGAAAGCCTTAAGCGCGCTGCCAAGTGGTACATGGTCCCACGCGGGCTCTTTTTCGAGCGTGTCGCGCAGGCGCGAAAGACGTTGCTTGAAGTCGTCGTTGAGCAACTTTTTCGCTGTGTCGTCAAGCGTTAGCGGTCGCTTCGCCAGAACGAACCGTGCTTGCTCTGCAAGCTCTGGAATGGTCTTTGCCCGCTTTTTCAGCACCGGCGTGGCGCGCGCCAAAGCAGCACGTGAGTCGTCGCTTAAAGCCGCATCACCGCGCGCCTTCATGTGCTCTTCGACGAGGCGTGTCACACGTGCGTCATCGGCCAAAGAAAGGAAGTGCGCGTTGACGGAATCGAGCTTCTTGAAGTCGAGCCGCGACGGCGCCTTGCCGATTTGGCCGATCTCGAACTGCGGAATCGCTTCTTCTTTCGTCAAAATGTCATCGTGCCCCGGGCTCCAGCCCAGCCGCATGAGGTAGGCGTTCATGGCCTCGGGCAGATAACCCATGTCGCGCCACTCATGGACCGCTTGGGCGCCATGGCGCTTTGAGAGCTTCTTGCCATCTTCGCCGTGAATGAGCGGGACGTGCGCGAACAGCGGCGGCGCCCAATCCATCGCGCGGTAGATCACGATCTGACGTGCGGCGTTGGTGAGGTGGTCGTCGCCGCGGATCACGTGCGTGACGCCCATGTCGTGATCATCGACCACGACCGACAGCATGTAGGTCGGATTGCTGTCGGCACGGAGCAGCACGAGATCATCGATGTCGCGCGCCTTGATGCGCACATCGCCTTGGATCAGGTCCGCGTTGACGACTTCGCCGTCGTCAGGCGCCCGCAGGCGTACCGTAAACGGCGCATCAGATGAGGGCGGGGCCTTGCCATCGCGGTACGGCGAACGGATTGCGCGGCCTTCGGCATGGGCTTGTGTGCGCTGAGCTTCCTGTTCTTCCGCAGTCATGTAGCAGCGGAACGCCGTCCCGCGCGTAATCATCTCTTCCGCCGCTTCCCGATGCCGGGGCGCACGAGCAAACTGGTAGGTGATCTCGCCATCGTGCTGGAGATCGAGCCAGGAAAGGCCATCCAGGATCGCGTCAATCGCCTCCGGCGTTGAGCGCGCGCGGTCGGTGTCCTCGATCCGCAGCAAATACTTGCCGCCCATCTTTCGCGCGAACAGCCAGTTGAAAAGAGCCGTGCGCGCGCCTCCGATATGGAGGTAGCCTGTGGGCGAAGGGGCGAAGCGTGTGACGACGCTCATCGGGGAAAACGCAGGGTGGTCAAAGCGCGCGCGTGGTAGCACGCGGGCCGCGTTTTCTCCTAGCCGCGCGCTGAGCGATATCTGGGCGTTCCAACGTGACCGTTGGATACTCTGGCTCCCGCCCGCCATGATCGCCGGCGCGGCCTTCTGGCTCTTGGCTCCAATAGACCCGCCCGTGTGGCTCGGACCTGTCGCATTGTTGGTTGGCGTGGCCGCAGCCGTCGCGCTTGCCGCCTGGCCTCACGCGACGCCAACCGGCTGGCAGATCACTGTTCGCCGTGCGCTGGCGGGCGTGTTTGCCCTGATCGCCGCTGCTGGCCTCGGCGCCATCGCCGCGCACGTCAGAACGCTCTCGGTCTCTCAACCCGCGTTCACGGCGGCCGACGAACCGCTGACAGTCGAAGGCTGGGTCGTCGCCAACGACGCCAGCGACAATGGCCCACGCCTCCGCTTGCTCGTGAGGAACATTGAAAGCGTCGCCGAGACGCCGCGCTACGTCCGCTTGTCGGTGAGTGACGCCGGTGTGCTGACGCCGGGCCGCGCCGCACGCTGCACCTGCATGCTCGGCCCACCCGCTGGGCCTATGGCGCCTGGCGCCTACGATTTTGCACGGCGTGCTTTCTTCGTGCGGTTAGGCGCAACAGGCTTCGCCTTTGGCCGTTGCCGTCCTGCCAACTTTGAACCACCGCCAAGCTGGCTCGATCGCCAGCGCTTGCAACTCGCCGCTATGCGCAGCGATCTCTCGGCAGCCATCTACGAAGCCGCGCCAGGCCGGGGCGGCGCAATCGCAGCAGCACTCGTCACCGGCGACCGCAGCTCGATTGACGCAGACACCAACGCGGCACTCCGCGACTCTGGCCTCGGCCACTTGCTGTCTGTCTCGGGCATTCACATGGGCGTCGTCGGCGGCCTCGTATTCGCGATGCTGCTCTGGACGCTGTCGCTCATCAGCCCCATCGCGCTGCGTTTCTCCGTCAAGAAAATCGCCGCCGTCGGCGCGCTGCTTGTGCTGGCCGCATATCTCATCGTATCCGGCTCAAGCGTGCCGGCCTTGCGCTCGTTCGTGATGGCTTGCGTCGCGTTCGGCGCCATCTTGCTCGATCGCCCGGCCATATCGATGCGGGGCCTGGCGCTCGCGGCGTTCATCGTAGTGATGATCTTCCCGGAATCGGTTCTCGAACCGGGCTTCCAGATGTCCTTCGCCGCGACGATGGCGCTAGTGGCGCTGTTCGAAATGCTGAAACGGGCGCCTCACGAGCCAGCGCTTCCTACGCCCGGACCTTTGATTGGCGCGCTCCAAGCCACAACACGAGGCATTGGCGGCGTGCTGCTAATTTCGTTCGTCGCCGGCCTCGCGACCGATCCATTCGCGATCTATCACTTCCAGCGCTTTGCCGTGTACGCACTGCCGGCGAACCTAATCGCCGCGCCGATCATGTCGTTTCTCGTCGCGCCAATGGCTGCGCTTGCAGCCATCCTCGCGCCATTCGGCCTCGCCGATCCCGCACTCGAACTGATGGCCAGCGCGCTCGATCTCATCGCGGCCGTCGGTCAAACCTTCGGCGAACGCCCAGAAGCGATCCGTGCCTTGCCGAAGCCGCCAGACGTCGCATTCGCTCTATGCGTCTTCGCGCTCCTGTGGGCGTGCCTTTGGCGCGGCGCATTGCGTTGGCTGGGCGCGCCGATGCTTGCTGCGAGCATCGCGCTTTATGTCTTCGCTCCTCGGCCTGTCGCGGCCTTCGACAGCGATCTCCGCGCCATCTACGCGCGCGACGGTGATCGTTGGACTCTGCTGTCCACAAGCCGCCGCTCCACCTACGCGCGCGACAAGTTGGGTTCAATGCTGGGTCTCTCACCTGCCGAGATTGAACGGCTGGCGCAACCCGAAGCGTGCGGTGAAACTTTCTGCCAATGGCAAACGCCAGAGCGCATGATTTTTGTAGCTCGTGACACCGCCGCACTCGACCGCAGCTGTGTGGCGCGGGCCATCGTCATCGCCCAAATCGAAACGCCAGCGGACTACACCGAACGCTGCCAGCTTGCGTCGCTCATAACAGCGGAAAGCATCGCCAACCTCGGTGGCGCCACCATCACCGAAACACCGTTCGGCCCGCACATAGCGCGCGCGTGGCCGCAAGAGATACGCCGCGCGTGGACGCCTCAAGCCAAAGGCGGGGAGGGCGAGTAAGGGCGCTTACGAGTAGCGGCGGATCATAGCCACGAGCTTGCCCTGCACGCGCACGCGATCCGGACCAAAGATCCGCGTCTCGTACGCCGGGTTCGCAGCTTCCAGCGCGATCGAATTGCCGCGCTTGCGCAGGCGCTTCAGCGTGGCCTCTTCGTTGTCGACCAGCGCCACGACGATGTCGCCGCTGTCGGCCGTATCGGTGCGCTTAATCAGCACGACATCGCCATCCAGAATGCCGGCCTGGATCATCGAGTCGCCTTTGACTTCGAGCGCGAAGTGATCGCCTGAGCCCAGCAAATCTTCCGGCGGCGTGATGCGGCCAATTTCGCTCTGGATCGCTTCAATCGGCACACCGGCAGCGATCTGACCGAGGATCGGAATGCCGGCCGCCGAGCCATTGCTGCGGCTCTCGCCGACCACGGAGGGCCTAAATGACTGCCGGCCCTTCGGTGGCGCGGCCGTCGCTGCGCTATCGGGCATCTTCAGCACTTCCAGCGCACGCGCCCGGTGGGGCAGGCGGCGCAGAAAGCCGCGCTCCTCGAGCGCGGTGATCAATCGGTGGATGCCGGATTTGGAGGCCAAATCGAGGGCCTCCTTCATTTCATCGAAGGAGGGCGAAACGCCCGTCTCTTTGATCCGCTCGTGAATGTAGAGCAGCAATTCTTTTTGTTTCGCTGTCAGCATGACCTGGGACCAAATAGTGAACGATGATGTGTTCTATATCCGTTCCAAGGGCCCGGTCAAGTCCAGTTTAGTTAACGGCCAAGTAGTGCTCTTGTCGCTGCTTCGACATCGTCTTGGCGCATCAAACTCTCGCCGACGAGAAACGCGCGCGCGCCCGCGGCGCTGAGGCGCGTGATGTCGGCGTGTGTTGAGATGCCGGACTCGGAAACGAGCAGCACATCTTTGGGCGCCATCGTCGCCAGTCGCTCCGTCACCGCGAGATCCGTATCAAAGGTCGCGAGCGAACGGTTGTTCACGCCGATCAGTTTGAAGCCGAGCCTCAGCGCACGTTGCATCTCGCTTTCGTCGTGCACTTCGACCAGCGCATCCATGGCGAAAGCACTCGCCGCATCGTGCAGATCGGAGGCGAGAGCGTCATCGACAGCAGCCATGATGATTAGAACCGCGTCGGCGCCGATCGAGCGGCTCTCAGCCACTTGCCATTCGTCGATCAGAAAATCCTTCCGCAGCACCGGCAGGTCGCAGGCCTTTCGCGCCGCAACCAGAAAGTCCTCATGTCCCTGAAAGCTCGGCGCATCAGTGAGCACCGAAAGGCACATCGCGCCGCCTTCGTCGTAAGCGCGTGCAAGCTTCGGCGTATCGAAATCGGCACGGATGAGCCCCTTAGAGGGACTCGCTTTCTTGATCTCAGCGATAAGGGCAGGGCCTTCCGCCTCACGCAGCTCCCGCGCGAAGCCCCGTGGTTGCGTTTGCTTGCGAATGCGAGCGTCGAGCGCATCCGTCGAAAGCGCCTTCTTCCGCGCCGCGACCTCATCGCGCTTGTAGGCAATTATGCGCTCAAGCACGCTCACGGCGCACTCCGGCTGATCGCTATCAATCGCGACAGTATTTTCTGGGCGGCCCCGGATCGCAGGCTCTGCGCCGCGTCGCTCCACGCGAGTTCAGTCGGAATGTCCTTGGCTGCGATCAGCGCGTACGTGGCGTTGAGCAACACCGCGTTTTCGTATGCGGATTTGCGCAACCGGTTGTCGAGTAGCGCCTGCAAGGCGTGCGCATTGTGCGCCGCGTCGCCACCACGCAGGTCTTCGATCTGAACGTAGGGAACTGCGCCGTATTCGGCGAACTCCTCATTGTCGACACCGGGCACGAAAAGGTCAGGCGTGCCTTGATCGACTATCACGCAGTAGTTTTTTCCGTGATCGACGAACGAAAGCTCATCGAGGCCTCCCGCGCCGTGGACGACGCAAGCGCGTTCTGTACCGAGCTCTTGAAGTGCAAAAGCCACTGGCTCGACGAACTCGTCGCCAAACACGCCCATCAGCTGCCGCTTCACGCCGGCCGGATTGGAGAGCGGACCAAGCAGATTGAAGATCGTGCGCTTGCCTAACTCCCGCCGTGCCAGCGCAACGTGCCGCATCGCCGGGTGATGGTTTTGAGCGAAGAGAAACGCGACGCCTGCTTCGCGTAAGCAGCGCTCCAGCGTCGGCACATTGCCCGTCAGCTTCACGCCAAGCGCTTCCAGCACGTCAGCAGCGCCCGACTTCGAACTCATCGCCCGATTGCCGTGCTTGGCCACGGGCACGCCGCAGCCAGCGACCACGAACGCCACCGCCGTCGAAATATTGAGCGTATGCGCGCCATCGCCACCCGTGCCGCACACATCGATTGCGCCCTTGGGCGCCTCGACCCGCAGCATGCGCGAGCGCAGCGCCCGCGCCCCCGCCGCGATAAGCGGTGCGTGGCCCATCAGCGGCATTGTCAGCGCCAGGAAGCGTTTGATGTCCTCGTGTGCGGCCGCGCCATCCATGATCTCGGCGAACGCGCCATCAACGTCCGCCATCTGGATGGCTGTACTATCCTTGAGAGCGCCGAGTGTTGTAGCGAGGCTCATCGCAGCCCAGCCGCCGCGAGGAAGTTGCCGACGATGGCGTGCCCGTGCTCGGACGCGATCGACTCCGGGTGAAACTGCACGCCAAAAAGCGGCCGCGACTTATGCGACATGCCCATCACTTCGCCGTCGGCGGTTTCGGCGTCGATCGTCAGCTCTGCCGGAAACGTCGAACGCTGCACCGCAAGTGAATGATAGCGCGTGGCGCGGAAAGGCGAGGGGAGTCCACGAAACAGCCCGCCGCCTCGATGCGTTACTTCAGAGACCTTGCCGTGCATGATCTCTTGAGCCTGCACCACCTCGCCGCCGAACGCTTGCCCCATCGCCTGATGTCCAAGACACACACCGAGCATAGGCAGATCGTGCGGCGCCGCCGCGATCAACTCTAAGCAGATGCCGGCTTCATTCGGCGTGCATGGCCCGGGCGACAAAATCACCGCGCGCGGCTTCTTCTTCAACACCTCAGCCACACTAAGCGCATCGTTGCGCACGACCTCAGTGCGCACGCCGAAGTCTTCGACGTAATGGACGAGGTTGTAGACGAAGCTGTCGTAATTATCGATGACGAGGATCATGGGCCCGCTCTCTGGGCTGAACGAACTAAAGGGCTAATCGCGTTCGTTCGCGCGCCATCGGGGGCAGGGCCAAAGCGTCATGCGCCGGCACCATAGCGCATTCCGCCGAATCGCAAACCGGTTCACCCGCCGCGCTAGACGCAAAAGGTGGCGGAGCCTTTCGGCCCGCCACCTCCATCAGCCTCTGCTAGCTCTTAACGGCCGCCGCGCAGTGCTTCCAGTTGCGCGCGGTTGAGGTCTTCAGTCGAATAACGGCCGTCCGCGACAGCGACTTGCACTTGTTGCGGCAGATCAGCGCTCGCGGCCGCTTGCGCCGCCGTTTGCGTGCCGGCGCGCGTGCTCGGGCTTGCTGTCGTGGTGTTGCTGGCGCTGACGCCTGCCTGGGCGCTCGGCGCTGCAGCTGTGGCGCTGTCGGCTGTGTCATCAGCCGTATCGGCAGCGGCATTGGCGGCAGCTTCAGCGGTGTTCACCGTCGGACGCGCATCCGGTGTCGTGGCTTGCGCCGTTGCTGAACCCTGCGCAGTCGTTGTCGCCGGACCAGCTTGCGCCGTCATTGAGCCCGTGCCTTCTCCCGTCACAGTCGTCGGCGCGGCGGCAGATTGTGCAACGTTTGTCGTCGCTTCGGCTGCTTCGTCAGCTTCTTCCTGCGCTTCTTCGCGCGTTTGGTTCACGCGGTCAGTCGCCGTTTGCGTGTTTACCGTGGCTTGGCCTTGCGTTTGGCTCGTCACGGTTCCCTGCGTGTTGTTCACCGTGCCTTGCACGGTTTGGCCTACATTGCCGGTAACTTGCGCGAACGCCGGAGCGGCGAGGGCAAGCGCGGCCGTGGCCGCTGATGCGATCAAAAGTTTCTTCATATGGAGTGTCTCCCGAGAGCCGCGGTTCCGGCGTGATTGGACGGGTGACAACGCGCGAGTTGATGCATAGGCGCCGCGCAATTCGCTTAATTGATCGTAAGTACGGAACCTAAGCGTAACGCCATGCCTCACTCGCCGCGCGGAACAACGCGCGCGACTTGTGCTGCGTCTCTTGCAATTCTGCTTCAGGATCGCTGTCGAGCACAACGCCACCGCCGGCTTGAACATACAAAGCGCCGTCTTTCACAATGGCGGTGCGCAAAGCAATGCACGTATCCACGTCACCGCCCGCGCCGAAATAGCCGACGCCGCCTGCGTAAATGCCGCGCTTGTGCTTCTCAACCTCGTTGATGATTTCCATGGCGCGCACCTTCGGTGCGCCAGTCACAGTGCCGTGCGGAAAGCCAGCGAGCAGGGCATCGAGCGCGGAGAGGCCCGGCGCCAATTCACCCTCAACGTTCGACACGATGTGCATCACGTGGCTGTAGCGTTCGATCGTGAACGCCTCCGTCACACGTACATGCGCCGAACCCGCGCTGGCTGTTGCCGCATTCGATGCAGCCGATGCTCCACGCACGGCAACGCGTCCCAGATCGTTGCGTGCCAAGTCTACCAGCATCAGGTGTTCTGCACGCTCCTTCGGATCGGCGAGGAGTTCCTGCTCTAGCGCGTGATCTTGTGCTGGCGTCGCGCCGCGCCGACGTGTGCCGGCGATCGGGCGGATCGTCACCGTGTTGCCGCGCAACCTCACGAGAATCTCGGGGCTAGATCCGACGACAGCGAAGTCTGCGAAGTTAAGGTAGTAGAGGAATGGCGAGGGGTTAAGCCGCCGCAGCGAGCGGTAGAGCGCAAAGGAAGAGACGCTGAGCGGCGCAGAAAAACGCTGGCTTGGCACGACCTGAAACACATCGCCCGCGCGGCAGTATTGCTTGCACTTGCCCACTAGCGCTCGGTACTCATCCGGCGTCGTGTTTGATTGCGGCTCAATCGAATGCGGCGCGGCGTCCGTTCTGGGGTTGGGCCGCAACGGTCTGTCGAGCAGGCGCCACACCCGTTCGAGCCGAGCGCGTGCCGCCTCGTAAGCAGCGTCGGCGCTTTGCCCAGTGCGCTTGCGCGCTGGCGTGATCAGCGTGATCTCGCTCGTGACGTTGTCAAACACCGCGACGATAGTAGGCCGCACCAGCAGTGCGTCAGGGGTCCCAAGCGGATCGGGCGCCTTGTCCGGCAGCCGCTCCACAAAGCGCACCATGTCGTAGCCGAGATAGCCGAACAGGCCCGCGGCCATTGGCGGCAAATGCGGCGGCAGATCGAGCGCCGCGCGCGCTAGCAGTTTGCGCAAGCTCTTGAGCGGTGCATCGCGTTGCGCGCGAAAGGCGCTATCCGCAAAGCCCCCACGGCTTGTCTCGGCCCGACCTTCACGCACGCGCCACACGAGATCGGGCTTCAGCCCGATGATAGAATATCGCCCGCGGAAGTCGCCACCTTGAACGCTTTCAAGCAGGAACGTGCCTGCCTTATCCGCGCCGAGCTTCAGAAGTGCCGCAACCGGTGTCTCAAGGTCGCTGACGCGACGCATCCAAACCACACCGCCACCGCGCGCATGCGCTTCTGCGTAGTCGGCCAGCGCCGGTTCAAGCACCGGCGCCTGGCTCATTGTTGCGCTTCTTCGCCTTCGGCGTTCGACGGCCGGTAGGTGCGCTCGATCAGGGATTCATTGCGGCGTGGCTTTGCGCGCGCGACGATTTCACCTTGGATCGCTTCTCCAAGACTATTGCCGAGGCTCTGCTGCATTTGCGCACGCGCCATCTCAACGATCTGCGGATTCGCTGCCGCGTCTGCGCGGTTGATGCGCTCCACAACGGCGACCAGTACGGCGCCGCCGTCGTTGCGGATGCCGCTGATCGCGTTGCCTTCCTGCGCGGCGAAGATCTGCGCGGGCATGCCTTGCGACGGCAATTGCGAGGCGCCGCGACGATCGACCGAACGCGAGGAGACAACGATGCTTGCGCGGTTGGCGCGGGCCGCCGCGGCGAGCGTCTGCCCGCCATTGACGGCCGCCGCGATCGTGTCGCCCAATTCACGCAAGCGTCGCGCACGTTCCTGCGCCATCCACGCCTGCGCCAATTCATTTCGCACCTCGGCCAGCGGCCGCACCGTGGCCGGCGTAATCCGGTCGACCCCCGCGACCACATCGGCGTCACCCGCCGGCGTGAAGTCCGTGGCCTCGCCCTCGGGTATCTCAAAGGCGGCTGAAAGAACTTCCTCATGACCGGCCAGCGCCTCGATGGGCCTGCCGCTCTGATCCCGGCCGCCAGCTTCGACAGCTGCGATAGTGACCACGGGAAGGTTGGCCCCCCGGGCCGCTTCGGCGACGGTTGAACCGGCGCCCCGCGCGTCCTCGAATGCGCTGATCGCGGCGCTCAGCAGTTCGTGTGCTTCTTCGCCCGCGATGGCGTCGTGGATTTGCTGGCGATACTGCGCAAACGACGGCGTAACCGCCGGCGTTGACGATTCCACCCGTACGACGACAAACGGCGACAGCGAGCCGCGCGCGACCACCGCTGGCCCACGCACCTGTGCGCCGAACACTGCGTCGGCGACCGCGCGATCCGGAACCTCGGCGCGCGCTTGGTTCTCGCCGCGTGTGCTTTGTAGGTTCATTGCGGTCGCGACCGACGCTGCGCTTTCACCGCGGTTCAAGCGCGACGCGGCGTCATTCGCCTGCGCTTCGTTGGCGGCGGCAATCCGGACGTATGTGCGTCGCTCGGGCTGGGTGAGGCTGGCGGCGCGGGCCTCAAATTCCTCGCGCAGGCGCGCTTCGGGCACATTCACGCGCGCTACGAAATCGGCTGGCCGTGCGTACGCGAGCGTCAGCGTCCGGAATTCCGGCAATTGCAACTGTTGCTGGTTGTCTTCGTAGAAGGCCTGAAGCTGGGCTTCATTCGGTTGTGGCACTGCGCCAACCGCTGAAGCAGGCGCCTCGGCAATGCTAACGACGCGTTGTTCGGCATCATATGCATAGGCCAGCGCTCCATAGCTCGCCGGCGCGCGCACGCCCGAGACAATCGCCTCCATCATCATTTGCGAGGTGAGATCGCCTCGGACATCGTCTTCGAACTCCGTGCGGCCGTAATTCAGCTGTTGGAGGAAAGCCGCGTACGCTGTTGTGTCGAACTCGCCGGTGACGGCGTTGCGGGTCGCTGGTATCTCACGAATGCGCGCCGCAACTTGTGCATTGCTGGCGCTCACGCCGATCTTCTCGCCATACCAATACAGCGCCAGGCGGTTGATCATGCCGTCGAGCAGTCGCAGATGCAGCCCTGCATCAATCGCATCCTGTGACGACAGGTTTTGGCCCTCCGCGCGCTGGGCTCGCAGCGTGAGCTCCAATTCGCGTGTGAGCTGACGAGGCGTAATACGCTGGCCACCGACATTGGCGACGTAGGCGCTCCCGCTGAAATCAACGCCGCTATTTGGGATCAGGAACAGCACCGTGGCGCCGCCGACCAAAAGGACGATGATCGTGGCGATCCAGCCGCGGGTGATATTCCGAAATTGCAGAAGCATGAGCGGTTCCGTATGCGAGAGGCGCCGGACCATAGAGAGCGCCCCAGAGCGGGGCAATTGCCGCACGCCGCCGCAGCGGTCCGAACAGGGGAGAGGGTATGGCCGCGCGTAAGCCGCTGATCGCCGGAAACTGGAAGATGTTTGGCCGCGCCGCCGATTTGGGCGAAATCGCGGCGCTGAACCGGGCGGTTGGCCGCGCTTCCGGAACGATCGACGTCCTGATCTGCCCGCCAGCGGTATACATCCCCGCCGCGGTGGCCCAGGCGCAGGGCACATCCGTTCTGATCGGCGCCGAGGATTGCAGCCCCATCGCCGTTGACGCCGCGCGCACCGGTGAGGTCAGCGCCGCGATGCTCGCTGACGTGGGCGCCAAGTATGTAATCAACGGCCACTCAGAACGCCGCCAAAACCACAAGGAAAGCGATGACCTCGTGCGCCAGAAGGCGGAAGCGGCGATCGCTTCTGGCCTTATCCCAATCGTCTGCGTCGGCGAGACCCAGGCCGAACGCGCCGCGGGCAAAGTGGCGGAAGTTGTAAGCAGCCAAGTGCGGGCGAGCAGCCCAACCCAAGGCGGCGCGTTCGTAGTCGCCTACGAGCCCGTCTGGGCCATCGGCGGCAACTCCACGCCGACCTTGGCTGAAATCGGGGAAGTGCACGCCTTGATCCGCGAAACCCTGACAGGTCAATTCGGCGCTAGCGCGAGCGAAGTCCGTATTCTCTACGGCGGCTCGGTAGGGCCGAAGAATGCAGGCGAGATTTTCACCGTCCCGGGGGTGGACGGCGCCCTTGTTGGGCGTGCGAGCCTGAAGGCCTCTGACTTTTCAGCCATTATTTTAGGCCATCCGGCTGCGGCGTAGGGATGCGCCGAAGCGGGCTGGCGTTTAGGATGGGCCTCAGCTATTGAGCGCCCTTTCGCGCGCACCCATGTGGGAGCGCGGCGAACCGCGTGCGGAAGACGGGCTATATTCGATGGAATTGATCGTCCTCATCATCCACTTGGTCGTCTGCATCTGCTTGATCGGCCTGGTTTTGCTGCAGCGTTCCGAAGGTGGCGCGCTTGGCATGGGTGGTGGCGGAGGCGGCGGCCTGGTCAGCGGCCGCGGCGCAGCCGACGCTTTGGCGCGGATGACATCTGTCGCAGGCGGCTTCTTCCTCGTTACGTCGCTGGGGCTGACGATGCTTTCCGGTGCGGCCAACTCGAGCGAAGGCCGTTCGGTCCTCGATCTCATTCCTGCTCAATCAGCGCCCGCAACGACGCCTACGCAGACGCCAGCAGCGCCACCCGCGACTGAGCCGCAACAAGAAACTACTGACCCAACCGAAAGCCGCGCGCCGAGTTCTTCGCAACTCGTGTCGCTTGGACCGCGTGAAGCCGCGGCATCCACCACTGCGCCGGCGGCGAGCGCCGCGACCACGCGCGCCGGCCCGATCGATCAGCGCGCCACCACGACGGCGGCGACGCAGCCGCGTCAGACCACGACGACCGCCGCTAACACGCAAGCGCCGCGCACGACGCCTGCTTCGACCCAACCGCGCACGACGCCAACGACCACTCCACAACGTTCCACCACGGGAACGACCCAACCTGCGGCAACCCAGCCCGCCGCAACGCGAGCAAATACGCCGCCAGCAACGACGACGACTGGCGCGGTCAGCGGCATCGATCTGACAACAGATCCCCAAGTCGGTACCGAATCGAGCGACTCTGGTAACGGAGTGGCAGTCGTGCGGCGCGAACGCGCCGGTCCGGACCAATAAACCCCGCTACGTTGGGGCGGGCCGGAGCAGAATGCGGCCTGGGCGAAACGGAAGGCAATGGCGCGTTATGTGTTCATTACCGGTGGAGTGGTCTCTTCCTTAGGGAAGGGCATCGCCTCCGCCGCTCTCGGCGCGTTGCTGCAAGCACGTGGATACCGGGTCCGACTCCGCAAACTCGATCCGTATCTCAACGTCGATCCGGGCA
>CADEDT010000099.1 GCA_902826145.1 uncultured Caulobacteraceae bacterium
ATCGCGTCCACGGCCATGAAGCCGATATTGTGCCGGTTGCCTGCGTATTTCGCGCCCGGATTGCCGAGGCCGACGAGGAGCAGCATGTACGCCTTCTAGTCTTCCCGTTCCTGGGAAGGGAAGGCGGATCAGCCTTCCTTCTTCTCGCCTGCGGCTTCGCCTTCGGCCGGAGCGGCGCCTTCCGCCGGCGTTGCCGCCGTGGTCGTCGTCGATTCTTCTTCGGCCTTGCGGCCCGCCACCGTCGCGATGGTGAAGTCGCGGTCACGGATCACGGGGCGCGCGCCTTCCGGCAGCTTCACCGAAGAGATGTGCACAGCGTCGCCGATGTCGAGGCCGGTGAGGTCAACGACGATCTCTTCCGGAATCTTGTCGGCCTTGCACTTCAGGCGCACCGTGTGGCGAACGATGTTCAGCGCGCCGCCGCGCTTGATGCCCGGCGAAGCGTCGTGGTTCTTGAAGTGCACGACAACGTCGATGGCGATCTCGGCGTTCGGTTCGACGCGGTAGAGGTCGACGTGGATCGGCTTGTCCGACACCGGGTGGAACTGCACCGCGCGCGGGATCACCGGCTGCTTCTCGCCTTGGTGGTTGAGTTCAACCATGTGCGACAGGAACTTGCCCGAGCGGATCGCCATTTCGACGTCCTTGGCGTTGATCTCGATCGGGATCGAGCCGCGCTTGCCGCCGTAAAGGACGCCCGGGATCAGGCCAGCGTTACGGGTGGAACGGGCGCCGCCCGTGCCAATTTTTTCGCGCTTTTCAACGTTTAGAACAATGCCAGCCATGGCCGTAAGCCTTGAGAATTCCGGGGCGCCGGGAAAATGGAAGCGGGGCTTCTAGCGGAAGGTGGGCGGGGCCGCAAGCCAGCCCTCGGCCACACTCAAGCAGACCTGCCCCTCAGGCCCGGCGTTTGAACAGGGTGAGCCGGATGCCGAGGGCCGAGACCGCGTCCAGATAGTGCATCCGGACGAGCTTCGAGAGCGGGGGCGGCTCGGCCGGGATGGCCGGGCTCTTGAGGGCCGCAAAGGCCGAGAGCCAGTTATTCAGCCGCTTCCGGGGGCCGTGCTTGATGAGGACGTTCTCGGCCAGGAGGTAGGGGATGCGGGCGTGAGCCAAGTCCCGCATCACCCGCCACTTCTTCCAGGCCCCGAACGGTGATTTCACGATGTCGAAGAAGATCACCAGGCTTTCGATGTTCTTGCCGCCCTCGGCGATGATGCTGTCGAGGATCGCGATTTCCGCCCCCTCGGCGTTGATCTTCACCCAGAGCCGGGCGTCCTGAAGGTCGTAGTCCTTCAGGAAGGTCGGCCAGTCGATCAGCCTGATCTCGCGGACATTGCCCGCGCCGGCGCCGAACTTGGCCGCGATCATCGAAGCGCCGCCTTCGGTGTTGTCACCCATCAGGTGGGCCGTGCCGATGTGGTCGGAGAGGCCAACGGGGGCGATCCGGTAGCGGCCTTCCGCGATCTCTTTTGGGAAGCGCTTCGCAAGCGCCGCGATCATCTCCGGGTCGGGCTCGACCGAGACCATGCGGTCGAACGTGTAGCCGCCCTCGATCACCGAGAAGATCGAGCCGCCATTGTGCGCGCCGACATCGACGAAAACGCGCGGGGCGTCGGCGGAGGCTTGGGCTGACATTCGGCCGAACGAATAGACGGAAGCGCGCTCAGCGCAAGGTCGGCCCGCCCGATGGGTCGGGATCTTGCGGTTGGGTCGCGGGCGGTTGCGCCGCTTCGCGGCCCTCAGCTTCAGAGATCGCCTGCTCGAACGCACCCAAGAGCGCCGGCACGCAGCAGGCATTGAGGAAGTGGTCGCCGCCGGGAACGGTGATCAGGGTGTGGCCGTACTCAGCCGCGATGCGTTGATCGGCTTGGAGCGGCACGAACGTGTCTTCGTCACCGTGGATGAAGACGATCGGCTGTTGCAGCCCACGCAACGCCGTCCAGACGGTAGGAAGTTGCGCCGTCTGCGCCCGTACCTCCGTGATGGAGTTCTTCAGGTCGCGGTCCAGCATGCCTTGGATCAGCTGACCCGCGCCGAAGAGCCTGCGCGCCGTAGGCCCGCGATCACCGAAATACGCCGAGACCAGCACGATCGCGTCGACACGATCCGGATAACGCTGCGCCATCAAAGTCGCGACAGGTGCGCCGAAGCTCTGCCCAACCAACAATACACGCTGCCCCTCGCGCGCTTCCAGCATTGGCGCGAGCGCATCGGCTTGCTTCGCCAAATCGCGCACCGCTTCTTCTGGCTCGGAGGTGCGGAAGCCTGGCCGATCCGCAACAATCATCTCACGCGTGTGCGGCAAGTCCGCGATCGTCGGCGCCCAATATTCGCTCCAAGATGGCGTGCCGGTGATGATGACCACCTTCCACGTCGCGTCAGCCCGCTCCGGCGTGCGTAAAGCCGAGATGCGCCATCCCTCGGGAACGCCGGCAGTAAAATCGATCCGCTCCATCGTGCCAGGTGGATACGAAGACGATGTCGGAAACCGATCGTTATCGTCCTCCGCCGTCCCGATGGCGCAGGCGGAAAGGGTGAGGGCGGCAAGCGCCGTGAGGAGTGGCCGTATCACGATACTTGCTCAAGCCGGTGTGCGGACCAGCGCATAGCCGTAGGCCGGCCGACGATCGGCGAGTTCCTAAGCCGTGCCGGGCCTGGGAAACGCGCTGTCGTAAGACGTTGCTCAATAGCCGCCTGAAGATCGGCTCGGTTCAGATTTGATATCGTTGCTTGGATCACGCCATCGCCTTGCACACGCACGCTCAAATCGAACTGAACATCTGCGCTCAAAAGTGGGCAACGCAAGCTTTTCGCGACGGCTTCAACCAACGTCGCGACAATACGATCCGCATTCCCGGGTGGAGGTTGCGTTGCAACAGGGACCGGTGGAGTTTCGCCGCCTGCGAATGCCGCGCCGAACTGCTCGACCTGGCGCGTGGCGTTCCAAAGTCCGAAGCGCCGCTCGCTGCGCAGGCGCTCCATAGTCGTAGTATGCGTGGCCAAAGCCGCGCAATCACCCGCCGCCTGCGCGGCCAGCATGCTATCGGCGGCGCCAACGCCGGCGTCGAGATTGTCGAGGGCGCTCGTCGCAATGTCGCGGAGCTGCAGGCCGACAAATGTGAGGTCGATATTTTGGTCGCGGAGGTTTGGCATCGGTAGTGCTGCAATGCGCGCTCGTTCCGCGGAGAGCATTTGGCGCGCGCTTGCAATACTGGTCTGGATTTCCGCGGGCGGCGCATTGAAGACATGGTCAGTATTCCAAACCACGTCTACATTCTGATCGAGTTGTAAGCTCTGACCATAATTGGCAGCTGCCTCCATCACGCGCCGGACGCCGGGCGGTGTGCTGTCCTGCGCCGAGGCCTCTGTCGCGCCGAACGCCATCACAAAACAAATCCAGCGGACGTTCATCGCAACGCTCCTCCGAGGCGAGCTATGACACGGCAACGAAGGGGCGCCAACACGAGCGGCCGTCGCTTCGGGGCCCTTGACCATCACCCGCTACCCGAACATCTCGTTCCCATGGCCAAGCTTCCGCCTCGCATAAAGGTTTTCCGTACGCGGATTGGCTTTCACGATTGGGTCGTTGCTACGTCCAGTCAGGCCAATGCGCTTGAAGCCTGGGACATCTCCCGCAATCTCTTCGCCACCGGCGAAGCGGAGATCACCGACGATCCCAAGGAAATCGAACTCGCTCTCTCCAACATTGGAAAACCCGTAGCCGTGCCGAAATCGGTGTCGAAGTCGCGCGGAGCCGAGAAGAGCGCAGCCGCAGCGTCCACTTGGCCGCCGGAGGGTTTGGCCAAACCCGCGCACCGCGCGCTCGCAAATGCGAAGATCGCGAGCTTGAAACAACTCGCTGCCAAACGGGAAGCAGAGGTCGTCGAGCTGCATGGCATGGGACCGAACGGCGTCGCCGTACTCAAGCGCGTGCTAAAGGCATCAGGGTTGTGGTTCAAGAAATAGAAATCAGTCGGCGACGAAATTGTCGGCGATCTTGCCGTTGGCGCTAGCATAGTGCGAGCGAATAAGCGGGAGGTAGCCGTCATAGGAGCCGCTCGGATAGAACACAGGCGCCAAGCGAACGGGCTTCGTTCCATAATCGATAGCGATAAGAACGAGCGGCACGTTCGCGCCGACGGCGATGTGATAGAAACCGCTCTTCCATTCGCGCACCGCGCTGCGCGTGCCTTCAGGCGGGATTGCGAGCACCATGCTCTCTCTCTCGGCGAACTCCGCGCTCATCGCCTTGACCACGTCATTGCTCTGCGAGCGATCGATCGGCACGCAGCCCGCCGCTTTGATCAACCAGCCGAATGGCCCCCTAGTTAGGCTCTTCTTGCCCATCCATTTGAGCTGCACGCGATAGTGGCCACTGGTCGCCAGCATATTGATGCCGTCCCAGTTCGACGTGTGTGGCGCAGCCACCAGCACGGCCTTCTTAAGCGCGGGCCAGTCGCCCTCGATGCGCCAGCCAGATAGCTTTAGATAGGCAGCGCTCAGCCAGCGAACGATCTCAGACAACGGCCCGCGAAACGCCGCTGGGCGTGCGGTGGCTCCATCAAGGACAATTTGTCGGACGACCGTTTCGTTCACGGGCGGATCATGTGCGCCCAACCGCGTGTTTCGCCAAGAGCTGATCTAGTGCGACAGCCTTAGTTGCGAAATCGATTGGCCGATTTGACGGAAGGCCGTCTGCAGCGTGGTGCGGTCATCAGCCAAGAAGAAGTGCGAGTCGTCCGTGGCGCATTGGTGGAACACGGAAAGCGCCGTGGCGTCGTTGTCGATATGGAAGCCGACCGTATAGACGATGATGCCTTGCTGCTTCATGGCGCGACAAACCGAGATGGTCTGCGCTGCGGACGCACCGTTCGTCGCATTGCAATTGATGTGGTCGGCTGTCTGTCCTGAGCCGCTCAGCGCGTCGCGCGAAATCACGCCGTTGCAGTAGGGAGAGTTAAAAGAGCCGTCCGTCATAAGCACGACGATCTTGCTTACTTCCGGGGTGCCGTACGCTGCGGGTCTGCTGGCCGCGTTCGGCCAGAGGTAGCCCCAATGAGGGGAGACCATGTACCAGCCCCACGCCGCGCCCACCTGGCCTGCAGTTGATCCCGATGCCGCGAGCGAATTGATGCGGGCGCGTAAGGCGTTGGTGTCCGTTGTGAGTGGGATGATGCCGGTGGCGGAGTCGCACGGATTGAGCGAGGCCGCGTAGTTCAATCCGACAGTACTGCTGCTTGGCGCCACGTCTGTGGTGGCTTGGGCGCCGACGCGTTCGGAAACGCACGTGCTGATCTGGAGGATTCGCGTCGAGCCGGACGCGTTGGTGAAGCGGTAGAACTGGCATCCCGAAGTCGTGCAGTAGGCTTGGCCGCTCGATGTATATGTCGAATAGGTCGGGCCGACTGAGCCAACGAGAGAATAGGAATTGCCTGTCACGTTGGCGATCTGCCAGGCGGTATCTGTGGTCGAGTTGATTTGCGTCATGCCGTTGACGCCGGAAATCCAAACCCAATCGTTGTTGGAAAAGCCGTGGCTGCTGGATGTCACCACGACAGGGCAGGCCGCGAACTGGCACCGCGTCGCCGAACCGCCTGAGCTGTACGAATTGTAGCTTGAGCCGTTTACACCGGAGAGCTGGTAGCTGTTGGTCGATGCATTCGCCACGGTGAACGCGCGATTGTTCAACTGCGTCATGCCATTGACGCCGCTGATCCACACTGTCTGGCCGTTGGAGAAGCCGTGACCACTTGACGTGATGACAACAGGATTGGCGCGCGTCGCACCCGTGATGGTTCGCGCCGAGCCCGTTGACCAGCTCGCGCCGCTAATGGAGCGCGAGGCGGGGATGGAACCGCGCGCCGCGTTTGCGTACGTGCCCGCGTTGACGCCCATGCCCCAAGTGACGAGCGCCATCTTGGAATAGTAAGGCGTCTGCTGCGTCTGCACGATCAGATCGACGAGGTCGCCTGCGGAATTTCGCAAGTCGCTGATGCGTTGACCCGACATTGAGCCTGTCGTGTCGAGGACAAGCGCCACCTCTAGATTGACGCCGCCTCGTACCGCCTCCGATGTTACGCCAAGCGTCCAGTCACGGTTCGTGACCATCGACGCTAGGCTCATGGACATCGGAGCTGTGGCGCGGAGGCGGTAGCCGTTGTTGCCGATATCGGTGAGCGCAACGCTCGCGACGTTCGCGTATTGCGGCGCCTCGGCATCGAAGTAGGCGCGCGCTCGCGCAGCTCTTACATCCATCGTGACGTTGCCGGCCTCACGCGCGGCGGCCAGCACGGCGCTGTCGGCTGCGCTTTGCAACTCGCTTCGGATCATTACGGCGCGCGTGAAGTCGATCGTCAGCCCCAGGAGGCCGATGAGCACAGTGCCCATCAGCGCCCACATCATGGCGACGTTGCCGTTTTGATTTCGTGCGAACAGGCGCGAGCGGCGCATGGATTAGGATCCTTTGCGCGTACGTTCCGCTCATCGAGCTTAAGGATCGGTTGAATCGACTGACAATACTGGCGTGTAGCTCAGACTACACGCGCAAAGCGTGGTTTCCTTGCAAGTAACGCAGGCGGTTTTGCTTTAAATGACTTAACGTTACTCGAACAGCGAGCTAACGCTCTGCTCATTGGCGATCCGCCAAATCGCATCGCCAATGAGCGCCGCCACCGAGATCTCTCTGATCTTTCCGCTCTTATACTTGCGCCCGTTCGGGTCGATCGAGTTGGTGACGACCAGCTCTTTCAGCATGCTGTCATCGACGCGCTTAACAGCGCCATTCGAAAGCACGCCGTGCGTGATGTAGGCGGAGACTGACTTCGCCTTTTCCTTCAGCAGTGCTTCGGCTGCATTGCAGAGTGTGCCGCCGCTATCGACGATATCGTCGACCAAGATGCACTCGCGGCCTTCGACGTCACCGATAATGTGCATCACTTCGCTGACGCCGGCCTTCTCGCGCCGCTTGTCGACGATGGCGAGGTCGGCGCCCAAACGGTTCGCCAGCGCGCGAGCGCGAACGACGCCGCCGACGTCCGGCGAGACGATCATCAATTTCGTAGTATCCTTGCACGTCTCGCGAATGTCGCGCTCCAGCACAGGTGTCGAGAAGAGATTGTCCGTCGGAATGTCAAAGAAGCCCTGGATCTGGCCTGCGTGCAGCTCAAGTGTCAGCACGCGATTGGCGCCGGCCGTAGTGATCAGGTTCGCCACCAGCTTCGCTGAGATCGGCGTGCGGCCGCCGACTTTGCGGTCCTGCCGGCCATAGCCGTAATAGGGGATCACCGCCGTGATGCGGCGCGCGCTTGCGCGACGTAACGCATCGATGCCGATCAGCAATTCCATCAAGTGATCGTTGGCGGGGAACGATGTCGACTGCAGGATGAAAACGTCCTCGCCGCGGACGTTCTCTTGAATCTCAACGAAGATCTCGTTGTCCTTGAAGCGCTTGAATTCCGCCTGCGCGAGCGGCGTATCAAGATGCTCCGCGATGGCCTTAGCCAGCGGCTGGTTGGAATTGCCCGACAAGAGTTTCATAGGAGCGGCCCCGTCGCGTCCTGCGATCGCCTCCCTTTACGCGCCGAGTCGGGCGGCGCGAAAGCTTTTGCTGCACTTTAGTGACAGCGTCGCGGCGCGTTGCCGGGGCGACACGTTTCAGGTCGCTTCCGTACCGGCATAGAGCGCCTCAGGTTCGCCCCGGAGCTTGGCCCACATCTGGTCGCCGAACGAGAAATGCCACCATTCTGAAGGATTGGAGGCAAATCCGACCTCGACCATCAGCCAGTAGAGCAACCGCCGGTTGGCGCGTGCTTCCTCGTCCGAGAAGCTGAAGGCGTCGGGGGAAATTTCAGTTTCGAAGCGAGTTGTGTGCGCGAGCGGCGAGGCGTCGTCGAACAGCGACCCCATCCAAAGCGGATCTCCGCCGCGCCAGCGAATGGTAAGATCCACGGCGCCGCCGGTTGAGTGAGGCGAGGGCGCGTCGCGACCAGCGGAGGGCGCCGCCCAATAGTTCGTCACCTCCGCCGCGAGTTCGCTCTCGCTCAGATGCGGCTTGCGTTTGCGCAACTCGCCCGGAAGCCAGTGATCGTGGAAGTACCCTTGCACTGCTTGCGGGCGCCAACCATCGAACAGGAAGAGTTCGAGATCGACGGCGGCGAGGCGCGCGTTCACATCGCGCAATCGTTTCGCCGCGCCCTCGCGCAGATAGAGCGCGTCGATCGAGCCGGGGATCACGCCGTAGTAGGGCGGGTTGCGCGTCTGTGCGTAGAAGTTCTCGCCGCCGATGCCGAAGTCGTGCGCGAGGACGAGCGGTTCTTTGTTCGCTGCGCCATCAAACGCGATGGGCAATTCGCGATAGCCGCGCGCGCCGCCTTCGGGCGGTGGCGGAATGGGTCTGTCGCGCAGCGACTCGAGCGGGCCGAAAACACTCATTTCAGCGATTGCTTTCTCCTAGGCCAAAGCCCGCATGCGCAGCTCAACCAGGCTTTGCCAGTGAACGCACAGTTCCGGCATTTCGCCCGCATCGCGCATGCGTTGGATCAGAGGTTGGTATTTCTGCCAAAGCTTTGGATTCACACTGACCAGCCTGAACAGAAGTCTGGCGCTAACGAGTTTCTCTTCAACACATGAACCAAGGAACTCATAGAACGCGAATACCGGGTGAAGTTTCCGATACGGTTCGGAATTTATGAAGAGCTGGACTTCTTTCGGTGTTCCAAATTCAACTACTGGCAGTTCGGCGAGTAGCACTTCGCGATAGTTGAAGTAGATTTTGCTCCATTCCTCGTTGATGGTCACGAATAGAGCGGCTTCCGTTTGACGCTGGATGCCAACCAAGGCGACAGCGGCAATGATTGCCGAAATGGCGCCGGCGATGCCGGCCACGATTGTCGCGATTTCGCCGATGCCCAAGACAACCCCCTCAAACGTCATCGCTCAGCATGATGACGCTGCAATTGCGGCCATAATCGCCCGCTTTCTCGTGAACCGAGCGGCGATGCGAATGCAGTTGCGTTGCATGCGTGTAAGTATCGAGCGGCAACGTTTCGATCTGCATGGCGCCGGCGGCGGAGAGGCGATCGGCGCAGAATTTCGGTAGGTCGAACAAGCGGCGATCGCCCGCGCCGGGAACAAAGTAGCGCGCGTAGTTGGCATCAGCTGCGAGGAATTCCGCCTCGAACTCGGGACCCACTTCGTACGAAGCTTGATGAATGCACGGCCCTATCGCTGCGGCGATACGTTCGCGCTGTGCGCCACGCTCTTCCATCAATCGCACCGTGCTCTCGATCACCCCACCAATCGCGCCACGCCAACCTGCGTGCGCTGCGCCGATCACCCCAGCTTGCGCATCCGCAAACAGGATCGGCGTGCAGTCTGCGGTGAGAATTGAGATCGCCAGGTTCGGCGTTGTCGTGACGAGCGCGTCAGCCCGCGGCCGTTCGCCCGTCCATGGTTCTTCGATGAACACCACCGTCGGCGAATGCACCTGATGCACGCCGACAAGGTGATCGCGCTCAACGCCAAACGCCGCCGCAATCCGCCGCCGGTTTTCCAGCACGTTCGCCGGATCATCGTCCGAACCCGTGCCCGCATTGAGCGACGCGTAGATCCCCGTCGACACGCCGCCTTCTCGGCCGAAGAAGCCGTGCTTCACGCCGGCGAGCACGCCAGCGCGCCAGGATGGCGGCGTGCTCAAAATCCCGTTGGCGGCGGCAGGTTGGGGCTCGAGAGGCATATGACCTTGAACAATGCGCCCATTTCGTCGGCGTGGGTCAAGCGGCGAACTTCGCGCTTCAGGCGCTCGGCGTGGGATGGATTGGCGCGCGCCAGCGTGTCAGCGCGGAACTCGAGGCCTAGCGCGCGCAGGAACGCGCCTTGCGTGATTGGCCCATGCACTTGCAGGTTTGCCGCGTCCGCCAGCTGCGCAATACGTGCAAAGTCCACATGCGCCGTGAGATCCGCTTCGCCCGGCGTTTCGATCGGGTCGACCTTCTTGTGGCTCTTCAGCGCTTGCAGCGTGTCGGCGCCCTCAGGCCGCGCGTAGCCGTAGTCGATGATCAGCACGCGCCCCGGCGCATCATGCAGCCGCCGCTCGATGTCGTAGATCAAGCTCTCAAGCCCCGGCGCGATTTCGCGCACCGTGCCGACTTCATCCTCGCTCTCTGGTGCAGGGATCGCGGTGCTTAGGCCGAAAGTGAGATGCCCAGCTTCGTCGAGCCCCACGAGCTTCTCGTGCCAACCATCTTCATCTCGGACGAATTGGCGGATTGGCAGACAATCGAAGAATTCGTTGGCGACGATGATGCAGGGGCCTGGCGCAACCTCTTCGATGCGCGACTCCCATTCGGCGTCCGGCACGCGTTCGGCTTGCTCGTTCCGCAGCGGTGCGCTGGTTTCGACTAGCACCACCGTCGCCGCCTCATGCATGCCCTCGATGCGTTTCGTGGCGCGGATGGCGTCCTCCATCAGCACGCCGCGTCCCGGCCCGAGTTCGATCCAGTTGAACGCCGGCTTGCCCAGCACATCCCATTCATGCGCGCACCAAAGCCCGATCAGTTCGCCAAACATCTGGCTGGCTTCCGGCGCTGTCAGAAAATCCGCGTTCGCACCGCCGATCGCAGGTCGCGTCGCGTAATAGCCATCCTCCGGATCGTAGAGGCACGCGCCCATGAATTCCGCGACTGTGAGCGGACCGTTGTCGCGGATGTGTTCGACCAGCTTTTCCTTGAGGCTCACGCCGCCGCCAGTTTCGGTTGTTTTAGCGCCCGACGGATAAGCCAGGCGCCGATGAGGATCATCGGGAGCGAGAGCAACATACCCATCGTAATCATTCCGCGCAGTGCTTCCGGCATGTGCGCATCAGGTTCGCGCACTGTTTCCATCAACGCGCGAAACGTCCCGTAGCACACGAGGAAAATGCCGGCGTTCATCCCGGGGCGGCGCAATGAGTCAAAGCGCAGCGTCGCGATATTGATGATCGCGAACAGCGTGATGCCTTCGAGTGCCGCCTCATAGAGCTGGCTTGGGTGACGCGGTGCTTCGCCCGCTGGACAAAAGCCTTGCTGCTCTCTGATGCGGTCGTTGCAGAACACCATACCCCACGGAACGTCAGTCTGACGCCCCCAGAGCTCGCCATTGATGAAGTTTGCAATGCGGCCAAAGAAGAGGCCGATCGGCGTCGCCGCCGCCGCTAGATCGCCTAGCCGTAGGAGATTGACCTTGTCGGTCTTCGATTTCTCTCGAGCGCTTTCGGCCTCGGCCTTCAGAATCCACTTGTCCTCACCGAAGCG
Organism: uncultured Caulobacteraceae bacterium; assembly: GCA_902826145.1. Classification (GTDB taxonomy): domain Bacteria; phylum Pseudomonadota; class Alphaproteobacteria; order Caulobacterales; family Aquidulcibacteraceae; genus Vitreimonas. Next base: position 11,292 of record CADEDT010000099.1, read on the forward strand.
CGTGTACTCGCGCTCTTTGCCAGCAGGGGCCTGCGCGACGGCGTGCTTTGCCGCGAGCTTTTGGTATTGTTCTTCGTTGACGTGACTTTGGCGCGCAAACCACCACGCTGCTAGGGCCACGCCGATCAAGCCGCCGTGGAAGCTCATCCCGCCTTCCCAAATCTTGAAGATGTCGAGCGGGCTGAGCCAGATCATGTCCGGCTTGTAGAAGAGCACGTAACCGAGCCGCCCGCCGAGGATGACGCCGAGCGTCGCCCAGAACAGGAAGTCGTCCACTTGCGGCACGCTGAGCGCGGGCCTGCCGGGCGCCCAAAGCTTGTCGCGCCGGATCAGCCACACCATCCAGCGCCAGCCGAGAACCAGGCCAGCAATGTAGGCGAGGGCATACCAGCGCAGATGGAACGGGCCCAGTTCAGTACCGAACAACGGGAACGCAGGGATGGTCAGTGCGGCCGGATCGATGTTGGGGAATTGGATCGCTTCTAAAATCACCCGCTTCCACCTTCAGCTGATTGGCCGCATTGTCCGGCCCCGCGGCGCTTAATAAGTAGGCCGAAAGGATCGGTCCACATGCAAACGACAAGCTCGGTGTTCGATGATCTGGCCCGTTTGATGACGGGCGCCATGGGTATGGCCCAAGGCGCGGGCGATGAAGCCAAGAGTTTCATGCGCGCCCAGGCAGACCGTTTCGTCGCGGAAATGGACCTTGTGGGCCGCGACGAATTCGAAGCGGTAAAGCAGCTCGCCGCTGACGCACGCGCCGAGGCGGACGCTCTGAAGGAGCGCGTTGCCGCTCTCGAAGCGCTGCTCAAGAGTCGTGCATAACTTCACGTAATGCGAAGAAACGGCGACGTTTAGTTTCGGGTAACCCTCTCAGCCGTTACCTACTCGTCGGGGTTTGATTCGACGCGCCGTCAAAGGCGCGCATCCAAGCGGAAGAGAACCATTTTGTGCCGCTCGCGGGGGAGCGGTTTTAGCGCTCGCGAAGAGGGGACGCTGATGGATCTCTGGCTCGACGACGAAACCGAAACACCGTCCGATCCGATGGAGACGGTCGAGGCCGTAATCAGCTCTGACGAACGTTTTGTGTGCGAGCGCGCCGAAGACGGCGACATGCACTTCTCCTTCAAGACAAGCTGGGGCGAGAGCGTCGGCTACTTCTCTTATCGCCATGAACTCCCCGCGCTGCTCTTCACGCTCGGTTTCGAAATTCAAGCGCCGGAATCGCGCCGTGTCGAGACGATGCGGCTTGCCTCGCTGATCAACGAAAATCTCTGGCTTGGCCATTTCGACGTATGGTCCGACGACGGCACCATCATTTTCCGCCATGCCATGCCGATGATTGGCCGTGACGACATCTCTGTCGGTGAAGTGCAGGCCATGCTCGCGGCGGCGATGGACGCGGCCGAACGCTTCAGCCCAGCGTTCCAATATCTGATCCTCGGCGGCATGTCGGCGGATGATGCGTCCGCAGCCGCCTTGTTTGAAACCTGCGGAGAAGCGTGAGCCTCGACGCTCCATCGATTGCACTTGTTGGCGCGGGCGCCATGGGCGGCGCGTTGGTGCGCGGCTGGATCGAAGCCGTGCGCCGGGGCGGGGGCCTCACGCTCACGGTCGTTGAGCCAAATTTTGATCCCACGCTTGAGCGCGAACTGGATTCCGTCGGCGCGGTGATCAATCCGCCGGACGCAGGCCCTGTCGACATCGTCGTGCTCGCAGTGAAGCCGCAGACATTTCCGTCAGTTGTCGAAAGCGTGAAGCGCTTCATCGGCCCGGAGACGCTGGTCATGTCCGTAATGGCAGGCGTTCCGATGGAAACGCTGACGCGCGAGTTCGGCGCGCAACGCGTCATCCGCTGTGTGCCCAACACGCCAGCGCGCATTGGCCGTGGCGTGACGGCTTATGTGGCTTCCCCCGCATGCACCGCTGAGGATCGCCAACTCGTCGAACAACTGCTCGAACCGCTCGGCACGGTCGAGCCGATCGCCGCTGAGCGGTTGATGGACGTTGTCACGGCGGTGTCCGGCTCGGGCCCCGCGTACGTTTTCCTCCTCGCCGAAGTGCTCGCGGCAGCAGCCGAGCAAGAAGGCTTGGATAAAGACACCGCCATGCGCCTTGCCAGCCGCACGGTCGCTGGCGCCGGTGCGCTCATGCTGGAAACAGGCGAGCCGCCAGGGACGCTGCGCAAGCAGGTCACATCGCCCGGCGGCACAACCGAAGCCGCGCTCGATATTCTCGGCGCCGGCAATGGCCTCGGCCCATTGTTGCGTCACGCGGTCAGCGCCGCCGCCGCGCGCTCCCGCCAACTCGGCAAAGGCTGACGCTTCTCACCGCGCTTGTGATTTGGCATGACGGCGGCGCATGCCCGTCCTCGATCTCGCGCCCGGCAAGAACACGCAGCGTGGCTTCTGGGGCTTCGACTTCCGCCTCGTCGACGGCTACGTGCACGTAAAATCGACGGGCACGCGCTTCAAGAACGATTGGCAACTCTGGGCCGATATCTGGCGCTGGTTCA
>CADEDT010000100.1 GCA_902826145.1 uncultured Caulobacteraceae bacterium
AGACCTTGAACTCTTCGGCGAGGAAGTAGCGGAAGCGCGCGCTGTCGAGCACGCCCGCCATGCCCACAACCTTGTTGTGCGGGAGCTTCGAGAATTGGCGCAGCGCCCACACCATCGCGTCAAGCGGATTGGTGACAACGATGACGAACGCGTTCGGCGCGTGCTGCGCAATCCCCTCGCCCACCGCCTTCATGACCTTCAGATTGATGCCCAGAAGATCGTCGCGGCTCATACCGGGCTTACGCGGCACGCCGGCGGTGACGATGCAGACATCAGCGCCAGCGATGCCAGCATAGTCATTCGCACCCTTCAGCGCGGCGTCCTTACCGAACACCGGCGAAGCTTCCGCAATGTCGAGGCCCTTGCCCTGCGGCACGCCTTCGACGACGTCGAACAGGATCACATCGCCCAGTTCTTCACGCGCGGCGATGTGGGCGAGCGTGCCGCCAATCATGCCTGAACCGATAAGGGCGATTTTTGCGCGGGCCATTGAGCGCTCCGGGAATCAAGGAAAAGAAGGCGCCGGGAATAGACCCGCCCGCGCGGGGGCGCAACGCGGCGAACTGGCGTTTGTCGCTATTTCTTCACGCAGATCAGCACGCCGTCGCCAATATTGGTCATGGCAGCGTGGACGCGCGGGTCGGCCTTGGCTTTGTGCGCCAGCGCGCGGAGCGCGGATGTGTCTGGCGTGGTGTCAGCGGGATCGGCGACGCGGCCGGACCAGAGCATATTGTCGAACAGCATTGCGCCGCCCTTGCGAAGGAGCTGCAAGCCACGCTCGTAGTAGACGTCATAGCCGGTCTTGTCGGCGTCGATGAAGCCGAGATCGTATTGTCCGCCCTCGCCCGCCGCGACGCGCGCATCGAGCGTTTCCGACGCCGGCGCCAGCACAAGCTCAATCAGGTCATCGACCTGCGCCTCGCGCCAGTAGTCGCGCGCCTTGGTGGTCCACTCTTCGCTGATGTCGCAAGCAAGCAGCTTGGCGCCAACAGGATGCAGCTCTTTCATCGTCAGCGCTGTGGCTGTTGACGAGTAGCCGGTGAACACGCCGATCTCGAAAGCGCGCTTCGCATTGAGCATCCGTACGATGGTTTGCATGAATGCACCCTGCTCGGCGCTGATCTGCATCCGCGCCATCGGGAGGCGAGATGTTTCCTCGCGACAGCGCGCAAGCGCCGGATGCTCCGGCGGATTTACTTGTGCGAGATAGCGGACGAGTTCGGGCGTCAAGCCAAATGAGGAGGACATGCCTCCTACTTAGGCCAGGCCCTTGAGTTCGGCCACTAGATCGTCGCGCTCCCACGTGAAGCCGCCTTCATTGTCCGGCTGGCGACCGAAGTGACCGTACGCGGCAGTACGCGCGTAGATCGGGCGGTTGAGCTTCAAGTGCGTGCGGATCGCACGCGGCGTCGCGCCGCCGATCATTTCTGGCAATTTCGCTTCGAGGATCGCGGGATCGATCGTGTCGGCGCCGTGCAAATCCACGTAGAAGCTCGTCGGCGTCGCAACGCCGATAGCGTAGCTGATCTGGATCGTGCAGCGCTGCGCGAGACCAGCAGCGACGACGTTTTTCGCGAGATATCGGCAGGCGTACGCCGCAGAGCGGTCGACCTTAGTCGGGTCCTTGCCCGAAAAGGCGCCGCCGCCGTGCGGCGCCGCGCCACCATAGGTGTCGACGATAATCTTGCGGCCCGTGAGGCCACTGTCGCCATCTGGTCCGCCGATCTCGAACTTGCCAGTCGGATTGACGTGCCACTTGGTCCTCTTCGTCACCAAGCCTTCAGGGAAAACCGAAAGCACGTACGGCTTCAGCAACTCCTCGAACTTCGAGCGCGTGTAGTTGCCGCCGTTCAGCTTCTTCTTGTGCTGATGCGACACCACGATCTGCTCGACGTGCACCGGCTTGCCATTCTCATAGCGTAGCGTGACTTGGCTCTTGGCATCCGGCTCAAGCTCGGCGCGTTCGCCGTTGTGGCGCACTTCGGCCAAGCGCTTCAGAATATTGTGCGAGTACTGCAGCGTCGCAGGCATCAGCTCCGGCGTTTCGCTGCACGCGTAGCCGAACATGATGCCTTGATCGCCGGCGCCCTCATCCTTCTTCGCGCTAGAGTCCACGCCTTGCGCGATGTGCGCTGACTGGCCGTGCAGATAGTTGGCGAACTTCGCCTTCTCCCAGTGGAAGCCCTTCTGCTCGTAGCCGATGTCTTTGATCGCCGCGCGCACCTTCGGCTGCAGCGAGGCGATGATCTCTTTCGTGAACGCCTTGTTGGCGGCCTTGTCATTTCCCGGCTTACCGGCGCGGACCTCGCCTGCGAGGATCACGCGATTGGTGGTGACCATGGTTTCGCAAGCCACGCGCGCTTCCGGATCGGCCTCGATGAACGCGTCCACGACCGTGTCAGAGATGCGATCTGCGACCTTGTCTGGGTGGCCTTCCGAGACGCTTTCGCTCGTGAACACGTAATTGCTTCTGGCCACGCGGATTCTCCGGACCCTCAAGGAAATGAAGCGGCCCTCATAGGCACAACCGGCCCGGGAGGCAATTTCCCAATCGTCGCGGGCGTTTAACGCTTACCCTCAGCCTCTTCGACGATGGCCCGGATGAGGTCCAACGCGCGCCGACGGATCTTCGCTGTCTTGATCGTGGCGAACAGGGCCATCAACTCGGTCCCCTCCGGCGTAGACAGGGCGTCGTCGATATATTCCTGCCGCCCCTCGGCCACCGCGCCCTTCGCCGAAAGATTATCGAAGAAGCGGCCCGCATGAATCTCAAGGGCCAGCGAGATGGCGTACAGCCTGCTCACCGCGATGCGGTTCGTACCCTTCTCGTATTTTTGAACCTGCTGGAACGTCACGCCGAGCATTTCGGCCAGCCCTTCTTGGCTGATTCCAAGTTCAAGACGCCGCGCGCGCACACGCTGTCCAACCTTCTTGTCTATGACGTTGGCAGAGCGCTCGTCTTTCATCTCAACTCTTCCCTGCGGCGCGCCTTTCGCCAGGTAATAGTCGCAGTCCTGCAATGATTGCCAGCAAGGTCAAGAGTAGTACCGCACCCCACCGCGCAAAAATGGTCTCGGGTCGCGCGGGTGGAAGTTGTGCTTCTGCTGCCCCGCCGTTCAATCCGGTGGCGCCAACCTCACGACCCTGCGCGTCGACAATCGCAGAAATGCCGCCAGCCGCGGCCCGCGCCAACGGCAACCCTTCTTCGATGGCTCGATACCGCGCCATCGCGTAGTGCTGATAGGGCCCCGTGCCACCACCGAACCATGCATCGTTGGTTACAACGACGATCCACCCAGGACGACCGTCGCCACGAGGCGTCATTCCTGGGAAGATCGCTTCGTAGCAAATGAGCACGACAGCAGGCGGTGCGCCGGGAACTACAAGCCGCGACGGCGGCGGGCCCGCTTCAAAGCCAGCGCCAATTCGCTGCAACGGCGTGATGTTGAGATTGCTCACGAGCGACCAGAACGGAATGTATTCGCCGAACGGCACCAAGTGGTGCTTGTCGTAAATCTGGCTGATGCGCGCTTCGCCACTCACGCCATCGATCACCACGGCGGAATTGAAGTAGGCTAGCCCGTCGCTCTGCATCTCCCGGCGCGTGACACCGGTGATCAGGACGCGATCTCCGAGGGCGCGTCCTATCGCGCCGACAAAGTTCGGATCTTCCAATGTGAAGAAGTTCACGACTGGAATCGCACCCTCCGGCCAGATCACGATCGTCGTGGCGTTGTCGTCGTTTGCTGGCCCCGTGGCGTCGAGATAGCGGCGCAATACGCGCCATTCTTGGTCGGGACGATTTTCCCACTTCTCGGCTTGGCTGATGCCGGAATCCGCCACGCGGACGTTAGGCTGCGCGCCCGGCGGGTCGACAGGCGAAGACGCAAGCCGCTGCGCACCCCACCCAAAACCCATTCCAGTCAGTAGTGCGGCCGCTAAAACAGGCGCAAAGCGCCGCCCAGCGCTTGCATTGCCGTCAGCGATAGTCGCCGGCGCCGCGGCGATGAGCAACGTGAGCAGTGTCAGGCCATAGATGCCGACGAGTGAAGCGAGCTGCGAGACTGGCTCGCCTGGCGTCCACACGTAGCCCGGCAACAGCCATGGAAAGCCGGTAAGGACGTGGCCGCGAAGCCATTCCGAGATGAAGAAGCCAACCGCAAACGCCGCGATCCGCCGGACATCTTTTGTCCAGGCCAACATCGAGAGAAGTGCGCCTAGTCCCGTAAAGAGAGCGAGCCCCGCTGCAAGCAGCAACGTTGCTGGCACGCCCCAGATCGGCCCCCACGCCTCGCTGTCGACATTGAACGCCGACGATACCCAATAGAGTCCGGTCGCGAAGTGGCCGACCCCGAAGAACCAGCCGATGCTGAAGGCGGAGCGCAAGCGCCGCTCTTGAGCCGATGAGACATCGAGCAGCCAAACCAAAACAACGATCGCAGCGACAAAAATGATCGCGAGCTGAAACGGCGCGTGCCCAAGTGTTGCAGCGGCGCCAGCGAGCAAAGCAATGCCGCGCCGTTGCCAAGGCGTGCGCGCCGCAAACCAAGTCTGGACGCGCGACCGCGCGGCTGGTGCGGCTGACTCAGTCAATGCTGGAAACTCCCTGGCGGCGGTTTGGAGCGCGGCTAGCCGTTGGCGTCAACACATTACGGGCCGCGGTGCGCCACCTTTTCTTGTTGCTCGCGGACATCGGCCGTTTTTGCGACGGCATCGCTCGCCGGCTTGACGCGTATCCGTTTCACCCGACGCGGGTCAGCATCGACGATTTCGACGTCGAAGCCAGCCGGGTGATGCAAGATCTCTCCGCGCTGCGGCAAGCGCGCGGCAAGCGCCACCGCTAGACCCGCAGCGGTGTCAAACTCATCTTCGTGGTCCGGCAGCGCCAAACTAGAGCCGAGCTTTTCCTCAAGTTCCGCGATGGACGCGCGCCCATCCGCCTCGAACGCGCCGTTCGCGCGCTCAAGAACAAGCGCCGACTCGACATCGTGTTCATCATCGATCGCGCCGACGATCTGCTCGACAAGGTCCTCCATCGAAACCAAGCCGTCGGTGCCGCCGTACTCATCAACGACGAGAGCCAAGTGAATTCGGCTTGACTGCATACGGAGAAACAACCGCGCCAAGGTCATCGATTGCGGGACAAACAGAATCTCACGCTTGATACGCGCGAGCGAACGGTCGTCGAATTGGCCCTTCGAGACGCCTTCTTCGTTCGGAGAGAGTTGCGCGAGAACGTCGCGCACGTGGATGAAGCCCTGCGGATCGTCGAGCGTCTCTCCGTAGATCGGCAGACGTGAGTGCTGGCTCTCGGAAAAAACCCGCGCCGCCTCCCCCAATGTCGCCGAGGCCTCGACCGCGACGATCTCAGCGCGCGCGCGCATGACGTCGGCGACCTTGAGTTGGTCGAAATGGGCGGCGCGTAGGATCAAGTCCTTATGCGCCAATTCAATCTGGCCGCCGTTTTCTTCGCGCTCTCGCAGCGCTTCTTCGACAGCTTCTGCGGACCCTAGCTTTCCGCGCGTGAAAATCCGCGACAATCGTTGAAGCAGGCCCGCGCGTCTTCGCGAGGGTGGGTCTTCGTTGGTAGTCTCAACCATAATGGTGTGTGTCGCACTCCGATGGCGGCGTCAGGCGTAGGGATCTTCTATCCCAATCGAAGCAAGGATCGCGCGCTCGCGCTTCTCCATGGCTTCGGCGTCAGCCGGCTTCTCGTGATCATAGCCTATCAGGTGCAGAAATCCGTGCACGACCAGATGCGCGGCGTGGTGCTCGAACCGTTTACCCTGAAAATTCGCTTGCTCGACAATGGTTTCCGCCGCGAGCGCGATGTCGCCAAGGAACCCAGGCTCGCTTGTTCCGGGTGCGGGCGGAAAGGAAAGCACGTTGGTTGGGCCGCTCTTGCCGCGGAACTGTTGGTTGAGTTCCGCGACGGAGACGTCGTCCCCCAACAACAGAGAAACCGTGCCGGCTCTGGCTTCGGCTTGCGCCGCGGCGGCGAGCGCCTTCGACAGCAACTCCTCGTGGCCGCGCCACAGAGCAGAGTTCGCCAGGATATCGACTTCTAAATTAGCTTCCACCGCGCGCCCCTTCATCGCGGTGATACGCTTCGACGATGTGTGCGACGAGCCTGTGACGGACAACATCTTGCGTGGCGAAGCGGATGACTTCGACGCCCGGAACATTCTCAAGAATTGAGATCGCGTGTGCGAGACCCGACTGATCGGGGCGCACGAGATCGATCTGCGAAGGATCGCCGGTGACGACCATGCGTGAGCCCTCACCCAAACGAGTCAAGACCATCTTCATCTGCAAGATCGTAGCGTTCTGCGCTTCGTCGGCGATGACGAAAGCATTGGACAGTGTGCGTCCACGCATAAACGCCAGCGGCGCCACTTCGATGATGTTGCGCTCGCGGCGCGCCTTCAGATCGTTCTCGCTCATCTGTGAACGGAACGCGTCCCAAATCGGCTGCAGGTACGGATCGACTTTCTCGGCGAGATCACCCGGCAGATAGCCGAGTTTCTCTCCTGCTTCGACAGCTGGGCGCGTGACGATAATGCGATCGACGCGCTCCTGCTTCAGCGCTTCAACGGCAGCTGCGACCGCAAGGAAGGTCTTCCCCGTGCCCGCGGGGCCGACACCGAAGATGAGATCAATGTTCTCATCGCGCAGCGCTTCGACGTAGTGGACCTGTCTCGGCGTGCGCAGTGTGAGGCCGCCGAGCTGCGGCAACTGCATCGGAGCGGAAACGCCCTCACCCGAACCTTCGGAAAACGAGATCGCCGCCAGCACCTCGCCTTCGCGGACGCGGCCTTTGCGCCGCACCTGATCGACAAGCGCATCGACGATGCGTTGAGCGCGCGCAAAGTCGGCGGCGGTCGCGCCGGCGCCAGATTTGATAATCAGTTTGTCACCCTGCGCGTCGAGGGTGAGCCGATACGCCGGCGCACCGCGTGGTGCATTGGGGTCGCGGAACGCCTCTTGAATCTGCGCGACGTGACGATGCAGCGGGCCGAACACGGCCTGCGCGTGTTCACCAAGCGCGATGGTCCGAGCCTCGCTCATGCGGTCGCGAGCACGGGCAGCTCGCCGGCTAGCGAGTTCTGACTCGATCCGGTGATGCGGACATCGACGATGTCGCCGTTGCGAGCGCTTGTGTCGTTGAAGTGCACAGATTGGAGATATGGCGACCGGCCATGCTTTTGGCCAGGGCGGCGGCCATCGCCAGTCACGAGCACCGGCAGCGTCCGGCCGACTTGGGCGGCGTTGAATGCGGTCTGTTGAGCGAAAAGCAGCGCCTGCAGTGCCTGCAGACGCTCGTGTTTCGCCTCGTCACTCACCTGCCCCATCATCGAGGCGGCAGGCGTGCCTGGACGCGCGGAGTATTTGAACGAGAACGCGGAAGCGAACGTCACATCGCGTACGAGCTGCATGGTCGCTTCGAATTCCTTCTCGGTCTCGCCAGGGAAACCGACAATGATGTCGGTCGAAAGCGCTGCGTCCGGCCGCACAGCACGCAGGCGGCCAATGATGTCGCGATAGAACGCGCCATCGTGCTTTCGGTTCATCGCCTTGAGGATGCGGTCCGAGCCAGATTGCACCGGCAAATGCAGATACGGCATAAGCTTGGGCTCGCTGCCATGCATCGAGATGAGCTCATCCGTCATCTCGATCGGGTGCGAAGTCATGTAGCGGATGCGGGCGATGCCAGAGAGGCCGGCCAACTCGCTGAGCAGGTCAGCGAACGTCGCGCCACCATGATAGGCGTTGACATTCTGGCCAAGCAGCGTGATCTCGCGCACGCCCTTGTTAGCAAGCGAACGCGCCTCGGCGATCACATCGGCGAGTGGTCGCGAAAACTCGGCGCCGCGCGTATAGGGCACGACGCAGAATGTGCAGAACTTGTCGCAGCCTTCCTGAATGGAAAGAAATGCTGTGACGCCATCGGGGGCACGCGCGGGCAGCGCGTCGAACTTTTCCTGCGCGGTGAAGTCGGCAGCAAGGCGCTCACCAGTCTTGCGCGCAGCGCGCGCGATGAGCTCTGGGAGTTTGTGATAGGCCTGTGGACCAACAACGAGGTCGACCTCAGGTGCGCGAGCGATGATTTCTTCACCTTCGGCCTGCGCCACGCAGCCAGCGATGGCGATCGTCATGCCCTTCCCCTCAGCTTGGCGGCGCTCCTTGTGAGCGCGCAAGCGGCCGATCTCGGAATAGACCTTCTCCGTCGCCTTCTCGCGTATGTGGCAGGTGTTGAGGATCACGAGGTCGGCGTCGTCGGGTTTCTTCGTCACGACGTAGCCGAGCGGGCTAAGCACATCGCGCATGCGCTCAGAATCGTACACGTTCATCTGGCAACCGTAGGTCTCGATGAAAAGACGCTTCGGCGCGCGCGCGTCGGTCATGCTATTTCTTGACCGCCTTGGTTTTGTCCTCGATCGGCACGCCGTACAGCTCTAGCCGATGATCAACGAGTTTGTAGCCCAGCCGCTTGGCGATCTCGTGCTGCAGACGTTCGATCTCGGGATCGACGAATTCGATGACCTTACCGGACTTCATGTCGATCAGATGATCGTGGTGATGCTCCGGCACTTCTTCGTAACGTGAGCGACCATCACGAAAATCATGACGCTCCAGAATGCCCGATTCTTCGAAGAGTCGGACTGTACGGTAAACAGTGGCGATAGAAATCCCGGAGTCCACTGCGGCTGCACGGCGGTGCAGCTCCTCGACGTCAGGATGGTCATGACTGCCCGAGACAATGCGCGCGATGACGCGGCGCTGCTCGGTCATGCGCATACCCTTCTCGACGCAGAGTTTTTCAATGCGGTCCATGCGGGCTCAAATACTCCCTGACGGCGCGCCATGTCCACCTTTGAGGCGTCAAACCGTAGGACGCGGGAGGTCGCGGCGCATGACAATCGCGTCAATCGAACCGCCCTCACCCGCGTAATAGGCGTGACGCCGGCCAGCCTCTTCGTAACCTAGCTTGGCATAGAGGGCGCGCGCGGCGATGTTATCCTCGGCCACTTCGAGATGGATCGACTTGGCGCCGCGAACCAGCGCCGCGACTCCTGCAGCTGTGACAAGCGCCGCGCCAAAGCCTTTGCGCCGCGCTTCGGGCACGACGGCGACCGTCAGCACCTCAGAATCGCCCGCTGCAGTCCAGCCCATGACGAATCCTTGGGCCTCAGCGCCGTTTCCATGAACGAGTGCGAACACAGCCTGGTTTTCCATCAGCTTGGCAATCTCCGTCGCGCTCCACGGTTTGGGGAACGCGCGCGCGTGCAAGGCCGCGAGCAAATCGGAAGCGGTGGCCGGCGCAGCTTCGATCACGACCCGCTCGGAAGCGTGACGTGTGGTGCGCGGAGATAAGTAGGGTTCGGTGGATAGAGCGCAGGGTCGAGGCGCGCGGCGCGCTTTGCGAGCGTCGCGGCATTCGCCGTGACGTTTGGACCTTTGAGCTTGGCGGCGCCAAGGAGCGCCTCATGTGCGCCGCGCTCGATGTTGCGAGGCGCAAGTTTCGTAGCGCCGTTCTCATAGAGCGCGAAGTACGACGCCCCAGGCGTTTCGATCAGAGCGGCCCGAGCGCCATCCTCTCCGTCTTCAAGCGCGAGAGCCTCAAGCGTCGAAACGCCAACGCATGGCTTGCTGATCGATAGAGCCAACGCGCGCGCGAAAGAGAGGCCCACGCGGACGCCGGTGAACGAACCGGGCCCCGTCGTGACGGCGACGCGATCGATGTCCGGCGCACCGATGCCCGCCGCGCGCGTCGCATCGCGAACCATAGGCGCAAGCCGCTCGGCCTGCCCGCGCGCCATTTGTTCGCGCAGATCCGCAAGAGTTTCGCCGTCGCGAACAACAGCAACAGAGCATGCGTCCAAGGACGTGTCGATGCCGAGCACGATCATAGGATCGCGCTCACACGATCTGCTCTACGCTCAGCACTTCCGGCACGTAGTGGCGGAGCATGTTTTCGATGCCCTGCTTCAGCGTCAGGGTTGAAGACGGGCACCCGGCGCACGAGCCGCGCATGTTGAGACGCACGATGCCGTTTTCATGATCCCAGGAGTGGAATGTGATGTCGCCGCCATCGCGCGCTACGGCCGGGCGTACGCGCGCCTCGATGATCTCTTTCAGCTCTTTGACGATACCTGCGGCATCGCCCTCATAGACAATGTCGGCCTCGTCGGTCTCATCGGCAGGCGCTGCGTTGTCGCCAAGCACCGGCCGGCCGGATGTGAAGTGATCCATGATCGCGGCAAGGACGTGCGGCTTCAGGTGCGGCCACTCGATGCCTTCGTTCTTGGTGATGGTGATGAAGTCTCCGCCGAGATAGACCCGCTCAACTCCGTCAACATCGAACAGCGCAGTCGCTAGCGGCGAGCCAAGCGCGGCGTCCGCGTCGGCATATTCGCGGCTGCCCTGCCCCAGCACGTCGCGGCCTGGCAGAAACTTCAGCGTCCGCGGGTTGGGCGTGGATTCCGTTTGAATGAACATCCCGTTCAGGTGGGCCTTCGGCCGAAATCGGTCAAGCTGGCGCCGGCGGGGCCGGAGGTTCTTCGGTGCTTTCAGTCGACACCGCCGCAGCCATCGGCAGCGCCACTGCGCGAATTTCGTCACGCGAGAGCGCGCCAGGCACCACCACCACCGGCACAGGCCGCGGCGAAAGCCCGCCACTCTTTCCGAGCTGGCTCACCAATGGACCCGGCCCACCCGGCGGTGACGCGGCGGCGAGGACTACAAGTTTTATGGACGCGTCTTCTTGCAGCAGCTTGCGTAGCTCCGGCTTCAGATCGCCCTCGCGCAAAATGGGTTCAGCTGTGACGCCGCATTCCGCCCAAGCCTCCGCTGCAAACCGCTGAGTGAGCGACTCCGCGGCATCCCGCGACTGAACGCGCATCTCCTCGGTGATCGACGCCCATGGCGCAGGATCCGACGGTTCGATCACGCGCAACATCACCAGTCGCCAACCGGTGTAACGGCAGAGCAAGCCCGCATAGATCAGCGCGTCCGGGAACTCTTCGCTCTCGTCGGCGATGACCAGGCAGGAAAAAGCTTGCAGGTCCGTCGTCATGGGTTGCGACAGTCGCTCAAACGCGCGCCCCCATCAAGCACGCCAGAGGCCCACCACATCGCGGACTTCCGCCATGATCGGTTGTGCGATCGCGCGGGCTTTCTCGGCGCCGTCCTTCAGGATGGCGTCGAGCGCAGCCGTGTCAGCATTCAGACGGCGCATCTCCGCGGCGATCGGCGAGAGCTTAGAAGCGAGTGTTTCAGCCAGCGCGGGCTTGAACACGCCAAATCCTTTGCCACCGAATTCGGCGAGCACGTCCTCCACGCTGCGCTCGGTGACAGCAGCAAAGATGCCAACGAGGTTCTCGACCTCCGCCCTTCCCGCGAGGCCTTCCTTTGATTCCGGCACGGGCATCGAGTCAGTCGTCGCCTTCTTGATCTTGCTCATGATCGTGTCGGCATCGTCGGTCATGTTGATGCGCGACATGTCTGATAGATCGGACTTCGACATCTTCTTAGAGCCATCTCGAAGGCTCATGATCCGCGCACCAGGGCCTTGGATCAACGGCTCCGGTAGCGGAAAGAAAGCCGGCGCGTTGTGATCGTTGTTGAACTTCTGAGCAATGTCGCGCGAAAGCTCCAGATGCTGCTTCTGGTCTTCACCAACCGGCACGTGCGTCGCTTTGTAGAGCAGAATGTCGGCCGCCTGCAGAACTGGATAGTCGAACAGTCCAACGGATGACCGCTGTGCGTCTTTGCCGGCCTTGTCCTTAAATTGCGTCATGCGCTCGACCCAGCCCATGCGCGCCACGCAATTGAAGATCCACGCCAATTCGGTGTGCTCGCGCACCGCTGATTGTACGAAGATGATCGAGCGTTTGGGATCGACGCCCGCAGCGACGTAGGCCGCCGCGACTTCACGACAGCGGCTCGCGAGGTTTTCGGGGTCAGGTCCTGTCGTGATGGCGTGGAGATCAACGACGCAATAAATGCACTCGAAGCTATCTTGCAGCTTCACCCACTTCTGCAACGCGCCGAGATAATTGCCGAGGTGCAGGCCATTGGTTGGCTGCATGCCTGAAAAAACGCGTTGCGGGCCCTTGTACTCGGGCGGCGGGGCGTCGGTCATGAGAAACTCCGGAACATGAGAACGGGCGCGCCTACGCGGCGCGAGAAAGCGGCGTCAGGTCAGACTCGCCATCGCCAAAGGTGCGTTCTCGTGTTCATGGGCCGGGCTTCTATCAGCCGAGCGCCTCCGGCGGCAAGTCGCCTCCCCCGCGGGCCGAAGGCGGCGGACGACGGAACGCGCCACGGACCTCGCTCAACGTCACCGCTCGCAGCAGGAACGCAACAATCACAAACAGGAAGAAGGCGCTTGCGCTGACGATAAGCACCGCAAGCTCCTTGCCGCCGATGGGCAGCGCGTTCGTGAACGGCGCGATGATGGCTTCGCGATTGCTCGCGGCGATCGCAACCGCCACGCCCATGACCACGGTAGCGATAATGATCCGCACAAGACGGGACTGCGCCTGCATCGTTGGCTGCCACGTTTTCTCGCGCAACAGCGCGCCGGCGAGCAGGATCACATTGACCCACGACGCGGCCGAGGTCGCGATTGCCAAACCCACGTATCCAGAATGGCCAAGCGCGCGCAGACCGAAAAAGAAGCTCGCGCCGAGAATGACATTGGCGACGACACTCGCGACAGCGAAGCGCATCGGCCGCTTGGTGTCCTGTCGCGCAAAAAATGGCGGTGCCAGGATGCGCACCAGCACAAAGGCCGGCACGCCCCAACCGTAGTGAAAAAGCGCGTCCGCGGTCGCGCGCGCATCTGCGTCGGTGAACTCGCCCCCCGTCCAGAAGCCGTGCATCAAAAAGAAGGGTGCGATAAGGAACGCCGCGGCGGCGGGCAGCGTAAACGCCATCGAGAGATTGACAGCTTCGTCGATAGCTTTGGTTTCATCCGATCCGTCGCCGTCAGCGACCGCCCGCGACAGACGGGGCAGCAACGCAACACCGATTGCGACACCGATCAAACCAAGCGGAAGCTGATACAAGCGGTCAGCGGCATAGAGCCAAGACTTCGCGCCGACTTCGAATGAAGCAAGCGCCTGGCTCACGAACACATTGATCTGCGTGGCGGAGCCCGCGAACACCGCCGGCCCCATGAGAATCATGATGCGCTTCACATCGGGTGTCAGCTTGGGCGCGCGAAAACCGATGCGCACGCCGAGCCGCACGCAACCCCACCACAGAAGCAACGCCTGCACGACCCCCGCCACCGCAATGGCGATGGCGCCCCAGAGCGCCGCCGTTTGCGGGTCAGGCGCTGGGACGATCGCAATCAAAATGCAGAGGTTGAGAAAGATCGGCGCAGCAGCAGAGAGTGCAAACCGTCCTGCGGTGTTCAGCACGCCGGAGAACAACGCTGCCGCGGACATACCCACGAGATACGGCATCGTGATCTGCGTCAGCAGAATGGCGTAGGCGAAAATGTCAGGCTGATCGGCGTAGCCACCGTGGATCACCAGCATAATCCAGGGCATCGCGATCTGCGCCAGAATGGTCAGAACAACGGTCGACAGCAGCAAGATGGAGAGCGATTGAGACGCGACGCCGGCGGCAACGCCCTCGCCTTGTT
>CADEDT010000101.1 GCA_902826145.1 uncultured Caulobacteraceae bacterium
AGGATCTCGCGCTCCTGGCGCCAAAGCCAATTGGCGATGCGATAGGATTGCAGCCCGCCATAGCCTTTGAAGTAGAGGAACGGCTGCAGATATGTCCTGCACGCGGGGTCGCGCTCACGCACCACACGCATGTCGCGCGTCGCCTGCGCCGCCAGCTGCGGCTCGGACGCATACGCTTCGCGGATCACCTCGCGCAGCTGCAGCGCCGGCAGATCGCCGTGCCCAAGCTTCTGCGCCAAGTGATAGGAGAGCGCGTCCTCGATGCGGTCGTGGTGCAAAATCGACGCGTGCAGATACGACGCCAGCAACGGCTCCTCGGCCGCCGCTTGCATCGCTTCAACACGCAGTTGCGCCCAGACGCCGCCGGACTGTTCGAACACGCGAGGCTCGGCCATCGCTTACTCTCCTTGCCGCAGCATTGCCGCCGCCAAAGGCGCCGGCAATTGCCCCGTCACCGCCATGTGGTGGGCGCGCAGCACGGCGGCAACCGTGAGCGCATCCCGAATGCGACCATCTGCAACCCGCGCCAATACGTCCATAAAATGCGCCCAGCGCTGCTGCAGCACCTCCGTCGCCTCCGGCTGCGCTTGGCCCTGCCGCAAATCGGTCGCCACGAAAATCACGGCCTGCTCGTCCGTCAGCGAATTGGACAGATCCATCTCCAACACGCGTGTCCAAGACCCCGCACTCAGTCCGGACTCTTCGACCAGCTCACGCTTCGCGCATTCAAGCGCATCTTCGCCTGGCTCGGCGCCGCCTTCGGGCATCTCCCACGAATAACGCCCCAACGGAAACCGCCACTGCCCGACCATGTGTACGCTGCCGTCCACCTCGATGGGCAATACGCCCACGGCCAAGCGCCGGATACGCACGACGCCGTAATAGCCCTGCTTGCCATCGGGTCTTACGACATCGTGCTCGTCGATCCGGAACCAATCGTTTTCAAAGGCGTGCGTCATGCCCTTGACGATCCACGGATTGCCGCCTTCATCCCACGTATCACTCATCCTAAATGTGTAGCCCTCGGCGCGCGTCAGCGCCACGGAGACGACATGCCCCTTCCGCTCTCAGCCATTCCCGCATCACCACACGAAAACGAACCAGCCAACGCCGCAAAGGAAAGCGCCGAAACGCTGGCACTGCTGGCGCGGCGACGTTCGAGCAAGTTGATGCAATTGGCGGAGCCAGCGCCATCGTCGAAGGAGCTCGACGCGCTGATCAATCTCGCCGGACGCGTTCCCGATCACGGCAAGCTCGGCCCGTGGCGTTTCGTGGTGATCGAAGGCGAAGCACGCGAACGCGCGGGCGCAGCCCTCGAACAAGTCATTCGCAACGATGAAGGCGTTGACGACGCGCGCCGCGACTTCGTGCGCAACTGGTTCAAGCGCGCGCCGGCTTGCGTGATGGTCGTGTCATCACCGCGGCCAAGCCCGAAGGTGCCTGAATGGGAGCAGCAGCTCTCCGCCGGCGCCGTGTGCTTCAACCTACTGATTTCCGCGCACGCGCTCGGCTATGGCGGCTGCTGGCTGACAGAGTGGCCGACGTTCGACGAACGCGCCCGCGCCGCACTCGGCCTCGCCACTGAAGAACGCATCGCAGGCTTCGTTTATCTTGGCACGGCGAACATGGGCGCGTCCGAGCGCGTCCGCGCCGACGTCAGCTCGCGCGTATCGCGCTACTAGCTCGTCGACTTCGATAACTCAGGCGTAACCTGCGTCGCCGGCGCCGAAACAGGCTCGCTCGTCGCATCGACCCAGCACTCGGCCACCGCACTCCAACGCCGCCCGCTGCCGATCGGCAAGACGTATTGCCCGGGACGGCGGCCAACCGCGCGCTCAATGGTATCGAGGATGGAGTTCGTGATCCGGACATCTGCGGATTCATCATCACGCGCTGGCGCGGGGATCACTTCACCCCACTCCATAATCACGTGTCCGTCCTTGTCCAGGAACGGCACGCACACCACGACGGGACATTGGCTGAGCCGCGCCAGGCGGGCTGTGCCCAGTGCGAAATTATTCGAAGCATATCCCGCGTACGGCCGTTGATAGCCCCCCGGCGCATCCTTCGGCCACGACGCATCGCTGGCGATCACCACCACGCTGCCCGGAACACGCAGATGCCGGAGCATGCTCGCGACGGCGCTCGGCTTGCCCGGCTCGATGATCTCCACATCGCCGTCCCGCACGACACTGATCCCATCGCGCACCGCGCCGAGCTGCATGCGCAAGCGCCGATCGCGCAAACTCCGGTCACTGTCTGTCGCCGCGATAACCATTTGCAGCCGCTGCGGAATGACTTTCGGCGCAACGAGAACACTCATCGCTTCACGCGAAAAGTGCCCGCCGGCAATGATCAACGACGCATTCGGGTCCTTGAGGATCGCGGGATCTCCGCGCGACTCCACAACCCAATCCGCAGGAATTTCACGCCGCTCGACGACGCGTCGCGCATTTACATAGTCGCGGAACGGGCGGGTGACGTATTCGCGCGCGATCGCGTCGGCATTGCCGCCCTGGAACATCGCACGCATCGCTCGGCGCGTCTTGGCGCCGACAGGCGTCAGCATCAGCCCAAAGCCAACAGCATCGGCCAAGGCCATCGTCCAGCTGCGCGGCAAATAAGAAGCGGCGGCGCGCAGCATGAGCAGCGCGCCCACGCGATAGGCCTCACTGACCTGAGCAGCGGCGTTACGCAGCCACGCCTTGACCTTCGACATGCAGTACCCGCCCCGCAAGTGTGCCGAGCGTGGACCTCCGCCAGGATTCCACAGCGCTCACCTGCCCCACGCTAAGCAATCGCCACGCCAGTGTAATTGGCAATGGTAAACGCTGCAAAATCGTTGGTTTCGCAGGCAAAGGGCTTGCATAGACAGCCAATGCAAGCTGCACGGTAACGCGTGCAGCACGGAGTTCGCTTGTGGCGCTAAAACGGATCGCCTTCGGCGTCGCCACGCTATCGGCGGCCCGCGTTTTCCAACTCGCCTCGAGCTTCGTCGCGATCCCCTTCCTCGCGCGCATGCTGACGCCGTCCGATTTCGGCTTGGCCGCGCTCGCGCTCTCGATGGTGATGTTTTTCACCATGATCGGCGACGCGGGCCTCGGCCGCTCGCTGGTGCGCGTTGACGATCGCGACAACGAAGCATGGTCCACGGCATTTTGGGCCGCGATCCTGATCATGTCGGCGCTCGGCGTCGTCGTATTCCTGCTGTCGTGGCCGTCCGCCGCGTTTTTCAATCAGCCCGGTCTCGTACCAATCATGATGACGCTGGCGCTCGCGCCAGTGCTGCTGGGCGTCGTCGAAATTCCGGCCGCGTCGCTACTGCAGAAGGAAAAATTCCAGTGGCTCGCCGGCGCTGAGTTCGCCGCGGCGATGGCGGGCATCGTTGTTGCGCTCGCGGTCGCGTTTAACGGCGGCGGCTCGTGGGCGCTCGTTTGGCAACACCTTACACAGCGCGTTGTGAAGGCGTTCGTCGTCCTGCTCGCCAGCCGCTTCAAGGTGCAACTGATCTTCAAGCCCGCCCGCCTCGCCGAACACATCCCCTTCATGCGCGACACGGCGGCTTGGTCGATGGTCATGTTCGTCGGCCGCCAAGCCGACACGCTGATCGTCGGCAAATTCCTGGGCGCCGCCTCGCTCGGCCTCTACAACGTCGCCGTCCGCATCATGCAGCTGCCGGTGAACATCCTCGGCGGTTCGCTACACAGCGCCGTCTACCCGCGCTTCGTCACCGTGCGCGAGAACAAGGACGCGCTACGCCAACTCATCCTGTTCACGACCTTGGCGCAGGCCATATTCGTGTTTCCGCCGATCGCGGCGATCGCCGGCGCAAGCGACGCGTTTTTCACATTGCTGCTCTCCGAACGCTGGCAAGCCTCCGGCGCAATTTTCACGCTGCTCGCGGGAACGGCAGCACTGCAAACAATCGTCGCCATCAACGGCTCATTGCTGCAAGCGGTCGGCGAAACCGGCGCGCGCCTGCGTCTCACAGTCGAATACGCTATCCTCTGGACAATCTCGGCGCTCATCGCTGCGCAGTTCAGCATCGAAGCCGTGGCGCTCGGCTGCACGCTGGTGACGGTCGTCTATATGCCGCGCCTATTGCAGCTTTATCTGAAACCCATCGATCTGCCGGTCATGGATTTCCTGCGCATCCTCGCTGCGCCGACCATCGTCTCGCTTGCGATCTTCGCCGGCCATCGCTGGCTGATTGCATCATTCGAGATCGGCCCTTGGGCGCAGATCGGCCTAGCGATCCTCGAAACGCTCGCCGGCTATGCCCTGCTCGTTGGGCTCGGGCGCAAAGACATCATGGACCGGCTGCGCAATGTGCGCGCGATCCTTTCGCCACCACAGGCGCCGGACGCAATCGCCGCGAAGTAGTCAGCCGCGCGAGCGATACGTCGCCACGCCCTGATCGGGCAGCCACAAGCCTTCCGGCGGCGCGCCCGTTTGCCAGAACACATCTATCGGCATGCCGCCGCGCGGATTCCAATAGCCGCCGATCCGCAGCCATTGTGGGCTAATCGCGTCGATGACGCGCTTGGCGACTTGCAGCGTGCAATCCTCGTGAAACGCGCCGTGATTGCGGAAGCTCTGCAGGAAGAGCTTTAGGCTCTTCGACTCCACGATCCAATCGGTCGGCGCATAGTCCAACACAAGCGTGCCAAAATCCGGTTGTCCGGTCACAGGGCAGATCGAGGTGAACTCCGGCGCCGTGAAGCGCACGAGATAGAGCGTGCCCGGCTGCGGGTTAGGCGCGCGCTCAAGCTTGGCCTGATCCGGGCTCGCCGGGATCGCGGCGGCGCCGCCAAGCTGCGTCAGGCCTTTGGTGTCGGTCGTCATAGGCGCACACTTGAAGAGCCAAGCCGCCGCTGGCAAGTCGCAGGACGACAAGGGAGCCCTTCATGCGCGATTTCGACGGCAAGATTGTACTCGTCACCGGCGCCTCGACTGGCCTGGGCGCTGCCATGGCCGTCGGCGCCGCCGCACGCGGCGCGAAGGCCGTGATCATCAACTACGCCAAGAGCCAAGCCGAGGCGGAAGCGACAGCCGAAGCCGTGCGCGCCGCAGGCGCGGAGGCCGTGCTGGCGCAGGGCGATGTCTCCGATGACGCCGCCTGCCGCGCCATCGTCGAGAAAGCCAAGCCCTTCGGCCGCATCGATGCGCTCGCCAACAATGCCGGCGTCACCAAGTTCGCCCCCGCGCACGGCGATCTCGACGCCCTCCAACGCGAAGACTTCGAGCGCATCTTCGCCATCAACGTCATCGCCCCCTTCCAAATGCTGCGCGCCGCCCGACCGCTGCTCGAAGCCGCCGACCGCGCCAGCGTGCTGATGATTTCGTCGATCGCCGGCGTCACCGGCATCGGCTCGTCCGTAGCGTACGCTTCGTCCAAAGGCGCCCTAAACACGATGACGCTCTCACTCGCACGCGTGCTCGGCCCAAAAATCCGCATCAACGCACTCTGCCCCGGCTTCATCGACACACCATGGCACGAGAAAGGTATGGGCGCGGCCTATGCCGATCGCGTGCGCGAAGGCACGATCAAGATGACGCCGCTGCAAGCCGCATCGACTGCTGAAGACATTGCAGATGCTGGACTTTTCTTCCTCTCCGACGCGTCGCGCCACGTCACCGGAGAGACATTGCTCGTCGACGCTGGCTTGCACCTGGGCTTCGCGTCGCTCTCGCAGCGTTGATGCAACACTGCGCAAACTTGCAGCGCTAACGACTCCCGCCGCCTAAGATTTTGGCGCACGCTCATCGCGTGGCGTCGCTGCAACGATTGCGCTTCATCGCGGCGGCGATTCCACGAACGATGCGCCTACTTAACGATTCGTTCACGTTAACAAGTGAGCCTCGCCGACAGCGCGGCGAGAACCCGCGGGGAAAGAGGATGCGCACTATGAAGAAGATCATTGGCCTCGCCGTACTCGCTACGGCGGCCGGCGTCGGCGCTGCGAACGCCGAAGGCACGGTCTCGGCGAACATCGCCCTGACTAGCGACTATGTTTTCCGCGGCATCTCGCTGTCGAACAACGACCCAGCGATCCAAGGCGGCGCCGACTATGTCGCCGACATGTGGTACGCGGGCGTTTGGGGCTCGAGCCTCAGCGACGGCATGGAGATCGACCTCTATGCGGGCTTCACGCCTTCGACCGGCCCGGTTGATTGGGACATTGGCCTCATCGGCTACTTCTATCCAGGTGCTGACGATGACGGCAACGAGTTCGACTACGGCGAACTGAAGATCGGCGCGAGCACGACGATTGCCGAGAAGTTCACCGTTGGCGGCGCGATCTACTACGCGCCAGAAAACTACGGCGACACGGGCGAAGCGCTCTACATTGAGGCCAACGCCGCGTTCGAAGTGAACGACCAGCTTGGCTTCAACGCCGCTGTCGGCAACCAATCGGTTGATGACGCCGACGGCCCGCTGCCGGGCGTGACCGACGAAGACGACTACTGGACCTGGAACATCGGCGGCACCTACGCCATTCACGGCTTCGAAGTCGATCTGCGCTACCACGACACCGACATCGACGCGGGTTCGGACATCGAGGCCTACACGTACGGCGAGTCGAGCTACGACAGCGCGTTCGTCGTGACGCTCAGCCGCGAACTCTAATCAGAACTGCAGAGCTAATCGGAACGGCCGCCTCTCACGGGGCGGCCGTTTTGCGTTGGCCGAGATAGATTGCGCAGGCGACAATCCAGCCCAGCACACTCGCCTCCAGCACACGTTGCGCGACGCCGACGTGCGCAAAGCTCGGATCGAGTTTCACTAATCCCGCCAGCGCGGTGACAGCGGTGATGTAGCCCAGGATCGCCAGCCATCCGGCGCCGGGCCATTTGCGCGCAGAGAGTCCAAGCAGCAGCAAAGTGAGCGGTGCGAACAGATAGCCAGCCAAGCCCACCAGTTCGTGCATCACCTGCGAGAAGCTCGGATTTTCAGGCCGGCAGCCGAAATCGCACGGAAAGAAGGTCGAACCGACATAGCCGATCGCGAACAGGAAAATGCCGACAAAGCCCAGCGTGCTCAGCACCGAACGCGGCGCCGCGAGCCAACCAAACAGCGCAAACGCACACACGAGAATGCCAGCAGGTAGAAAGCCCAGCCAACTCACCTTCCAGCCATGCGGCGCGCCGGTTGCGCCGAGTTCGCTGATGAATTGCCCGGCGTGATCGTAACCAGGAAACGTCGCGCCGCCGATCAGCGTGAGCGCCAGCACCCAGAGGGCGCCGAGCACGCCGGTGGTGAGCGCCAGCTTGTTCAAGCAGGCCACTTCGGCGCGCGACTGACCATGCCTGGCGTCTTCCGTCCCAGCACACCGCCGATGAATTGCGCCGTTTCAATCGCGCCATCGAGATCGACGCCGGTGTCGAAGCCCATGCGGTTGAACATGTAGAGCAGATCTTCCGTCGGCACGTTGCCGGCGGCGCCAGGCGCAAACGGGCAACCGCCAATGCCGCCCAGCGAACCATCCAATACACGCACGCCCTCCTCAACCGCCGCAACCGCATTCGCAAGCGCGGTGTTGCGCGTGTTGTGGAAGTGCGCGCGTAGCTGAATGTGCGATGGCGTCGACGCCTTCACCGCGGCGAAGCGATCGTGCACATCACGCGGCGAGGCCACGCCAATCGTATCTGCAAGCGCCAACTCGAAAATGCCTTCAGCCATGCAACGCTCGGCCACCTCAACGACACGCGCAACGGGTACTTCGCCGTCAAACGGGCAACCGAACGCAGTCGAAACAGTCGCGGACAAACGCGCTCCGCCAGCCTTCGCGGCCGCCGCGACCTCTGGCCAGACATTGAACGTCTCGTCCACCGTCCCGCCATTGTTGCGGATCGAAAAACCATCTGACGCGCAGAAGACGTAGTTGATCTCCTTCGCGCCCGCCGCCAACGCGCGCTCAACGCCGCGAAGGTTCAACGCCAGCGCGATGAACGTTACATCGCTCCGCTTCGGCAGTCCGGCAAACACCGCGTCGCCGTCCGCCATTTGCGGCACCTTTTTTGGATTGACGAAGCTGCCCGCCTCCAGCCGCCGAAAGCCCGCCGCTACGATGCGCTCGATCAAAGCGAGTTTGTTTTCGGTCGAGACAACATCCGGCTCGTTCTGCAGCCCATCACGCGGGCTGACCTCGACCAGCTCAAGCTTTTCCTTGGCCACGTTTGTCTCCGAACGCCGGAAGCGCCCAGCCATAATGTATGGCGCCCGCGCGCAATCCAAAACCCGCTAGCGCGCCCACCACACCCGCCCAAACCGGCGGAACGCCAGCGAAAGTCAGCGCCACAAAGCCCGCAGCCGAAAGCAACGCGGCTGAAATGGTGATCTCGCGCTTCAACAAGGCCGACGGCTGCTCCGCGAGCACATCGCGAATCACGCCACCAAAGCATGCTGTCAGCACGCCCATCGCCACGGCGATGAACGGCCCGATGCCAAGCGACAACGCCTTCGCGGCACCGATCACCGCGTAGACCGCGAGCCCCACCGCATCGAGCCAGATCAGCGTCTTCGCGCGCTCCAGGTACGGCGCGAGGAACCACACCGCCAACGCCGCCGCGAGGCCGATGCCGAGATACGTGGCATCTCCGATCCAGAACACCGGCGCGTCCATCAGCAAATCGCGCAGCGTGCCGCCGCCAATGCCGGTCACGACCGCGAAGAACCAGAACGTAACGATGTCCTGCCTATCGCGCGCCGCGGCGAGCGCGCCTGTCAGCGCAAACACCGTCACGCCCGCATAATCGAGCGCGGGCGGCAGCATGGGGAGCGACTCAGTGGGCGGCGTCACGTCCGCCGGTGTAGTCGCTCATGCGCGCAATTGCATCATCACACCCAAGCGATCCACGGCCTGCCAGTGGCCGGTCAGGCGGTCATCGCTATCGAAAAAATAGAATGTGATGCCGGTCATGGTCACGGCGCGTCCTGTTGCCGGTAGACCTGGGGCATCGCCCTTGTGCGTCGCGCTCCATGCCCAGGCCGCCGCGACGCGATCGGCTTCCGCCGCACTATGAACAACGGTGAAGCGCTGATCCGGAAACGGCGCGCGGGCAGCGCGGAGGCGTTGCTTAAACTCATCGCGCGTGAGCGTCTTGCCGTGCCAAGGATCATGCGGATCGTGTTCGATCTTGTACGCGGACGCGAGATAGCGATCAACGGCGGCCTCTTCGCCTTGGTTCCAGACGTCCTCAAGGAAGCGCCTGAGTATTTCGGTGCGGTCACTCATCGAGCAACTACACCCACGTTCGCGCACCATGACAAGCGGCAGTCGGCTTGCGTGAGGTCAACTTGCAAACTGGCGCCGCCGGCCGATACTTGCGCCATGAAAGCACAAGCCATGACCGCCTTCGGCGCGCCGCTCGAGCCGATGGACCTCACGCCACAAAAGCCCGGGCCTGGCGAAGCGCTCTTGCGCGTCTCGCGCGCCGGCCTCTGCCATTCCGACCTCCACATCCACGACGGCTATTTCGACTTCGGCGACATCCGTCAGCCTGTCGCAATCGATATGCCCGCCGTGCTTGGTCACGAGATCGAAGGTGAAGTCGCGGAACTCGGCGAAGGCGTGAGCGCACCTGCCGCGGGCACGCGCGTCGCGGTTTATCCCTGGCTTGGCTGCAATGCGTGCGACACATGTCGCGCCGGCGATCAGCAATTGTGCATCGCGCTGCCACGCCGCGCGCTGGGTGTCGCCAAGTGGGGTGGCATGGCCGAATACGTCCACGTGCCGTTCGCCGACGCACTCATTCCGATTGGTGATCTCGCACCCGGCCTAGGCGCGCTCGCCATGTGCTCAGGTCTCACGGCGTACTCCGCGCTCAAGAAGATCGGTACACCGCCGCCTGAACAACCCATTCTGCTGCTCGGCATGGGCGGCGTCGGCCTGATGGCGATGGCGCTCGCGAAGAGCGTGCTGCCGAACCCAATCATCGCCGCCGACATCGACGCCTCCAAACGCGAAGCCGCTCTGAGCTATGGCGCTGTCGAAGCGATCGAACCGACACCGGAAGCATGGAAAGCCATCGCCTCCAAACGCGGCGGCGCAGCAGCAGCTATCGATTTCGTCGGCGCGCCCGCGACATTCGGCTTCGGCACAGCCGCACTTCGCCGCGGCGGCAAATACATCATTGTCGGCCTGTTCGGCGGCAAAGCTTCCCTGCCGCTCGCCTCACTACCACTCCGCCCTATCTCAATCGTCGGCTCCTATGTCGGTCGCCTCGACGAAGCGCGCGAACTCATCGCGCTGATGCGCCAGGGCGCCATCCCCGCCCCGCCTATGCACGAGCGCCCACTGGATCAAGCCAACAGCGCCATCGACGATCTCCGCGCCGGCAAGGTGTTAGGCCGCGTGGTCTTGAAGCCGTAGGCGACGCGCCCTAAGGCAAAGTCCCAAGCGAGCGTGGCGAAACCGGTAGACGCAGCGGACTTAAAATCCGTTCGCCGCAAGGCGGTGCGGGTTCAAGTCCCGCCGCTCGCACCATAAGCTGGCGGCGTTTGTCGTTGAGCGCTAAGACCACGCCCGTGACCGGCCACCCTCTCGACAATCCGATCTGGACTGCCCTGGCTTCGCGCCAAGCTCCGTTCGGCGAAGGCGGTGATGAGGCAAAGCGCTTCGTTGCGGACGTCAGCCCGTTCGCAGCAGCGACGGATACTTCGTCCTCGGCGATCGAGGCACTGGGCGCACTCGTGCCAGAGCAAGGCGACATCTCGCTTCTACAAGTCGCGCCGCCATCACCGCCCGCAGGCGTCACACTCGCGATGAGCGCGCTCGGACTGCAAATGGTTGCGCGCGGGTTGACGAAGAACGAGCGCGACTTTCCCATCGAGCCGCTCGGCGACGCGAACGCAGCCGAAATGTTGGCGCTAGCGACGCTCACGCGACCTGGCCCGTTCCGCGCGCGCACGCATCAGCTCGGCCGCTTCGTTGGCATTCGCGACAGCGGCCAACTCGTAGCCATGGCCGGTGAGCGGCTACACGCTGGCGAGTTCATCGAGATCAGCGCGGTGTGCACTCATCCCGATTTTCGTGGGCGCGGTTATGGCGCAGCGCTGATGCGCACGGTCGGCGCGCGCATCATGGCGGATGGCGCGACGCCCTTCCTACACACCTACGCGGACAACACCGGCGCCATCGCGCTCTACACGAGCTTGGGCTTCGAACCGCGCTGCGAAGTGATCCACGCCGTGTGGAGCCGCACCTGATGGGCGCGCTGCGCGCCCTCCTGCGCCACATGCCGCTTATGCTGGCGCTGGCGATTGGCGTGGTGCTGGCAATTGTTCTGGCCGTCGTGGCGCCAACACTTGAGCAGCCGCCGCGCGCGCTCATCGCTTGGGATGCAGCCGTCGCGGCCTACCTCTTGGCGGTGGCGCTACAGACGCACGGCACAAGCTCAAAGCAGATGATCGAACACGCCGCCGACGTCGATGAAGGCCGCTACTTTGTGCTGTTCGTTTCGCTTGCCGCCGTGCTGGCGAGTTTCACCGCAATTGTCGCCGAACTGCAGTCTACCGTCGGGCCGGGCGTCACCAAAGGCGGCGACGTCTTGTTTGCCTTCATCACGGTCGCGCTGTCATGGCTGTTCGTGCATACGAGCTTCGCCAAGCACTACGCGCATGAATATTACGGCCCTGGCGACGGCGGCGGCATCCGCAAAGGGCTCATCTTCCCAGGCGACGAAGCGCCGGATTTCGGCGATTTTTTCCATTTCGCGCTGGTGATCGGCGTCGCCGCGCAAACAGCTGACATTCAGATCTCCGCGAAACCCATTCGCCGCGTCGTGACATTGCACGGCGTGCTGGCCTTTGTGTTCAACACGGTGATCCTGGCGCTGACGATTAGCCTAGCCACGGACGTGTTCAAGTAGCTTCGCCGACCTCTTCAGGCTGACCGCCCTTATCGCGGATCAAATTCATCAGATCACTCGCGGCTTTCTCAAGCGCGGCAGCATCCGCTGACCGAGCCACCAAGTGCACGCCAAACCCTTCCGGCGTGAACCATGGGTACGAGCCGAACGCCACGGCGCCGCCCGCATCGTCTTCGAGTTGTTGCAGCCCCTGCGCGATCTGGCTTTCGCCGATGCCTTTCGCACGCACTGTACGCGAGCGGACAACCGCGCCGCCTTCAATGCGATGGCCGATGTCCTCCAGCATGCCGCGCATGATCGAAGGCACGCCAGCCATCACGAATACGTTGCCGATCTGGAAGCCCGGCGCCTTCGACACTGGATTGGCGATCAGCGAGGCGCCGTCAGGAATGCGCGCCATGCGCAGCCGCGCCTCGTTGAGGCTCGACGTATCCTTGTAGAGGGCCTGCAAGATCGCACGCGCATCCTCGCGCACATCGATGCCGACGCCGAACGCAGCCGCCATTGCGTCGGCGGTCTTGTCATCATGCGTTGGTCCAATGCCGCCGGTGGAGAACACATAGTCGTAGCGCGCGCGCAGCGCGTTCACCGCAGCCACGATCTCATCCGGCACATCCGGCACTACGCGCACTTCCGCCACCTGCACACCCAGCGGCGCCAGGAATTTCGCAATCGTCTGCAGGTTCACGTCCTGCGTACGGCCTGAAAGCAGTTCGTCGCCGATGAGCAGAACGGCGGCTTTGACTTGGCGCTGCGTCATGCGCGCATACTAGCACAGGAGTTATTCCGCTGCGTCATCGCCCTTCCGCTTGTCGCCACCAATAACCAACTTGGCCACTATGGCCACCATTGCGATGGCGAAGAGCGAGACACGAGCACTATCTGTCGTCAAGAATCGGAGATCGAACGTCATGGCGAGCGCGACTCCCAGCCAGGTCACCAAGGCGACCCATGCAATGATGTTCAGGGCTTCAACGGCAAGCCGGCGCATGGCGCACTCTAGCATAATCTGCGGGGCTACCTCATGAGCGAGATCGATTACGTCTCAGGTTTGATGGAACGTCAGAAGGACTTCCTGCCCGACCATCTCAACATCGAGTTCATCGAAGCGCGGCCGGGCTTTGTGCGCGGGCGCTTTACGGCGCAGCTCCACCACATGGCGCCAAATGGCTTCCTGCATGCGGCGAGCGTCATCGCGCTGGCCGATAGCGCCAGCGGCTATGGCTGCGTGATCTCATTGCCGCCCGGCGCCTCGGGCTTCACCACCATCGAGCTTAAGTCGAACTTCCTCGGCACGGCGCGCGTCGGTGAAGGCGTCGCCTGCACGGCAAAGCTCTTCCACGGCGGGCGCACGACGCAGGTCTGGGATGCGGAGGTCACAAACGAAAACAGCGGAAAAGCGATGGCGCTTTTCCGCTGCACGCAGATGGTG
>CADEDT010000102.1 GCA_902826145.1 uncultured Caulobacteraceae bacterium
TGGTTTGGACAGCCCCCTGTGGTAGGGAACTCGCGGAGACACCCATGACGACCGCCCAAGGCGGCCAGCAAACGCTGGGCAAAATCCTCTTCTACAACCAGCTCGAGCCGCTCTCGTACGAGAAGCATCGTGGTCTGGGTGTGAGCCAAGTGGCCAATCCGTTCTCGTTCCTCGCGGACACGCACCTCGTGCCGTTGACGGTTGATGAGTTCGGCCTGGCCGCCGTGTGCTATCCAATCATTTTCGATGCGCAGACCAAGACACCGCTGGCGGTTATGGGGCTGCGTCCGGGCATGAACGTGTTCCTGGGCGCCGATGGCTCGCTCGACCCGGAAGTCTACCTGCCGGCGTTCGCGCGCCGCTATCCGTTCTTGCCCGTCGTCGCCGGTAACAACACGCCGCAGAAGGACGACGACAAGGTCCTCGTTTGTATCGACCGCTCCGCGAAGATGCTGTCGTCTACGCCAGAACTGCCGTTCTTCGAAGGCGAGAAGCCATCGCGCTATACGCAGGAAGCGATCCAGTTCTGCCGCGAATTCGACATGCTCGGTAAGCGGACGCAGGAATTCGTGAAGCTGATGGATCAGCACGGCTTGTTCGAATTGACGCCGCTCGCTTTGCCGCGCGCGAAGTCAGACGGAACGCCGGACGAACCGACAAAGCTCGGCGAATACCTGCGCATCTCCGAGGCCAAGCTGAACAAGCTGCCGAAGGAAACGTATCTCGATCTGCGCGACAAGGGCGTGTCGGCCGTGATGCATGCGCACCTGCTCTCGCTTGGCCTGTGGCCGAAGATTCTGAGCCGCGCGGCGCGCATTCAAGCCGCTACGCCGCTGCGCTAAAGGCTCGTTGCAATCATAAGATTGAGCGCCTCTCCCTCGGGAGGGGCGCTTTCTCTTTGTAACCGCGGGTAGTTGCGGAGCGAATTGCGATTGATGTGCCCGCCAGCCGCATTGGCCTCGACCACGCCAGCCTGTATGCGCTGACCATGTTCCGTTTAACCGCGCTCGCTGCGTTGTTCCTTGCCGCACTTGCGCTGCCTGCGCTCGCACAGCCTTTGCCTGGCCAACGCCAGGTTGATGCCGGTCTGCATTCGTCACGCGCCGCGGTCGCGCCGGGAGAGACTTTTACGGTCGTCCTGCGCGAGACGATCAACGAGGGCTGGCACACCTACTGGCGCAATCCTGGAGACAGCGGCGAGGCGACGATGTTGTCGTGGGCGCTACCCGCCGGCTGGCGTGCAGGCGAAATCCAGTGGCCAACGCCGGAAGCCGTGCCGTTCGCGATGCTCGTCAACTATGGCTACGAAGGCGAGGTGCTGTTTCCAGTCGAGGTGACCGCACCGGCAAATGCGCGCGTGGGCTCAAGCGTAACTCTGACGGCGGAAGCGAACTGGCTGGTTTGCTCCGACATCTGCATCCCCGAGCAAGCGACGCTGACCCTCTCTGTGCCGGTTGCCGCGCAAGGTCGCGACGATCCGCAATGGGCGCCGCGCGTTGCAGAGGCGGTTGCGAACTTGCCGCGGCGCGCCGAAGGCGTGACCGCGACGATTGGTGAAGGGGCGCCGGCGCGGCTGAGTGTTGCTTTCTCGAACGCGAGCGGCCTCCGCAATCCGCGCTTCTTTCCGTTCGAACGCGAGGTGATGGCGAACGCAGCAGCGCAGTCGCCGCGTGTCGGCCCGAGCGGTCTGAGCTTTTCGCTGACGCCGGGCGTTCGCAACACGTTTGGCCAAGAGCCACTCAATGGCGTCATTGCCTATGAGATTCAGGAAAACGGCGCCTGGGTGCACCGTGGCGTCGAGATTTCGGCGCAGCCTGGCGAGCCCATTTCGGGCGCTGATGATGGCGCAGCGACTATCTCAAGCGATTATTCTCTGGCCGATCTTGAGCGAGCCAGCGCTCCGTCCGCATCGGCAGAAAACCTCACCGGCTTGGCGCTACTCGCAGCACTCGGCCTCGCATTTCTCGGCGGCTTGATCCTCAACATCATGCCCTGTGTGCTGCCCGTGCTATCCGTGAAAGCGCTGTCGTTTGCCGGTGGCGTTCAAACGGGGGAGGCGCGCCGCCACGGCGTTCTCTACTTCGCCGGTGTCATGGCAACATTCCTCGTGCTCGCGGGCGTGTTGATCGCATTGCGCGGCGCTGGCGAGGCGGTGGGCTGGGGCTTTCAGCTCCAAGCGCCTTGGGTGACGAGTGCGCTGGCGCTGCTGTTTTTCGTTATTGGTTTGAACCTCGTCGGCTTGTTCGAGTTTGGCGCTGGCGCTCAGAACCTCGGCGCAAGTCTCGCCACGAAGCGTGGCGACGCCGGTGCGTTCTTCACGGGCGCGCTCGCCGTCATCGCAGCGACGCCGTGCACTGCGCCGTTTATGGCGAGCGCGATCGGCGCAGCGCTCACACAATCGACTTTGACGACGTTGTTGATCTTCGCAGCGCTGGGCCTGGGCTTCGCCGTACCGCTTACACTCCTGCACTTCATGCCAGGACTCCAAAAGCTCATCCCGAAACCTGGGCGATGGATGGAGCGCGCGCGCAATGTGCTCGCATTCCCGATGTTCGCCGCCGCTGTTTGGCTGGTGTGGGTGCTAGCGGCGCAGACTGGCGCGGATGGTGTGGCTGCATTGCTCGGTGTTGCCGCCGCGGTGGCGTTCCTGTTGTTCGTTGCGCGGTGGGGAAGAGCTTGGCTTATCGTTGGCGCGATCGCGTTGGTGGCGACACTTGCCTTCACCTGGCGTCCGCTGGTTGGCGCTGAGGTCCAAGAGGTTCTGGTCTCCGAGCCGTGGAGCGCATCGCGTGTGACGGAATTGCAAAGCGAGGGACGGGGCGTGTTCGTGAATTTCACCGCGGCCTGGTGCGTCACCTGCAAGGTCAACGAAGCGGCGGCCCTCACCAAATCCAGCGTCGCGCAGGCGTTTGCCGAGGCGAACGTCGCCTATCTTGTCGGCGATTGGACCAATCGTGATGACGCCATTGCGCAAGCCTTGGCCGAGCATGGACGCGCTGGCGTGCCGCTCTATCTCTACTATCCAGCCGATGGCGGCGAACCCGTGGTCTTGCCGCAAGTGCTGACCGAGGGTTTAGTGCTGGAGACGATTGCGGGAGATGAGCGATGATTTCGAAGCGTGAAGTTCTGCTTGGCGGTGCGGCGCTGTTGGTGCTCGCAGCCTGCAATCAGGCGCCGGCCGACGTGCAGGAAGTTGTAACGGGAACCGCGGCGCCCGCATTCTCGGTTGCCGACGCAACCGGCGCCGTTCGCACGCTCGCGGAGTTCGCCGGTCAGAACGTGATCCTCGAATGGACCAACAAGGACTGCCCGTACGTGCGCAAGCACTATGACGCCGGCAACATGCAGGCGGTGCAGCGCGACGCGGCGCAACGTGGCTGGGTTTGGCTGCAGGTGATTTCTTCGGCGCCTGGTGAGCAGGGCTACCTCGATGGCGCAGCCGCCACGCAACAAGTCGCCACGGAACAGGCGACCGTCACAGCCACACTGCTCGATCCCGAGGGCGTCATGGGCCGCGCCTATGGTGCGCTGAACACGCCGCAAATGGTGATGATCAATGGCGAGGGTCAGATCGTCTACCAGGGCGCCATCGACGATCGCCCGTCGGCTCGGCCGGAAACACTCGAGGGCGCAACCAACTATGTGCGCGCGGCATGGGCAGATATCGACGCCGGGCGCGCCGTGCAGGTTGCCCAGACGCAGCCCTATGGCTGCGGCGTGAAGTACGCGACCTGAGTTAGCGCAGGGCGAACTGACGATCAGCCGCCGCTGCAGCCGCCAGTGGGGCGATGGTGACCGTGTCGTCCATTAGTACGCGTAGGTTCATGAAGGCCGCGTCTTGCTCGCCTTGCGTGTCGGCGGCCGCGAGTTCGTCGGCGCGTTCGCGCGCGTCATGGGCAATGCCTTGAAACACGCACGGCATGTCTTGGCCGACGCCGGCGTTGGTGAGCGCGTCTGAGAGCAACTGGGCTTCCGAAGAGAAGGCCTGAACGCGCGTGACCAAATCCGAGCTGATTGAGTTCTCAGTAGCAAGCGCGCGTGCGTCTGCCTCGAGATCGGCCGTCATCGCTGGGATGTCGGCAAGGCTGGCGGCGTTGAACGCGACCAAAGCGAGACAAGTAAGCATCCGAAAAGTTCCCCAGCGCGTGTGTGCGAGCGTGGGACAGCAAAAGCGGCGCCGGGCGCCGATCTACTTCTATTCGTCTTCGCGACGCTCGGCGACGGCCGCCGCCGCCATCGGCGCGATCAGAATGGCGTCGTCGAGCAGGACGCGGAGATTGGTGAACGCTTCGGCGCGTTCCGCCGGCGTATCGGCCGCCTGAAGCTCGGTGGCGCGCACACGGGCGTCCTCGGCGATGCCGTGGAAAATGCACGGCAGGTCCTGTTCGACGCCAGCTTCGCGCAGCGACGCCGAAAGTCGCTCGGCGTCGACAGAGAACTCCTCAATGCCGGTCAGCAGGCCGGGCGTGACTTCGGTCTGGATGGTCAAGGCGCGGGCTTCGGCCTCGACCTCGGTGGCCAAAGCGGGCAACTCGGCCATGGTGACGCCCAGGGCCAAAGCGAGACAGGTGAGCATTGGTTGATCCTTTTCGCCTGGTAGGGGAGCAAGTTGCGCGCCGCTCTCCTGAGGCGGACCGCTTGCCGACAGGCCGCCCAATCCCTAATCCCCATCCTTAGCCTGATTTGAGCACCCGCAGCATGACCGACGCCTCCGCCCCCAGACCCAAGCCCCGCCGCGCGCGCGGGCTCATGGACCGGCGCGGGCCGGCGCTGGCGCTCGAGCGCGAGCTGATTGCCAACATCGCCAAGGTTTACGAGGACTGGGGCTTCGAGCCGCTGGAGACGCCGGCGTTCGAATACGCCGAGGCGTTGGGCAAATTCCTGCCGGATCAGGATCGGCCCAACGAGGGCGTGTTTGCGTTCGAAGACGACGAAGAGTGGGTCGCGCTTCGCTACGATCTCACCGCGCCGCTGGCGCGCTTCGTTGCCGAGAATTTCGATGCACTGCCCAAGCCCTACCGCCGCTGGGCGGCGGGGCCGGTGTGGCGGAACGAGAAGCCGGGGCCGGGGCGGTACCGCGAATTCTGGCAGTGCGATGCGGATACGGTGGGTTCTGCTTCACCGGCAGCTGACGCCGAAATGATCGCCATGGCTTCGGCCGCGCTTGGCGCGGCGATCGGCGATGCCGGCAGACCGTTTCTGAAGGTTTCTGATAGACGCTTGCTCGACGGTCTCCTCGAAACGCTGAGTTTTACCGAGGGTCGCTCGCCTGAGCAGTCGCGGCTGATCGTGCTGCGCGCGATCGACAAGCTCGATCGGCTCGGAGACGACGGCGTGCGCGACTTGCTGATGGCAGGGCGCAAAGATGCTTCGGGCGATTTCACGCCAGGCGCCGGATTGGTTTTGCGGGAGGCCGAAGACGTCATCGACTTCGTGCGCGGCACAGAGGTCGATTCAGACGACGCGGTTCTGAATTTTCTCGCAAATAAGTTGGCCAAATCGAAACGGGGCACAGAGGGCGTCGAGGCGCTCGGCCAGCTTCAGCAATGCGCCAAGGCGCTCGGATTAGGTCCCAAAGATTGGCGCATCGATACCTCGATTGTTCGTGGGCTCGAGTACTACACAGGTGCGGTCTTTGAGGCGTCGATTGACGATACCTCAAAATATGGGTCGGTCGGCGGAGGCGGTCGTTACGATGATCTCGTTGCGCGCTTCCGCGGCGAGCAAGTGCCTGCGACCGGATTTTCGATTGGCGTCTCAAGGCTCGCGACGGTGCTTGAGGCTCGCGGATCGGACGCTGTCGAGATTGGTCCAGTCGTCGTGCTCGTCATGGATCAAGCGCGTGTTGCTGATGCGCTCGCGATGGCCGACGAATTGCGTCGCGCGGGCGTGCGCGCGGAAGCGTATCTCGGTGCGGCGGGCATGAAGGCGCAGCTCAAATATGCGGACAAACGCGCCTCGCCGATCGCTGTGATCCAAGGTGGCGATGAGCTCGCGAAGGGTGTGGTCACGCTGAAGGACCTGAAGCTCGGTGCGAAAATCGCCTCCGGCCTCGGCGAAGACCGCGAGGCGTACGCCAAGGCGCGCGAGCAAGTTCAGGTTGAAGTGCCGCGCGATCAAATCGTTGCCGCAGTGCAGCAAATGCTCGCCCGATAGGGGCGGAACTACAACAGACCGCGCGGAGACGTAGTGAGGTGCTTGACCGCGCGCGCGGTGCGGCTCAATTTCGCCGCGATCGTCGGTCGCGGACGGTCGCGTTTCGGGGAGGAGACGCCCTCTATATAGCGACTTGAGGCGGCCGCATCGGGGAACGGTGCGGCCGCCTTTGCATTTAGGGCTTCGGTGCTCGCGGTGCGTCGATGTTTTCGAGCACGCCGCGTTGTTCGGCCAACTCTTCTTCGCGAGCCAGCTCAGTTTGTACCGACGTCGCGCCGCGCGTCGCAAACCATAGCACGATGAGTCCCAGCACCGCCGACGCAAACGAACCGCCAAGCACGCCGAAGCGCACCGGCGTTGCAAGCTCGCCCGTGCCGAACGCGAGATTGCCGATGAACAGACTCATGGTGAAGCCGATGCCAGCGAGTATCGAGATGCCGAGCATCTGGGCGAACGTGCCAGGCGCACGCTGCTTGAGCGCTGCGCAGGCAATCGATGAAGCCATCATGATGCCGATCGGCTTGCCGAACACGAGACCAAAGCTGATGCCGAGCGCGATCGGATGGAGCAAAGTCTCGAGGCCGGCACCGTGAAGCACGACGCCGGCGTTCACGAGCGCGAAGATTGGCATGATGGCGAATTGCACCCACGGCTTCAGTGTGTGCTCAGCCGCAATGAGCGGTGAACCACCTGACTTGTCGCGCATGGGCACCGTCATCGCAGTGAGGACGCCCGCGATCGTCGCGTGCACGCCAGAGAGCAACATGAAGCCCCACATCACGACACCGAGCAACCAGTAGGGCAGCAGCGCCTTCATGCCAGCGCGGTTCATCAGCAGCAGCACGCCGAACGTGACCGCCGCGCCGCCGAGCGCCCAGCCAACCAAGTGCGTGGAATAGAAGAGCGCGATCACCAGGATCGCGCCGAGATCATCGATGATCGCCAGCGCCAGCAGGAAGAGCCGCAATCCTCCCGGCACGCGCGGGCCGAGCAGAGAGAGAATACCGACGGCGAAGGCGATATCGGTGGCGGCCGGGATAGCCCAACCGCGTAGATAGCCGGGTTCGTGCGCGTTGAGCGCCACATAGATCAGCGCGGGGGCTGCCATTCCGCCGATCGCGCCGACCAATGGCAACGCCGCTTCGCGTGGATTTTTGAATGGTCCTTCGACGGTCTCGCGCTTTAGTTCGAGGCCCACGTAGAGAAAGAAGATCACCATCAGCCCGTCATTGATGACGAGGTGAAGGTTCAGCGGGTGTGCGCCTTCGCCGAGTCCCACTGTTCCGAATGGCGCTTCGAGTATGTGATGGATCGCTTCGCCGACGGCGCTGTTGAGCGCGAGGAAAGAGATGATCGTGGCGGCGATGAGCACGTAGCCAGGCGTCGTGTCACGTTCCCACCATTTTGCGCCCGCTGACATCACTCGCCCGCCCCTTTCTTGCGGACCATAAGGAGGCGTCACAAAGCTGCAATAAAAACCGGCGTGGCGCGGATGACACGGGGGATAACGTAAATCGACTGCAACAGAGTCGTCACCCAATCGTAAACGAAGTGTCGAATGTGGCGACTATGAGCCGCCTTCACGGGCGAACGCGCTGA
This sequence comes from uncultured Caulobacteraceae bacterium, assembly GCA_902826145.1. Classification (GTDB taxonomy): domain Bacteria; phylum Pseudomonadota; class Alphaproteobacteria; order Caulobacterales; family Aquidulcibacteraceae; genus Vitreimonas. Next base: position 7,756 of record CADEDT010000102.1, read on the forward strand.
CGCGCGTCGCGTGAAGGGGGTCTCTATGTTCTCGAAGAAATTGCTCTCCGGCGCCGCGTTGACGGCGCTGTCGATGACAATGGGCGGCGTCGCCCACGCGCAATCCACCGCGTCGCAGCTGCAAGAAGAGGAGACGATTGTCGTCACCGGCACGCGGCAAAATTTCGACGGGGTAATTTCAGCGGAAGAAGTCGGCCGCGCGCGGTCGACGATTACGCAAGACCTGATCGACCAGCAGGCCGCCGGTCAGACGATTTTCAACACGATCAACCTCGTTCCGGGTGTCAACTTCACGAACACGGACCCATTCGGTTCGTCCGGCGGACAGATCCGCATGCGCGGCTTTGACGGCAACCGCGTTTCGGTGACCTTCGACGGCGTGCCGCTCAACGACACCGGCAACTACGCCATCTTCTCCAACCAGATGTTGGACCCGGAACTGATCACGCGCGCCAACGTCAACATGGGCTCGACCGACGTTGACAGCCCGACGGCCTCCGCGACGGGCGGCACGATCAACTACATTACGGCGGTGCCTGAAGAGGAATTCCGTCTGCAAGTGCAGCCGTCCGTCGGCGATTTCGACTATTGGCGCCTGTTTGCACGCCTCGACACTGGTGAATTCACACCGGCAGGCACGCGACTGCTCGGCGCCGCGTCCTACCAGCACTACGACCAGTTCGTCGGTCCCGGCGAACTCGAGAAGCAACAGTACAACGTTCGTCTCTATCAGCCGCTAGGTCAGCCGGGCGACTTCGTGAGCCTCGCGTTTCACTGGAACCAGAACCGCAACCACTTCTACAGCCAAGGCACTTTGGCTGATTGGGCGGCGAACCCAGACTTCGCGAACAACGATACGTGTGCGCGTGACGCGCCGACTGCGGGAGTTGCCGACAACGATGGTTCGGGCTCTTCGGCGAACGAAGCCGATCCCGCCGGCTGCACGAACTATTACAACTTGCGCATCAACCCGTCGAACACGGGTAACCTGCGTGGCCAATCGCGCTTCTCGCTCGGCGACAACCTGACCTTCACGTTCGACCCGACGGTGCAATACGTTCTCGCCAACGGCGGCGGCACGACCGTTGTGTCAGAAACCGACGCCCGCTTGCAGGCCGGTGTGACCGGCCTCGTCAACAGCGCCAGCGTCAATCCAAGTTGCGTTGCCTTCAACGGTGCCAACGCTGCGGTTGCTGGCGTGGACTTGAACGGCGATTGCGATATCCGCGACTCCGTGCGTCTCTACAGCCCGAGCAACACCAACACGATCCGCTACAATATTCTTAGCTCGTTGATCTGGGATATCACGGAGGGTCAGCGGCTGATTTTCGGCGTCACCTATGACACCGGCCGTCACCGTCAGACCGGCGAGTACAGCTTGCTTGAGGCGAATGGCGATCCGACTGACGTGTTTGGCGGCAAGCCGGGTGAAGGTAATGCGATCTTCACTCTGGGTGACAACGTATTCCAGAAGCGCGATCGCCTCTCCACCGCGACGCTGGAGCAATTCAGCATCCGCTACGTCGGCGATTTCTTCAACGATGCGCTGACTATCGACGTTGGCCTTCGCGCTCCGCACTTTGAGCGCGAACTCGACCAGCGCTGCTTCACGGCGGCGGGCAACTCGGGCGACCCAACCTGCACTAACGGCGATTACACGCCGGCAGATCCAGCCGCGCCCGCGCGCCCATTGGTGCGTCCGTTCCAAGCGTCGGTTGAATACGACGATGTGCTGCCCAGCCTTGGGATCGTCTTCCGCCCCGGCGATGACCACCAGATTTTCTTCGGCTACTCCGAAGGTCTGTCCGCGCCGCGCACGGACGATCTCTACAACGGCCTCGATCAAGCCTTCGATCCGCCGCCGGCGGGTGGGCCGACGATCAACGAACTTGAATTGGTCGAGCCCGAAACCTCGCAGGCCTACGATCTCGGCTATCGCTTCCAAGGCGATCGCGTGATCCTGTCCACGCAGGTCTGGTACAACCAGTTCCAGAACCGCATCGTGCGCGTGTTCGATCAGGAGCAAGGCATCAGCATCTCCCGCAATATCGGCGATGTCGATTTGTGGGGCTGGGAACTCGAAGCTGGCGTCAACGTCTTCGACGGCTTCACTGCTTATCTGTCGACTGCCTACACAGGCAGTGAAGTGCAGAGCGATCTTCCGGCTCGCCTCGGCGCGGTCGACTATCTCGTCGCGACTGGCGGAAAAGAGCTTGTTGAGACGCCGGAGTGGACGTTCGCGACGCGGTTCGAATACGAAGTCGGACCGTTCACGGCAGGCGTGCAAGGCAAGTATGTCGGCGAACGTTGGGTCACCGACGTCAATGACTTGGCCAGTGATGCGTACACGACTGTAGACGTCGACCTTCGCTGGGACTTCGGTTCGGTTCTCGGCACAGATCGGACGTACCTGCAACTCAATGTCATCAACCTGTTCGACGAGCGCTATTACGGCAACCTCGCCACGCAAGTCTGCTCGGTGAACCTGCCGGGCACGCCTGCCGGCGGCAACGCCTACGACTGCGAGAGCGGCGTTATCGGCACGCCGCGCTTCAATCTGGGCGCACCACGTACCTTTATGTTGTCGCTCCGCACACAGTTCTAAAGTTCCTCCCCCAAGAGGCACACTGCACGGGGCGGCTCGAAAGGGCCGCCCCGGTTTCTTATGAGCGCTATTGCGACTGATCGAGCAGCCAGCGCCAGAATGGCTTCGGCGCGCCGGAGTCTATTTCTTCCTCTACGCGAGCGAGAGCTTGCGCGGCGGTCGGCGCGTCGCCTTCAAGCGTTGCAATCCGCGCAAACACCAAGTCGCGCAAGAGAAGCAGTGTTTCATCATCTGCGTGGATCGCCACGCCATTCAGTGCGGCCAGCGCGCCCTGAGCGTTGCTGTCAAAGTACGCGCAAACAAACGCGCGCATGAGCTTGCCAACATCGTGTGCGCTGGATTGCGCGGCCTTCCGCGCCGTGGACTCATCTCCCGCATCTAGCGCGCAAAAGAAGGCGAGCAGGGGTGCGACCGGTGACGCCCACGGATTGCCAGCGCCTCGGTTGACGCTCTCGCGCATCCATTGCGGCCAAGCACTTGGTTCGACGCCGTGCTCGAATAGCGCCCAGGCCCAGCTCACGCCACGTACATCAGCTGATGGATCGCGCTTGAACGCCGCGTCCAGGATCATCGCCATGTCGTTCGGGCGCCCGCCGCGGCCGCGAGATGGCCATATCGTCAACATCGCCGCAGACGTGCTGGCGACGCCAAAGGCCAATGCGCTTGCAAGTGCGCCCGCGCCGAGCGGCGTTTCCAATCCGTCGCGCGGCCATGTGGTGAGCCACGCGATAAAAAGCGGCCCTGTCAGCAGGCTCGCAAGCGGCCCGCCAGCGCTGACAACAATGCTGCGCAAGCGCGTGTCACGTTCGGCTGCCGGCGGGCTCGCGAGTACGTATCCGCCGGCGTCATGGCTGAGCCTCGTAGAAAGTCGCGGCGCGTAGCCAGGCCGTTGCACGATGCCCAGCACGCTGATGATCCATAGTCGCCAACCCACGAGCCAAGCGCCGGCGGCGTGACCCAGTTCGTGCGCCGCGATCGCCAAAAAGCCGCCAAGCAACAACCCAACAAACAACAGGCCCGCGCCAAACGCGGTGTCTATCGAACTCGTGACGGCGGTGATCGCGATGACCGCGACAAGTCCGAAGCCCGCAAGGAGCCAGCCTGCCGCCTGACTGAGCTTCTCCCGCAAAGGCGTCTCGCGTTGCGTCACGAGAGCAACGGACCGTAGAAGCTCATGAAAAATTCGAACGGACTCATCTACGTCCGCCTATAGACGCACCATAGGCGCGCGCCATCTAACTGACCTTCGCCGCGGTGCACAAAGCCGTTCTTGTAGTAAAACTCCAGGCTGGCCGGATTGGCGGTGTCGAGATAGACGCCGCGCGATTTGGGGTCGGCGCGCGAGCGTTCGCAGAACGAGTCGAGCAGCGCTTTGCCTGCACCTTTGCCTTGCAGCGATGGATGTACGCCGATCACGCCGAGATAGTAGTGATCCTCGCTAGGCTCATGCGTGACGCAGATGCTCTCGTAAGCTTCCAGGCGGTCGTTGAACTCCCGCACACTCTCCGAGAACTGCAGCCACTCTTTATCGAGCTCCGTTGGCCAAGCCGGAGGCGATGTGTGGTTGCCCATCACAACGCCGCGTATCTCGCCGTCTAGCACCAATACTTCCGCCGGAGCGTCGAGTGCGATGCGGGCGCGGAGCAGGATGGAGAAGAAGGTCTGGATGCCGGCGCGAATGCCGACAGGGTGTTTTGCAAACAGGTAGAGCATGAGCGCGTCGTGCTCGAACGCGTCCACGAGCGTGGCGATTGCTGCGGGAACGTCTGTGGAGACTGCTGGTCTGATTTCGAACATGCGCCGACGCCCCATTGAAGCGGCGAGACACTAACACGCCGGTCGTAGCCGCAAACAAAAACGGCGGAGCTTGCGCTCCGCCGTTTCCGTTTTCGTGCCGTGCAGCTGGATTAGAAATCCATGCCGCCCATGCCGCCCATGCCGCCGCCTGGCATACCGCCGCCGGCGGCTTCCTTCTTCGGGGCTTCGGCGATCGAGGCTTCCGTCGTGATGATCAGGCCAGCGACCGAGGCTGCGTCTTGCAGCGCCGTGCGCACGACCTTCACCGGATCGATGATGCCGGCTTTGACCATGTCGACGTATTCTTCGGTCTGCGCGTTGAAGCCGAAATTGTCTTCCTTCGACTCACGCAGCTTGCCGACAACGATCGAGCCTTCGACGCCGGCGTTTTCCACGATCTGACGGATCGGGGCTTCCAGCGCCTTTTGGACGATGCGAATGCCGACGTTCTGGTCTTCGTTGTCGCCCTTGATTGAGAGCTTGAAGGCTGCGCGCAGGAGCGCCACGCCGCCGCCGGGGACGATGCCTTCTTCCACCGCAGCGCGGGTGGCGTTCAGCGCGTCATCAACGCGGTCCTTGCGTTCCTTCACTTCGACTTCCGTCGCGCCGCCGACCTTGATCACCGCAACGCCGCCGGCGAGCTTCGCCAGACGTTCTTGCAGCTTCTCACGGTCGTAGTCGGACGTGGTGTCTTCGATCTGCTTGCGGATCTGGCCGACGCGCGCTTCAATGTCCTTCTTCGCGCCCGAGCCGTCGACGACCGTCGTGTCGTCTTTCTTCACAACGATCTTCTTGGCCTTGCCGAGCATGTCGATGGTGACGTTCTCAAGCTTGATGCCCAGGTCTTCGCTGATGACTTGGCCGCCCGTGAGGATGGCGAGGTCTTCCAGCATGG
>CADEDT010000103.1 GCA_902826145.1 uncultured Caulobacteraceae bacterium
GGCACGCGCTTCAAGAACGATTGGCAACTCTGGGCCGATATCTGGCGCTGGTTCACCTACTACGCATTCGTGCGCGTGCGCGGCTTCTGGGCGAGCTTGACGCAACCATACGGCCCGCGCATCTGGTTCGCGCCACATCGCCCGCGCCCCTGGTACATCATCTGGGCGGCGATGGTGTGGGGCGGCTTCGAGTTCGCGTCCTCCCCCGAACGCGCCGACGCCGCGTTCTACTTCGAGGATCAAACCGTCGCCACGCCGCCGGCGCCACGCCATGCGAAAGCGATCAACTTCGGCGTCGGCGATGTCTCGAAAAGCACCGTCGCGCGCGTGATGGAGGAAGCGTTCGGCTATCCGCTCGCCATCGATCCACGCGCGCATGTTGGCGAAGCGGTGGAGAAGGGCGAGGGCAACGGCTTGCATGATGGCCGTATCGTCCAATGCCCCTGCGAACCCGTGCCCGGCAAAGCCTACCAGCGCCTCATCCGCACCGCCGACGAAACCAACATGGCGCGCGACCTGCGCACTGCCACCGTCGGCGGCAAGCCAATCGTCGTGTTCGACAAGCGCAAACCCGCCGGCGAGAGCTTCTCGATTCAAAACACCAGCGTCGTTGTGAGAACGCCCGAGGAAGTCTTCTCTGCCACCGAGATCGCGCAAATCGAAAAGTTCTGTGCCGCGATGAAGCTCGACTGGGGCGGCCTCGACGTCCTGCGCGAACACGCGACGGGAAGGCTCTATGTCGTGGACGTCAACAAGACGGACACCGGCCCCGCTGTGGTGCTCAGCTGGAAAGATCGCGCCAACGCGACGACGCTTTTGTCCAACGCGTTGCGCGAGATGGTGCGCCGCTAGCGTTTGATGGCGACGAGACCAACGACCGCGATGCGATCCACACCCGCATAATCCGCTCTTTCAAGCTCTTCGCCAAACACGTCAGGATCAATCTCGCCGTACGAAACGTCGAACCCACGGAGCGTTTCGATCAGTGCCGCCTTAAGTCGGTCCTCGCCGCCAACGATAGCGCTACCCGTGTAGAGCAAAAACGCGCACCCCGGCGCCAAGCGCTCCGCAGCCAACTTCGCCCAGCGCAGCGAAAGTTCGCCACCATGCATGCCGCCGCCATTACGGTAGGCGCGATGCGCAGCATCGGCGATGTAGGGCGGGTTAGCGATGATGCAGTCGATCGGCGGGGCGTGCGCTAGCAACTCGTCGGGCAGCGTGTCGCAAACCGCGAAGTAGACTGGCCCCAGATGCGCCATCACCCAGTTGACCGCCGCGAGCCGCAGCGCGCCGGGATTGATGTCGGTGAGGGTGAAATACGCCTCCGGCATGACGCGCGCCGCCGCAATCGCGCCGGGGCCAGCGCCGGCGCCGATATCCACGATGTGCGCACGTGGCGCCAAGCGCGGCAGCTCGGCCTCAAGAAAGCGCGCAAAGCGATACGAGTCCGGTCCAAAGAAGACGGAGTCGGCGGCGTTTGTCGGATATGCCGAATGCATGAACAGGTCATCGCCCAACGACGAAACCCGCACGGTGCTTGTAAACAACTCGCCACGCTGCTCTAAAATCTCGGCCTGCAGCATCAGCTCAGCTAGATCCGGCCCAACTGCGTCACCGGTAAACGGCAAGTTCCACCCGAACACGTCGCGTAAATCTTGCGCACGCTCGCGCCGCGCAACGACACGCGCATGCGTCGCGGGCGTCGGTGTTATGAAATGATAGTCTGCCGCCTTGAGCACGGCGATGATGGACGCGAGCGCGCGGTCCTTGTCGCCGCTCAAGCAGGCGCCTTGGCGCCGTCGCCACCCCAGAAGTGGCGGCGATAGGCATCGAAACAATCCGCGCCGGACTGCAAGCGCATCAGCGCGCCCTCCGCGATGTAGCGCGCCGCATCCGGCGTCTCGGCGACGATCGACGCAAACACCTCACGGTTCCAAGCTTCCGAATGCTTGATATCTAGCACCGCATGCAGATCGAAATAGTGCCGCGCCTTCGCGGACACTTTCAGGCGCCGCAGCGCCAAGCTCACCAGCGCCGCACGCCCTGGCGCCGTCAGCTCGATCGCGCCCAACGCGCCGAGCGCGTGATACGCATATGCACGGTTCGTTGCCAGCGCCGCCATCGTGTTGCCGAGCGCCAGCGACGGCGCGAGTGTCGTCTCAATCTGCGGCGTGACCTTCAGCGCTTGAACCAGCGCATCCAGCATTGGCCCATGCATGCCCTTGGCGTTGCCGCGTCCCATTTCGTCCCAATAGTTGCGCGCCAGTTCGAGCTTCGCCTGCACCGGCATCTTTATTTGCGCCATGGCGACAAGATCGTCGAAACCCGCTTCGCCAGCGGCTTCCTGCTCCACGAACCAGCGCATCTCCGCCATTGTCGCGCGCTCAGCAAGCCACGGAAAGAGTGCATCGCCCTGGCCGGGGCCGCTCTCTTTCAGCGCCTCGAACCAAGCAACAAACGCCTGCGGTTCTCGCGGCGCTTTCGCGGCACGCGCGCTCTGCGCTTGACGCGTTGTCTCGATGAACTCGCGCTCCACAACAAGCATCTCGCGCTCGCCATCCAGCGCATCGCGCCAGTTCTTCTGCGGCGTTTGCGGCGCCAGCCGTTCGCGATTCCAATGCGCAAGACGGGCCTGCAGCGCGTGATCGTGATGGGGGTGCGGACGCAAGCGCCCAACTAAAGTCCCATCCGGCATGCTTAGTCTCCTCGCGTTCGCGCCGTCCCCCCGAACGCGACCGCTTGACGGCCAAGTCCAACCCGGGCCTTGATTAAAACGCAACTCAAATTCTCTTTGAAGGTTTCATGTCCGTTCTGCTTGACCCAGCTCTCCGCCGCGATCTCGCCCGCGCCGCTTTGTCGCTGGCGGGCTCAACGCCTTGGCGGGAGGTGACGATCATCAAGCTCGCGGCCGCCGCAGGCCGGCCTGTGTCGGAGTATTACGGCGCGAGCGCCGGCGAAGCGGTGGATTGCGTCGAGGAGGCGTTCGACCGCGCCATCGCCGAGAACGCCGACAAACTCGATCCCGCGCAAAGCGTGCGCGACCGCTTGTTCGAACTCATCATGCGCCGCTTCGAAGCGATGGAGCCGCATCGCGCCGCAGTGTTGGCGATGGAGCAGGGCGCAGATCGCGATCCGACGATCCTAGCATCTGTTCACCAGCGCCACGTGCGTTGTGCGCGCTGGGTGCTCGCGCTCGCGGGCCTTGAGGCCGACGGCATGACCGGCCAAGCGCGCGCGCAAGGTTTGGGCGTCATCATCGGTCAGGCGCGCGCGGCCTGGCGCGGCGACGGCGCCGGCGACTTCGCCAAGACCATGGCCTCGCTCGACAGGAACCTCCGCCGCGCCGAAGAAATGTTCGGCCGCTGGGCGGGATTTGAATCGAAGCCGAAGGCTGATGATGCCAGCTCTCCCTAAAGTGAGCGGCGCACCGGCGCGAGTGCTGGCATAGAAGCTCCATGCGTCTTCTCGCGCTTCTGATCGGCGGTTTGGCCTGCGTTTGCGCCGTCAGCGCGACCGCACAGGAGGTGGTGCGACCAGACAACAGAGAACAATACGAGCATCTAGTGCAGGAGCCGCCGCGCGTGGCAATGGCATGGCGCGAGGGTGCGTCGAGCCTGTTGCAGCAATCGTATGGCGGCAATTGGTATGTTCGGCTCACTGTCGATGAAACCGGCGCAGTGTCCAACGTCGAAATTCTGAGCGGCCCTGCGCACCATCGAGACGACGCAATCGTTACCGCGCGTCAGACGCGATTTAGGCCGTTTGAGCGCGAGGGGCGCGCGGTGCCCGCGACGCTTGAATATATGATCGATTCACGTCCAGCCGATTACATTGGCCCGGCTGATCGCGTGTTCCCGGAAGAGATCGACCTCGCAAGCGTCCGCATCCGCCTCCAACGCACGGGATGCTTCGGCACTTGTCCTGGTTACGCCGTGGAAATTCGCGGCGATGGCGAGGTGATCTATTGGGGCGAAGGTTATGTCCTCATCCGCGGCGAGCACCGCTGGCGCATCCCGCAATCAGACGTGCAATCGCTGCTCGAACTGATGCGGCGCGCGGACTACTTCCGTCTCCAGGGCCACTACGAGGTCAACGCCAGCGACTTGCCGACCTACATCACCGGGCTCGAGATCGGCGGCCAGCGTAAGTTTGTCTTGAATTACGGTTTCTCCGGTATGGGCGGAACGATGGCGTCAACGTCCATGCCAGGCGAAGCTGGGCCGGCGATGCCGCCAATCGTTTCCGAAATAGAGCAAGCAATTGATCGGGTCGCCGGAACCGCGCGTTGGGTAGAAGGCGATGACGGCACAATCGAAGCGCTTCGCGCCGAGGGCTTCGACTTTCGCTCGCAGAATGCTGGTTTCGCATTGGTGCAAGCGCTTGCGAACTGCAACATGGCGCTCGCGAACATCTTCATCACGGAAGGCGCGCCGCTCGAAGTTTCAATGTATGTGGGGGAGCCACCGCTGCACGTTATCGGGATGGCGCCTCGCTGTGGTGACATGGCGTTTGCGACTGCGCTAATTGAGCGTGGCGCGTTGCGGCGGCGCGAAGTCGCCAACCGGTTCTTGCACGCGAGCGCCGTCAGCGGTTTCCCGGACATGATGCGTCTGGCGCTGCGCTACTCGCGCGCCGTTAATGCTCGCGACGGTGACAGTGACCCTATGCTGATGGGTGCGGTCGACGCTGTGGATCCACGCGAATACAACCGCGAGCCGATGCCGGAAGCCCGCTTCGATGTCGGCGAGACAGTTGAGCTGCTGCTGCGCACCGGCGCCAACGCCCGCTACCGCGACGACCTCATGGGATGGACGCCGTTGCATATGACCAGCGACGCCCGCGTCATTCGCGCGCTCATCCGCGCCGGCGCCAAGGCCAACGCACGTGACAACGACGGCCGGACGCCGCTCTTCGGCGAGTACGACGCCGCAGCCGCGCAAGCCCTGATCGATGCCGGCGCCAGTGTCACGGTGCGAGACCAGAACGGTCGCACGCCGCTCCATGCGGTGGGCGGCGGCGACGTTGTTCCAGTGTTGATCGCCGCCGGCGCCGATATCGAGGCTCGCGATACGCGTGGCCTCACGCCCGTAGAGACGGTCAACGATCAAGGCGCTGCCCAGGCCTTGCTCGCGGCGGGCGCGCGCTTGCCGGACGATCCCGCGCGCATCGCCGCCCTGGTGCGCCGCGCGCGGCATACTGCCTGGACGGAGCTTGCGCCCGTGTTTGAAGCTCACGCCCGTAGCCTCGGTGTGGTGATAGACGAGCCGGCGCCGTAAGCCGCCAGCGGAGCAGCGCATGATCTCGAAGGTTCATCCCGTCCGCGGCCAAGGCCAACGCGAAGAGGCGCCCATCGCGGCAGATCGCGTCGCCGAAGGTTCGCCGCACACCGTTGCCACCATCGACTACCAGCGTGGCGAGAAAATCTTCGCGGGCGAGTGGAGCGCCACCAAAGGCGCATGGTCGGTAAAATACGAAGAATGGGAATTCTGTCACGTGCTCGAAGGCGTGTGCGAACTCGAAACGAGTGACGGCGAGAAGCGCCGCTTCCAAGCTGGCGATAGCTTCATCATCGAGCCTGGCTTCATCGGCGTGTGGCGCGTGATCGAGCCGATGAAGAAGCGTTACGTCATTCGCTACGATTGAACTGCAGTTTCACTGCAATCCATGTGCGCCGCGCGCTTGTGTTAACCTCTCGGTTAGCACTTGTTTACGCTTAGCGCGCAAAGATTGATGCGCATTAGCCAGAAGGCCTCGCGCTCATGTTCAAGATCGCAATGATCGAACTGAAGCAGAACTTCCGCAGCGTGTTCGACACGCAATTCCGCCTCTGGGCGGGCATCGGCTTCATGATGCTGGCGATGGCGACGATCCAGTACGAAGAGCGTCTGGCCCCAGAACTGACCCGCCTCAACGACGGCTTCTCCCACGTCGCCACCGATTTCTCGAAGAAGCTCGCCAGCTTCACGCTCTAAGGCGGCAGCGTTTCGTTGGCGCGACGTTCAGCCCTCGCGCTTCATCCGTTCGCGGCGCGCAAGTTCGGCCTTGGACGGATTTTCCGCGCCGCGGATGGTCATGTGCTGCACCTCGCCGGCCGGCGTGTAGCTCGCCGTGATCAACCCAGTTGGCGAGACCCGGCTGTTCGTCAGCTTGTAAGCTGAGGGCAGGCCGTTGTTGTCGAACAAGCGCTTGCCCTTGCCGAGCAGCACCGGAAACGTGAACACGTGAATTTCGTCGACCAAACCGGCGGCCAGCAGCGCGTGGACAATCTCCGTGCTGCCCTGCGTGACAAGCGCTGGGCCATCCTCTCGCTTCAGCTTCGCGACATCTTTGGCGACGTCGCCGAGCATGACCGTCTTGTCCCAGCTCGTGTCTACATCACCTGACTTCGTCGCGACGTACTTGGTAATGCGATTGAACTGCTTGGCGATCTCATCGTCCGGCCCGCCTTCGGCGTAGGGCCAGTGCGCGGCGAATATCTCGTAGGTCTTGCGCCCGAGCAGCAGGTCATACGGCTGGCCGAACAGCTTGCCGATCTCTTCGCCGAACACTGGGTCGGTATCGGCCATCGGCGCAACCCAGCCGCCATACTTGAAGCCGCCGGTCGGATCTTCATCCGGCCCGCCCGGCCCCTGCATCACGCCGTCCATCGAAACAAACGCGCCGACGATCACCTTCCGCATCGCTCACTCTCCGTGTTTGACCCGAGGACGAACGGCCCGCGTCCGATCCGACATATTGCGCATTAACGTCTTGGCGAGCGGCGCGGGCCAAAGTTCCCGCCGCCATGTCGCAGCATTTCGATCTCATCGTCATTGGCTCCGGCCCTGCCGGCCGGCGCGCGGCAGTGCAGGCGGCCAAGCTCAAGAAATCCGTCCTGGTGATCGAGAAAGGGCGGCGCGTTGGCGGTGTTTGTGTGCATACCGGAACGATCCCGTCGAAGACTTTGCGCGAAACCGTGCTCAATCTATCCGGCTGGCGCGAGCGCGGCTTCTACGGCCGCGCCCACCGCAACAAAGAAAACATCACCGCGGAGGACCTGCGCCGGCGCCTCCACATCACGCTCGACCACGAAGTCGAGGTGCTGGAGCACCAGTTCGCGCGCAACAAGGTCACCTGGATTTCCGGCGAAGCGCGCTTCCTTGGCCCGAACGCCGTCGAAGTCACCGGCGATCGCGGTGACGTCCGCCACTATCACGGCGACCGCATCATAATTGCCGTTGGCACGCAGCCCTTCCGCCCCGCGCACATCCCGTTCGATGGCGAGAGTATCGTCGACGCCGATGAAATTCTCGAATTGAAGCGGCTGCCGCGTTCGCTCGCCGTGATCGGCGCCAGTGTCATCGGCATTGAGTACGCCACGATCTTCTCGGCGCTCGATGTGAAGGTCACGGTGATCGAGCCGGGCGCCAGCCTGCTCGGCTTCGTCGATCGAGAACTGGTGGACGAGTTCATCCACGATCTCCGCGACCGCGGCGTGAGCCTTCGCTTCAACAGCAAGGCCGTGAGCGTCGAAAAGCTCGGCCCTGAGAGCTGTCTCGTGCAGCTTGAAGATCAGCGCCAGATCTTCGCCGACATGGTGCTCTTCGCCGCCGGACGTGCCGGCTCGACCGCCTCGCTCAATCTCGAAGCCGCTGGCCTCGCCGCCGACGAACGTGGTCGCATCGCCGTCGACAAGGCCACTTTCCGCACCAGCGCGCCGCACATCTACGCGGTGGGCGATGTCATCGGCTTTCCGAGCCTTGCGTCCACCTCGATGGAGCAGGGGCGCATCGCTGCGTGCCACGCCTTCGGCGCCGAAGCGCACGCGCCGCCGGAATTCTTTCCATACGGCATCTACTCAGTGCCGGAAATTTCCACGATCGGCATGACCGAGGAGCAAGTCCGCGAGAAACGTATCCCATACGAAACTGGCATCGCCCGTTTTCGCGAGACCTCGCGCGGCCACATCATGGGGCTCAACTCCGGCTTCATGAAAATGATCTTCGATCTGAACACGCGCCGCTTGCTTGGCGTCCACATCGTCGGCGAAGGCGCGACCGAGCTCATTCACATCGGCCAGGCTGTGCTGAATCTCGGCGGCGGCCTGGATTACTTCGTCGAGAACACGTTCAACTACCCAACCCTCGCCGAGGCCTACAAGATCGCGGCGCTAGACGCGTTCAATCGTATGCCGTCGCTTGAGAAGCCGGCCGTGCATGATCTGCAGGAAATCGCCGCGCTCGCCGTCGAGCGGATCAATCGGGCGTCACGCGGCTAGGCTTGCGCGTCCTCTTGCGCACGCGCGCTGGCGCAGGCACGAGCGGCATGTCTTCAACCAGCTCATCCACGTTCGGCGGGCGAATGCTCGCAAACATTGCGCGTGCTGCGCGGTCTATGGCCTTTTCCCACCGCTCCGAGTGCCGCACCGGTAAGCCAAACTTCCGGCCCATCGCCAAGAACACCAGCTCAGGCACATCGATCGCGCAAGCCTTCTCAAGCCCCTGGAAGCCAGGCGCTGAATTAGCTTCGCAGATCCGATAGCCGTCCTTGTCGAACAGGATATCGATGCCCGCGATATCGAGCTTCAGCTCGCGCGCGACTTGCACGGCAAGCTCCGCCATCTCCGGCGTCGGATTGAACGGCTTGGCGCTGCCGCCGAGCGAGATGTTCGACTTGAAGCCGCCATCGGTGGAGCGCCGTTCCATCGCCGCCACGACACGGCCGTCGATCACCAGCACGCGCACATCGCGGCCATGGCTGACCTTGATGTATTGTTGAAACAGGAAGTCTGACGCCGAGGTCGCGCCGTCGAGCAGATTGGCGAGGTCATCGAACTCAGCGCGGCTGTTGCACAGCACCACGCCAGCGCCACGCGTGCCGCGGAGCTTCTTCACGACAACCGGGAAGCCAAGCTCGCGCTGAACCAGATCAACGTCAGCCGGGAATTTGCCAAGGATCGTCTTCGGGATCGGCAGTTTCGCGCCGGCCAGAACCTGCAGTGTGTGCAGCTTATCCGCGACCGACTCCACCGCCGCCGGGCTATTGGCGATCGCCACGCCCTGACGTTCGAAGTGGCGCAGCACCGCGAGCGTGAAATAGCTCGTCTCACTGCCGCAGCGGGGGATGATGAGATCGGGCTTATAGAGTTCGCGGCCCTGATAGATCGCCGACCAGCCGTGCTTAGAGTCGACAACGAGGTCGAATTCGCTCGGCTTCAGCACCAGCAACTCGATGTCGAGCGCGCGCGCGGCTTCTTGGAAACGCACCACCTCATGCGCTTCGGGAACGTCGGGACCCAGGTCCCGGTTGAAAAACAGCCAGCAGCGCACGGCGATCCCCACAAAAGCGCGTCGAGTAACTACGCGGCGAGAGGTGGTTTTGTTCCCAGGCGGTTCTGCAGGTGGTTCGACTCCAATGATACGGGCCGGACGCAACGCTTCTGTGACGGGGTAGAGCGTCGCGTTGGTCCGGCCCGATGGCCCGCTATCGCGCGGGCCTGTCTTCGCCCATCACGGTCACGCGTTCGACGACGCGTTCGTGGGGCCAATAATCCAGGACGCCGTAGTGCTGCGTGGCGCGGTTGTCCCAGAAGGCGATGGCGTTCTCGCTCCAGGTGAAGCGCATCTGATACTCAGGCGCCTTCACGCGATCGAGCAGGTAGGCAAGCAGCTTCGTCGCCTCATCCTCCGGCAAACCCAAGATGCGGTCGGTGAAGACGTGATTGACGAAGAGGTGCTTCTCACCCGTCTCAGGATGGCGGCGCACAACAGGGTGCACCATCAGCGGATATTCCTTGCGCAGCTCCTCGGCCTTCTCCGGCGCGACGCGATAGCCGTAGGAGCGGATGATGTCGTGCTCGGCGTCGAGCGTGTCGATCTTCGCTTTCACGTCTGGCGGCAGGTCGGAATAGATCGCAGCCGTATCGGCGAAGATCGTGTCGCCACCATAGGCCGGCTTCTGCCGCATGCGCAGAATGCCGCCCATTGAGGGTTTTTCGCGGAACGTCACGTCGGTGTGCCACTTATTGGCGGGTCGCGCGATCGGATAGACCTTGTCGCTGATCTTCATGCCGTCAGCGGCTTCGATGAAGAGAATTTCCGGAAAGCCCGGCACCGTCGCGGTGACTGGATGGCCTTCAAGATCGCCGAAATAACGGCCAAAGCGCACGTGATCTTCGTAGCTGATGTCCTGATCGCGAAAGAAGATCACCTTGTGCTTCAGCAGCGCCGCGCGGATCGCCGCGACTTCTTCCGGCGCGAGCGGCTTCGTCAGATCGACGCCGCTGATCTCCGCGCCAAGCAATGGCCCCGTCGGCTTCACCGCGACGCCGCTCGCGTCTTGGTGCGACTTGATGGCTGCGTTTCCGTCCATGACGCGCATCCCTCTCGTTGGCTCTCCAAAATCATGTAGGATGAAATCCACAGCGCCAAGACGAGAGTCTGCCCGCATTTGGATAGCTTCGCGCGCTGAGTGGGCGCCTACGAGTTGAGCATGAGCACGCAAACATTGCCGATCATCAATGTCGCTCCGCTGCTTGCGCATGGCGATGCGACGAGCGTTGCAAATGCGATTGGCGATGCGTGCCGAGAACTAGGTTTCTTCTATGTGACCAATCACGGCATCAGCGCGGAGACACTCGCTGCGCTCGACGCAGCAAGCCGCAAGTTCTTCGCGCTGCCTGAAGCCGAGAAGATGAAGATCGAGATGGCTAAGGGTGGACGCGCATGGCGTGGCTACTTTCCCGTCGGTGGCGAACTCACCTCAGGCAAGCCCGATCGCAAGCAGGGTTTGTACTTCGGCGAAGAACTCGGCGCTGAAGACGCGCGCGTGCGCGCAGGCTTGCCGTTGCACGGTGCGAACCAGTTCCCGGATGCTGTGCCCGAATTGAAGCCCGCAGTGTTGCGCTTCATGGACGAAGCCACGCGCGCCGCGCATGCGATCATGGAAGGCGTCGCGCTCAGCCTCGGCCTCGACGCACAGTACTTCCGCCGCACCTACACGGCCGATCCAACCTTGCTCTTCCGCGTCTTCGAGTATCCGGCTGATGACGGCGAGAGCTGGGGTGTCGGTGAACACACAGATTACGGCTTGCTCACGCTGCTCGCGCAGGACGAAAGCGGCGGCCTGCAAGTGAAGACGCCAGACGGCTGGATCGAAGCGCCGCCGATCCCCGGCACGCTCGTCTGCAATATCGGCGACATGCTCGATCGCCTCACCGGCGGCGTCTATCGCTCGACGCCTCACCGCGTGCGCAATGTCAGCGGCAAGAGCCGGCTCTCATTTCCATTCTTCTTCGACCCAGGCTGGCGCGCCGAAATCGTGCCGCTCCCCGCGCACGCCAGCGCGCACGACGACTCCAGCGAACGCTGGGATCGCGCCAACGTCCACGCCTGGAGCGGCACGTACGGCGACTACCTGTTGAGCAAAGTCGCGAAGGTGTTTCCGGAATTGGCTGAAGCCACGCGCTAGTTCGCGGGCATCATCTCCACCAGCGCCCCGCCGACGCTCATCGAGATCTGTGGGAACACGTCGCGCAGATTGTTGTCGACGCTGACATAGAGCGGGTTTGCCGGCGATAGCGGTCCGATGCGCAGCTGAATGCCTTCGGCGACGCTATTGCCCGCATGCTGAACCAACGCCGTCAGGAAGGGCAGGTGCGAACCGCCGCCCGCGAGCACCACGTCAATTGTCGGCGAGCCAACTTGGCGCGCGCGCCCTGCAACCACGCGCAAGCTCGCCGCGATCGATTGCGCGAGGCTCTGCTGATAGGTGCGGAAGTTCGGGTCTTCGGCCAATTCCTTGGCTAGCACCGTGATCATCTTGCGGCCGACGCGCATCGTGCACTTGCCGTGCTTGAAGATGTCCTTCTTCAGCTCGCGCGCCGTGAGACGGGCCGCGCGCAGCGTCTTCATGTCGTCCGGATTGTTGCGGTCGAAGCCCGCCTTGCGCAGCATCAGCTCAATCAGGATGCGGTCGATCTCGTCGCCCGCCAGCGCGGTACACTGGCGCGCTTCCTTGATTTCGCTGAGCGATGGCGGTTCGACGCTCTCATCGAAGTCAAACGCCGCGATATCGTTCGTGCCTGCGCCGATATCGAGAACGACCACCATGCGCGTTGGCGTGGATGTAAACGCCAAAGCCGCAGCGGCGGCCGCGTGCGGTTCGAAGATGCCAGTCTCGAGCAGGCCGTTTCCCGGCATTGCGGCGGCGCGATCGAGTGCGTCCTTGCACTGCGCGATCGAGATGCCTTCTCCTTGCAACAGGAACTGCCGCCCGAGTTTTTGCGAAACGGCGGCCGCTTCGTTGAAGATCGCCTCGAACGCCAGATCGACGCCGCTGCCGGGGCGCCAAACCGGGCTCGTATAACGCCGCTTAGAATTGGCGACGTTGTTGGGCATGTTCGGCGCCAGCTCGATCGCTTCGCGGATCAGCTGATCGAGATATGCAATGTAGAGCACGAGCGCGTCGCGATGCTTGAACGTGCCGGTCGGGTCCATCGACGGCCGCAGCTTCGTCTGCAGCACTTCCTGCACGTTGCTCGCGCCAAGCACGGTCTTGAAAGAGAGCAGAGGGTCGCGCGCCATCTCGACGCCGCGATGTGCATGCGCCAGCGCTTGCGGGCCAAAATACATCCGCCCTTCATCGACATAGAGCACGGAGGGCGTCAGCAGCGGGTGCTCCGCGCCCGAGATCGCGCCAATCGGCAGCGGCTTCACGCCAACTTCGAGCGGCAGCGTCGGATCAAGGCAGATCGACGCCTTCGACAGCGCGGTGCCGAAGTCGATGCAAATCCT
>CADEDT010000104.1 GCA_902826145.1 uncultured Caulobacteraceae bacterium
TCGCCGAAATGCCGGTGAACGTGCTGCTAGTCCTTTTGGTCAGCGGCGCCGTCGGCTTTGTGTCCGGGCTCGTCGGAGTCGGCGGCGGCTTCATCATGACGCCTGCGCTGATCTTCATGGGGGTGCCTGCACCCGTTGCAGTGGCCACGGGCGCGAGCCAGATCGCAGCGACGTCGTTCTCCGGCATCATGACGCAAACGCGACGCAGAGCTGTCGATTGGCGCATGGGGTTGCTGCTTTCGATTGGCGGCGTCGCAGGCAGCATAGGCGGCGTAGCGCTGTTTGAGCGGCTGCTGCGGCTTGGGCAGCTCGATCTCATCATCTCGCTACTCTATCTCGTGCTGCTCTCGGGCGTCGGCTTCCTGATGGTGCGCGAAAGCTATCGCTTCTGGCGCGGGCGGCCTGCCAAGGCGGCGTCGATCCTGCGGCGGCCGCTGAAGACGGTGGCGCATAACCTGCCCTTTCGTCTCCGCTTTCCGCGCTCGGGGCTCTACATCAGCGTGCTGCCGCCGCTGGGCATTGGCTTCGCCATTGGCGCGCTCTCGGCAATCATGGGCATTGGCGGTGGCTTCATCCTGATCCCCGCGATGATCTATCTGCTGCGTATGCCCACGAATGTCGTGATCGGGACGTCGCTGTTTCAGGTGCTGATCATCACATCGCTGATCGTGGTGTTGCAATCGGCGGCGACGCAGACTGTGGATCTCGTTCTCGCGCTGCTGCTGATGCTGGGCGGTGTTGTCGGCGCGCAGGTTGGCGCGCGGTTGGGCGCGGGGATGAAGGCGGAATACATTCGCGGCATTCTCGGCGCGCTGTTGGTGGCGGCGAGCATCAAGTTTCTGTTCGATCTCGTGATCCCGCCGGAAGAAACTTACGTGCTCGGCGGAGGCATGTGGTGAAACGCGCGCTCGCCGCCCTCGCCTTCGCGCTTTTTGCGGCCGCACCTGCCGCTGCGCAGGAACAACCGACGACGGACGTCGCCAACGATCTGCCGGCGGGTGTGGCCGAGGAGCAGATCACGGTCAGCTCCACTTATGGCGGCTCGTTCATCACAGTGTTTGGCGTGAATCCGGACCGGCGCGGGCGTGGCGACATCGTCGTGGTGCTGCGCGGGCCGAACGAACGCGCGACGGTGATGCGCAAACGGCGCGTGCTGGGGCTTTGGGTCAACGGCGATCCGGTGCGCTTCAGCGAAGCACCGGCGTTCTTTGCGGTGCTGAGCACGCGGCCGCTCAACCAGATCGCCAGCCCGCAATCTATTTGGCGCTACAAGCTCGATCCCGCGGCGTCAGCTCAGCTGGCGAGCGCGGTGCCGGCGGGTGGCGATCCCTCAGCTTATCGCGCGGCGTTGGTGCGGCTGCGGCGCGAGCAAGGTTTGTATCAATGGTACACGCGCGCGCCGCGCGAAGGCGAGCGCGGTGGCTTGACGGCCTATCAAGGCGGCCTGTTCCGTGCGGTGGTGCGGTTGCCGGCGAATGCGCCGATCGATCAGTATCACGCCGACACCTACCTCTTCCGCGATGGGCGGTTGATCTCGGCCCAGCGGATTCCGATCACGATTTCGCGTATTGGCTTTGAACGCACGATCCACGATCTCGCCACAAACGTGTCGTGGCTGTACGGCATCGTCACTGTGATGCTCGCGCTTCTCGCGGGCTGGGGCGCAGCGTTGGTATTCCGCCGTTCGTGAGTTCTGAACCGCCATTCTTGCCGCGCGCGGCGCTGCGTCTTGGGTTTCTGGGGCTAGCGCCGCTGGCGATCGCAGCGCTGATCTCGCTGTCGGCGCACGGAAGCACGGCGCGCTTGGGGGCGATTGCGTTTTCGCTCTATGCGGCGGTGCTGCTTTCGTTTCTCGGCGGCGTGCGCTGTGGGATTGAGATCATGCGTGCGCCGTCTGCGCCGAATGGGTTGCGGTTGCTGTTCAGCGCGCTCCCCGCTTTGGCTGGGTGGACGTTGGCGACGTTGGTTGTCTACGTGACGCCGGTGTTGGGCGCGGCGGCGGTTTTCGCCGGTTTGTTCGCGGCGCAAGCAATCTGGGACTATCGCAGCGCGCGCGATGCGGGCGCGCCTGCTTGGTATCCGGTGTTGCGGCAGGTGCTGACGGGCGGCGCGATGATCATCTGCATGCTGATCCCGCTCGCAACAGCGTTGCACCGCTTCTAAAGATTTTTCGTCATTCCGGACGCGCGGAGCGCGATCCGGAACCCAGGGGCCACAAGCTGTGCGTTTGCCCCTGGGTTCCGGGTTCAATGCTGCGCATTGCCCCGGAATGACGAGCTTGGGTTAGTCGCTCAGCAGTCTTTCATTCGGCGCGGGCAGGACGCGATCTTTGCCGAGCACGAGTGCGGTGGCGCCTTCCGGGAAGATATTCGCGAAGGCGTCGTCGCAAACGTTAAGTCCGCCGGTGAAAGCCCCGAAGGCGGGCATGACGAGGCGTGCGCCATCGGTGGCGAAGCAACGGCGGCGGACGCTGCGGCCACGGCCAGAGACTTTCGCGCACGGATGCAGGTGACCTGCGATTTCACCGGGCGCTGCGGCGTCTGTCGGATGGTGACGCAGCACGAGCGAGCCGACATGGAGCACGTCGTGAAACGCGCCGCCGAGCGTTTCCGGCGCGCGGCCATCGTGATTGCCTTCGACCCACACCCAATCGCAACGCGACATCAGCAGGCGCAGCAATTCGCGATCGCGTGCATCCATGCGGTTGGGGCCGCCTTTATCGTGGAAGCTATCGCCGAGTGAGACGATGATGTCGGGCTGCAGGCGCAGCATCAGGTCCGTGAGCTTCAGCAACGCAGCGTGCGTATCGTATGGCGGCAGCATCTGGCCGCGCAGCGCGAACGACGAGCCCTTCTCCAAGTGCAGATCGGAGACGATCAGCGTTTTGGAGTCCGTGATCCAGAGCGCGCCATCGGGCAACGCGCTGACGAGCGTGTCGCCCAAGCGCATCTCAACGCTGTCGCCGGCGATCGCCATCGGGGGTAGCGCGCGCAAATCCGGCTTGCGGCGCGGGCGCTCCGGCTTCGGTGCGGGTTGCGACAGGAGCGGCATGCGCCTCGGATCAAATCGGATTCGTCAGGGCGTGACGATGGGGAAATTGGGGTCCGGGGTATCGAATACTTCGCCCAGGCCTTCAAGCGACCTTCTGTTGCCCGCTATGCGGATTTGTCCGGATAGAACTGAGCGCGCCATGCTTTGCGTGGCCATGGCTTGCAGAAATACCGCACGCTGCGAGGTGATGGTGGGGCCGTCGACCGTTTGATCATGCTCGTGAACGAGCACGCCGTTGGCGATGGTGACGGCGAAGCGTTCGTTGCGTTCGGGGAAAACCAGATTGAACGCGTAGCGGCGATTGCCGAGGCGTTCGGGGTTCAGGCGCACGGCGAGCAGATCTAGGATGTAGCTCGTCGGCGTTGCGGCGACGAGATCGGCGCTTTGCGTTGGTTGGCTGCGCGTCGGCGGGCCCTGCTCCAGTTCGCGCGCGCCAACGAGGTAGATGTTGCGCCAAATCGCGCTCTCGGCCTGGTAGGCCATCTGCCGATGCGTGCGCGCGAGGAGTTGGCGTGCGGCGGTGTTGTTCGGCTCGGCGAAAACGAGATGGTTCAGCACCCGCGCGGCCCAGCGATAGTCGCCTTCATCGAAGGCGCGTTGGCCTTCCGCCATAACGCGATCAGCGCCGCCCATGGCGCGGACGAAGCGTGTGCCCTCTTCAGCGGGCGGCAGCGGATTCAGATTGGCGGGGTTGGCGTCGTACCAGCCCATATAACGCTGATACACGGCGCGAGAATTGTGCATCATCGTGCCGTAATAGCCGTGATTGAACCAACGGCTGGAGAGTGATTCCGGCAAGCGCACTTGCTCGGCGATTTCGCGATCGGTGTAGCCGGCGTTCATCAGTCGCACGGTTTGATCGTGCAGATACTTGTAGGCGTCACGGTGACTGGCGACGAAATCGCGTACGCGATCGCCGCCGAAACGGGGCCAGGCATGGCTGCCGACCATGATCTGCGTACGGCCGCCATAGAGGCGTAGCGCCTCGGTTAGATAATCCGCCCAGGCCTTCGCATCGCGCACCAGCGCACCGCGTGGCGTGAGAATGTTGTGCATCGAAGCGGTGGCGTTCTCCGCAATGCAGAGCACGCCGAGATCGGGGAAGAAAAAGTTCATCTCCGCGGGCGCTTCAGTATCCGGCGTAAGCTGAAACTCGATGCGCACGCCATCGATGGTGAGGGTTTCGCCAGTGCGCGAAATCGTGCGTGTGGGCGGGATGAGCGTGAACGTGCCGGCCGAGACGGCGATGCCGATGCCGGATGTCATCTGCCCTTCCGGGCCAGGCGGGAGGCCGGCGCCAAACTGGAATTGCGCACGGCGGCTCATGGCGTTGCCGGCGATGACGTTCTCCGTCACCGCGTGCTCCATGAAGCCCTCGGGCGCGATGATCTGCACGTTCGCCGCCTGCTCGGCGCTGACGATGCCGCGCACGCCGCCGAAATGATCGAGGTGCGAGTGCGTGTAGATGACGGCGACGACAGGCTTGTCGCCGATCGTGCGGCGCGCGAGCGCGAGGCCGGCGGCTGCGGTTTCGGCGCTGGAGAGCGGATCGATGATAATGAGGCCGGTGTCGCCGATGACTATGGTCATGTTCGACACATCGAAGCCGCGGATTTGGTAGACGCGGTCGGTGACGCGGAAGAGGCCCGCCCGCGTCAGCAAGCGCGCATGACGCCAGAGGCTGGGATTTACCGAGGCGGGCGCGTCGCCTTGCAAGAAATTGTAGGCGGTGAAATCCCAGACGACGCGACCGTCGGTCATTCGGATTTGCGGTTGGTCGTAGGCGGCGACGAAGCCGCGATTGGCGAAGTCTTCGTCTTCGCGATCGGTCCAGGGGAGTGTTTGCGCTGCGGCGGCGTTCGCCGCGCGCGTCGCGTCGCTCACTTGCGCACTGGCCGCTCCCGAAAGCGCAAACGTCAGCGCCGCTATCGCCACAAACCGCATCGTCTCCCCCGTGTTATGGCGGAAGCTGCGCTGGCGCTTGCCGAGAGGCAAGCGGGTACGCTGCGTCAGCTCATCGCTTCCGCGATGAGCGACGCTGCATCTTCGAGCACAGCCTCATCCGCGCCACCCCGCACGCCGACTTTGCCCATTTCCAGCATCACCGGTGCGGCGAAGGGTGAGACGTGCGGCAGATCGCGGTGGATGAGCTTACCTTTGACGCGGCGCAGCAGCGCGCCGAGGCGCTTGATGTCGAGATAGCCCTCGCCTGCATCCTGGAAGGCGGCCTGCATCAGGATGTGGTCGGGCTCGTATTGCTTCAGCACATCGTAGATGAGATCGGCGGAGAACGTGACTTGGCGGCCGGTCTTGCGTTCGGCGCCCGGGACGTTGCGGTCGATCATGCCGGCGATGACGGCGCACTTGGCGAAGGTTGATTTCATCAAAGTGGATTCGCCGAGCCAGCTTTCGAGATCGTCGCCCAACATGTCTTCATCGAAAAGTTGCGCAAGATCGATGTCGCCCATTGGTTCGAGACCCCAGACGGCCATGGCGTATTCGCTGGCGAGAAAGCCGATTGGGTGTTTTCCTAGCCGCTCCAGGCGGCGCGTGATCAGTACGCCGAGCGTTTGCTGCGCGAGGCGGCCTTCGAATGGGTAGCAGACGAGATAGTGCTTCGTGGCGCGCGGAAAGGTCTCGATCAGCATCTCGTCCGGCGCGGGCACGACCGAGCGGCGCTTCTGCATCTTGATCCACTCGCGCACTTGCGGCGGTAGTGATTTCTGCCGCGCGGGCTCGTGCAGCATGTGGCGGACGCGGTCGGCAAGAAAGGTCGAGAGCGGAAACTTGCCGCCGGCATAGGATGGGATTTTCGGGTTCTGCTGATCGCCGGCCCGGACGACGAGCGCGTCCGTCTCGCGCACGCCAATGAGGCGGAGGATTTCGCCAGCGAACAGGAAGGTGTCGCCGGGCGCCAGGCCTTCAATGAAGTATTCCTCGATCTGGCCAAGCCGCCTGCCCGCCACGAGCGGCGCTGGGCCTTCGCTCTTCGGCACGCCGGGACGCTGGCGGACGCCGGCGCGGTGCGCCAGCCGCACGTCGAGCATTTCCGATTCGACGATGGCGCCGACGTTCATGCGGTGCTGTTGTGCGACGCTTGGGTTGCGCGCGCGCCAGCGATTGGTGTGTGGGTCCTGCACGATGCGGCGATAGCGGTCGTAGGAGCGTAGCGCGTAGCCACCGGTGGCGACGAGATCGATGGCGCGATCGAACTGCGCGCGGGAGAGATCGGCGTATGGAGCGGTGCTGATGACTTCTTCGTAGAGCTGGTCGGCGTCGAATGGCTCGCCGCAGGCGCAGCCCATGATGTGTTGGGCCAGGCAATCGAGGCCGCCGATGCGGCGGGACTCGCCGTCGAGCGCGCCCTCCTTCACGGCTTCTTGCGCCGAGCGGCACTCGAGCACTTCGAAACGATTGCTGGGCGCCAGCAGCGCGCGTGAGGGTTCGTTGTAGCGGTGATTGGCGCGGCCGATGCGTTGCACCAAGCGCGCACAACCCTTAGGGGCGCCTATCTGGATGACGAGGTCAACGTCGCCCCAATCGATGCCGAGATCGAGGGTCGACGTGCAGACGACGGCGCGGAGCTTGCCTTCGGCCATTGCAGCTTCAACTTTGCGGCGCTGGCCAACATCGAGTGAGCCGTGGTGGAGCGCGATGGGCAAGTTGTCTTCGTTGACGCGCCAGAGTTCCTGGAAGGTCATCTCCGCTTGTGCGCGCGTGTTGACGAAGACGAGCGCGAGCTTGGTGCGTTTGATGGTCTCGTAGATTTCGGGGATGGCGTGGCGCGCGGTGTGGCCGGACCACGGGATGCGGGCGTCGGAGTCTAGGACGTCGATGATGGGTGTCGCGCCGGGTGGAGCACGGACAATGATGTCGCGCGCTTCTCCCCCGCCCCCTTGTGGGGCGGGGGTTGGGGGTGGGGGGCGATCGTCTACGTGCGGCGCGTCGGAACGCCCTCTCCCCCGCGAGGGGGGAGAGGGTTCTGAGCCCAGCAACCAATCAACGAGTCCATGTTCATCCGCCACAGTCGCGCTCAGGCCGATACGGCGATGCGCAGGCGCCCAGCGGCCGAGACGCGCGAGAGCCAGCGCGAGGAGGTCGCCGCGTTTTGTGGGCGCGAGTGCGTGGATTTCGTCGATGACGACGGCTTGCAAGTCTTCGAAGAAGACGCGTGCGTGTTCAGAGGCGATGAGCAGGCAGAGTTGCTCGGGCGTGGTGAGCAGAATGTCGGGCGGATGCGCGCGTTGGCGTTGGCGCTTCGAGGGCGGCGTGTCGCCTGTGCGGGTTTCGATGCGGACGCCGAGCTGCATCTCGCTCGCGGGCGTGCTGAGATTGCGTGCGACGTCGGTGGTGAGCGCCTTCAGCGGCGAGATGTAGAGCGTGTGCAGCTTATGCGGGCGGCGCGGGCCTTCGGCCTTGAGTGGCGCCAATTCGATGAGACTGGGCAGGAAACCTGCGAGTGTCTTGCCGGCGCCGGTTGGCGCGATCAGCAACGTGGAAAGCCCGGCCTGCGCGCGGCGAACCAGTTCGAGCTGATGTTCCCGGGGCGACCAGCCGCGCGCGGCGAACCATTCGGCGAATGGCGATGGCAGAAGCGGCGCGCGGGCGTCCATGAACGATATGTAGCGCAATCCCCGCTTGGCCGAAGCCCTTGCCGTTGAGCGGCCACAATCCCTATGGCAAGTTGCGCCACATGAAGTCCCGCCTTCGCCTTATGGCGCTGACCGCCGCATTCGCCGCCCTTGCCGCGACAGCAATCGCGCAGAGCACCGGCGCTGCAATGTTGACACAAGCTGTTGCCGCGACCGCCGCGGTCAAGGCGGACTACGCGTTCGACGTGGATCTCAACACGAGCAAGGTGAATTGGCGCGCGCGGTATCAGCCGGGCGCAACGCCAGCTCTGCGGCTCGTCTCGCCAGCGCGTGATGAATTGAGCGGCGATGAGCGCCGCGCGTTCGATCGCATGGCGGAGGATTTCGAAGGCGTGTCGTGGTGTGCGGGCGAGCGGATGGGCCGCGTGGCCGACGTGCGGCTCGTGCGCGAGGACGAGACGTCCGCGACGTACAGCTTCCAACCAACACGCGACAGCGTGCGTGGCGAGCAAGGGCGGCGCTACGCCGATCGCATGCGCGGCGAGATGGTGATCACCAAGGACAATCCTGACATCACGCGCATGCGCATCTATACGCCGGAGGGCTTTAGCCCTGCACCGCTGGTGCGGCTCGATCACTTCAACATGACGATCACTTGCCAAACCGCGCCGAACGGCCGCCGCTATGCTGCCGAGGCGGTGACGGAGATGCGTGGCTCGGCCTTGGGGCAAGACTTCAACGAGCGCACAGTGCAGCGGTCGCGTAATCTGCAGTGAATTACCAGACGCTCGATCCCGCCAAGATCATCGAGACGCTTGAGCGTCTGAAGGGACGCATCGAGAAGCGATTTCCAGAGTCTGGCCTCAGCAAGGTGTGCGCGGAGCTGAGAGCTACGGCTCGTCACACGACGCAGCGCGCAGCTGAGATCGCGGCGCACAATTGGCCGCTGCGGATTGCCGTAAGCATCATCATTCTCGCAGGCATCTGGGCGATGTTCGCCGCGGCGAAGCTGCTGCATTTGGAAGATATCGAGACGAATGTTGGCCTGTTGCAGACGCTAGAAGCCGCCGTGAATCTGCTGATCCTGTTTGGCGGCGCGACATGGTTTCTAGTTGGGCTGGACGATCGGTTGAAACGACAACGCGCGCTCGATCAACTGCATACGCTGCGGTCGATCGCGCACGTCGTAGACATGCACCAACTCACCAAGGACCCGCACTCGTTCAAAGAGGACGGCGCCGCGCTGGAGCCAGAGGCGTTGGCGCGCTACTTAGACTATTGCGCCGAGATGCTGGCGCTGATCGCCAAGCTTGCCGCGCTTTATGCGGAGCGCATGCGTGATCCGTTGGTCATCGATGCTGTAAGCGAGATCGAGAACCTGACCACTGGCCTCTCGCGCAAAATCTGGCAGAAGATCTCGATTATCAGCGAAGAACCCGGGAGCGGAGCGAGTTGAGCGATCTGGCCGAACAACGCATCGCCGTGGTGCGCGAGCACATGGCGTCTGAGATCACGCACGATTGGGAGACGACGCTCGCGACCTTCGATCACCCGCGCTACGAGCTCTTCGGCGGCGGCCAGGTGTTCGAGGGGCGCGACGCCGTTATGAATTACTTCATAAACTCCCGCCGCTCCTTCCCCGACCAAGCCAACGAGCCAATCCTGCTTCGCGCCATGGAAGATGCGGTACTGGCGGAGTTCTGGCTGACCGGCACGCACCAAGGCGCGATCCAGACGCCGCAAGGCGAATTGGCCCCGACAGGCAAGAAGATCCGCGTGCGAATGGCGGCGGTGTTTGAGTTTGCACCGGGCAAGGCGCGCATCGTTTGCGAGCGCGTCTACTTCGATTCAGCCACGATCCTGCGCCAACTCACTAACTGACGTTAACCTCACGCGGCGTCGCGCTTCAGCGAAAATCAAATAATCCGCGCTAAGGTTTCGGTTCGTTTTGTGGGAGCCGGGACTGTGAGCATGTCGGGGGGAGATCATTTCGATCCGTCCAGCCTGACGGCGCTTGTTTTGGACGAAAACCACTATGAGCGCGGTATTTCGCTCGATCAGCTCCGCGCCATGGGCTTCGGCCGCGTGATCGGCGCGGCCAACTCGATGGAAGCGTGGGAAGCGGTTCGCCTCTCCAACCCGCACGTGATCTTGATGGAATGGCTCGACGGCGCGGGCGGCGACGGCCTCGATTTCGCGCGGCGCGTCCGCAAAAGCGAAGAGACGCCGAACCGCGCGGTGCCGATGTTTATGCTGACGACGCGTGGCTCGGAGCGCGACGTTGCGTTAGCGCGCATGGCGGGCTTGGACGGCTATCTACGCAAGCCGATCTCGGCGCTGGCGTTGCAGCAACGCGTGAAAACGGTGATCGCCAACCCGCAACCGTTCGTGGTGACGGCGAGCTATGTCGGCCCCTGCCGTCGCCGCCGGCGCCCCGATCTCAACTATCTCGGCCCCCTGCGCCGTCTCGATGACGTCGCGCCGGAGCAGCTTGTTCAGGGCGATGCGGAAGAGCTCGACCTCAAAGCCGACTTGGCGCGCGCGCGCGTCGCGGCACTGGAAGCGAGCGCGCGGGAATTGAAACCTGGCGACGCCAAGCAAGCACGCGTGGTTTATCGCGCGGTGCAGGATCTCGTCGAAGTTGGCGAACAGATCGGCGATCCGAGTCTCGCACTCGGCGCGCGCGAGATGGCGCGCTATCTGCAGGCGCAAGGCGCGACCGATCGGCTCGATCCGGAAGTTGTGCGCACGCACGTCGCGGCGTTGCACCAGATGGTGCACCTGCCGCACGCGCTCTGCGAAGAGCGCCAGCGCGTGGCCACGAGCCTTAAGCGCATGGTCGACAAGAAACTGAAACAGGCCGACGCGGCCTAACTGATCCGTGGCGCGGCGATGGCCGTACTCCGGCCATGCTCGTGTATCTCATCGCCTGGATTGTCGCCGCCGTCGCCTTCCTGGCGCTGGACGCGCTTTGGTTCAGCTGGTCGGTTCCGCGTTTCTACAAGCCGATCATCGGCGAGATCATGCGGCCGAAGTTCAGCCTCGCGCCGGCGGTTGCGTTCTATGTGATCTATGTTAGCGCGATCGTGTATTTCGGCGTGCGCGTGGGTTTGGAAGAAGCGAACCTCTCGAGTGCCGCGCTAAATGGCGCCCTGCTCGGCTTCTTCGCGTACGCGACATTCGATCTGAGCAACCAAGCAATTCTGCGCGTTTGGAGCACGAAGCTCAGCGTGGTCGACATGGCGTGGGGCACAGTGGCGACGGCGATCACGAGCGGGATCGCTTATGAAGTTGCGTCGCTCGTCGTTTGAGGCGACTTCACGAAGAGCAGCAACAGGAAGCCGACGATAAGCAAGATAACAATCGAGGCGAAGCCCGCGCGCAAGCTTTGCGTGGTTGAGGTGAAGTACGCCACCAAGCCCGGCGCCAGCCACGCGGTCGCAGATCCGGCGAGCGCGTAGAGGCCGAAGACCTCCCCTTCCATGCCCTTGGGCGCGAGTTGGGCCATCAGCGAGCGGCTTGAGGCGTAGGCCGCAGTAATCGAGATCGCGATCACGATCGCAAAGCCGAGATAGGCAAGCTCCGGCGCCGTCGAGAAGAAAGGACTATTCCAGACCGGGACATCCGGCTCGACAGGCATGAAGAAGAAAGATGTCGGCGACATGGATACCATGCCGATCAGGCACAGCACCGTTATGCCGATCTCGATTGCCACTGCTCGCTTCACACCAACCGAGTGATCCAGAACACCTGCGCCTAGCCCGCCCCCAATCGCAAAGATCGTAAGCGTGATTCCGTAGAGCAGCATCTCAAGCAGGTTCCAGCCCATCGTGCCGGACACGTAGACACCGCTCGTGATCAGGATGGCTGTCTTGCCGTCCGCGTAGAGCATGCGTGCGATCAGAAAGAGCGCGACATTCTTGTACTCACGCAATCTCATCACAGTGCGGATGACATTGCCGACGCCGTTTTTCAGCGCTGCGCCAAGAGGCTCGCCCGTGGACGTTAAGTCCGGCGTATAGAGTAAGATCGGGATCGTGAAGACGATCAACCACGCGGCGCACAAGAGCGTGACTATGCGGTCCGTCTCGTGCTGCGCGCGATCCAATCCGAACATTGGCTCGCTCGGCAGGAATGGCAGATCGATCTGGCCCGGCAACGCCACCGTCACGAGCACAAACAAAAGCAACAGCACAGACGCCACACTACCGAGCGCGAGGCCGAGCCCGGAGACATGCGATAGCGTTCCTGGCGGCGCCGCACGCGTCAGCATCGCGTTGTGAACCACCTCGGTGTAGACAAACGACACGCCGCTTACGACGACCGCGAGGCCAATGGCCCAAAGCGGCAGACCGCCATTCGGCAGCGCCCACCACATCACGATCATAGCCGCCGCGAGCACGCCCGCAGCCCCTGCTAGTAACGGCTTGCGACGGCCCATGCGGTCGGTCGCGGCGCCGAGAAACAGAGCGGTGACCGCGATAATCACGCCCGCAATTGTATGCCAACCTGAGATGATCGACTGGCCACGTACCGGATCCCCGATCACCACGTTCGAGAGGTACGGCTGAAACACATAGATCGTGCCGAGCAAGACCCACGGATTGCGCGCCCATTCGAAGAGCGCCCAGCTCCAGGCGCCGCGATCGATCTTCGCGGGCGCGGAAGTGGTGAGAGACGGCGCGGTTGTGGTCACTTAGCGCGCGCCTTTGAGCGCGGCGGCGGTTTCGCGGGCGATCTGGCGGATGGCGGCTTCGGCGGCCGGCGTCGCCGAGGGGAATGCCACGAAGCCGTGCGGCAAGGAGTCGAAGCGCGTGTAGCCGACCTTCACGCCAGCCTCCGTCAGGCGCTCGCCGTAGGCGGCGCCTTGGTCGAGCAGCATGTCGAAGCCAGCGCCGTAGATGAGCGCAGGCGCGAGGCCGCGTAGATCTTGCGTGCGGCCGGGCGAGATACGCGTATCGCTCGGATCGGCGTTGTCCGGCAGATAGTGCTTCACGAAGAAGTCCAGCGTCTCGGCCGTGAGCGGCCAGGCGTCAGCGAAGTCATGCATCGACGGCGTGTCGGAGACGAAGTCGATGCCGGGATAGAT
>CADEDT010000105.1 GCA_902826145.1 uncultured Caulobacteraceae bacterium
CGCAGTTTCGCGTGCTCGAGTACAAGCTCGGCATCAAGGACGACAGCTTCCTCAAATTTCACGATGACGGCGGCGCCGATCGTAAAATGATGGAGGACGCACTGAATGCGCCCTCCTTGTACGACGACGCATTGCGCCAGCTCGCAAAGACGTTCGACATTCCGAAATCCGCGTACGAGCGCCCGCGTGGCAAGCCTTACGAACCGAGCGAAGCGGTCGAGAATGCATGGCTTGAGGTTTATCGCGACACGACGAAATACTGGTCGCTCTATCAACTCGCCGAAAAGCTGATCGATCTCGACGACGCATTCCTCACGTGGCGCCACAAACACGTGCTGACGGTGGAGCGCATCATCGGCCGCAAGCGCGGCACGGGCGGCACCGAGGGCGTCGGCTATCTGCAACAAACACTGACCCGCCGTGCTTTCCCTGAGATCTGGTCGCTTCGGACAAAACTATGAAAAGCTACAAGCACCTCTTCTCACGCGCGCTCGCCGCTTCGCCTGGGCGAATCCATTTCGCCGCGCACTCGCACCACCTTTGGCCGGACGCTTCGTACGAAGGTCACATGGCGGCGTGGGATGACGCGGCATCGCTTGCTGATCGCAAGTGGGAGAAGGTCTTCGGCGAAGTGATCCCCGAGGCCCAGCGGCACATCGCCAGCGAACTTGGGCTCCCCGATCCGCGCACATTGGCGTTCACCGCCAACACGCACGAATTCCTCTCACGCATCTTCACCAGCAAATGGGACGGCAAGCCGATCGACGTGCTCACCACGGACGGCGAATTCCATTCCTTCCGCCGCCAGAGCGCGCGTTGGGAGGAGCGCGGCTTCATCAAGCGCCGTATCGTTCCTTGCGAGCCATTCGACACCTTCACGCAACGCTTCCTCGCGGCGATGCGCGATCGGCCGGCAGAAGTGGCGTTCCTGAGCCACGTCATGTTCCGCACCGGTCTGCGTTTCGATGGCGCGGAAGAGCTTGCGAGCTACGCTTCGCCGGATGGCCCGTGGGTGGTGCTCGATCTCTATCACTCGTTCATGGCGATGCCGGTCGACTTCTCAAAAATCGCCGACCGCGCCTTTCTCATGGGCGGCGGCTACAAGTACGCGATGGCGGGTGAAAACGCCGCGTATCTGCACGCGCCGCCAGGCTACGCGCTGCGTCCGACACAGACCGGCTGGTTTGCCGATTTCGGCGCAATGGAAGGCAAGCAAGGCGAAGTCGGCTACAACGCCGACGGCTCACGCTTCCTCGGCGCGACCTACGATCCGACTGGCCTCTATCGCTTCAACGGCGTGCGACGAATGCTGGAGCGCGAAGGCCTCGACACCGCGGCGATCAGCGAACGCTGCGCGAAGCTGCGGGCACAGCTCGTGACGGCAATCGAAGCTAGCGAAGCGGGCTCGGCGCTGCGTGGCGCGGAATTGCTGAAGCCGAATGCGAACGGCTCCCAATCGCGCTTCATCTCGATCCGCCATCCCAAAGCGGTCGAGTGGAAATCAACACTAATGGCCAACAACATCTACACCGACGCGCGCGACGATATTCTGCGCATCGGCGTGGCGCTCTACCACGAGGAAGCAGACGTTGGCGCTTTCTGCGCAGGCGCCGCTAAGGTGCTAGGCTAATTCACCAAGCGCCTAATTCAACCAATTGCCGGCGCAAATGCTCGGGCAAGTCCGCGCCGCCTTGCGCTGCGCTTAAGTCTGCCGGCGCATCATTCGGTTCGAGATAGCGCCAGCCTTGGAAAGCGCGGCGCGGCTGCGGCACCGTGCGCTGTAGGTGTGCGTCGAGATAAAGCCCGCAGCGTTCGCCGTGATCGTCAGTGACATCGTCCACGGCAATGATGCGCTGGCGCACGCTGATCACACCCTTGATCACCCAATAGAGCGATCCGCCCGCCAGCACATCCTCCACCCGCTTCGGCCACATGCGTGTGCCGCAAACCGGGGCGATGTGCGGGCGTCTTTCCTTCTTGGCGCGCTTGATCTGGCCGATCTGCCACTCGACCAGATCCTCGACGTTATCGGCGCCGACGCAGAGTTTGACGATATGGATGGTCATATCAGTTACCGTCCGGATCGTCGGCGACCGCGCGCGTGGCACGCATCAGCGCGGCGACTTCGTGCGCCATCGGCTCGTCGCTTGCCGCCATGCCGCGCTCGACACCGTGGAAATCCGCTTCGCTTTTGTTCTGCGAAAGTTTGCGCTTTGCCTCGACCCGCTCAGCTGCCAGCGAAACGCCGACAATACCGCGCAGCAGTGCGTCTATATAGGCGCGCGGCGCGTCGCCAATCGTCCACGGTTCGGCGCGTGCATCTTCGTGCAGCGCTGAGAGATCGCGCACGACGGCTTCGAGCCGCTCTGCATCATCAAACCATTCGACCTGACCGCTGATATGCACGGCTTCGTAGTTCCAAGTCGGCACTGTCTTTCCGTGCTCGGCCTTCGACGGGTACCAAGCTGGCGTCACGTACGCCTCTGGTCCACTGAGCACGATCAAACCTTTGCCCGGCCCCTGCTTCCATTGCGGGTTGGCGCGGGCGATATGGCCGGTGGCGATGCGCTTCTCGGCATCCCAGAGGACGGGCATGTGCGTGCCAACGGGAACGCCGTCCTCGCCAACCGTGATCAGAACACCGGCCCAACGGCGCGCGAGGCGCGCGATAAGCGCGTCGGAATCATCGGTCGCGAAATGATGCGGGACGTACATATTACTCAGCAGCGACGGCGGTCGGTGCTTCCTGATGCTGCCGCGCCGCCCACGCAGCCTTGATCGAAGCGCTGGTCTTGCGCGAGCCGTCCGGGCTCCAGCCCGGCGGACCGAAAATGTAGCCAAGCACTTCGCGCGGCGACTTCGCGCTTTTCACATCGCGGAAAATGCCAACCCATTCGTGAAAAGCGACGCGGAACGGATTGAATGTGCCGAGCTGGCTGATGATTCCGTAATGGATCTTTTCCTTGTCGTCCTCCGGCACGAACGTGCCGAACAGGCGATCCCAAATGATCAGCACGCCCGCATAGTTCGCATCGAGGTACTTCGCGTTGATCGCGTGATGCACGCGGTGGTGCGATGGTGTGTTCATCACCCACTCTAGTGGTCCCATCCGACCGATGGTCTCGGTGTGAATCCAGAATTGGTAGACGAGGCTGATCGCCGAGAACATGAACACCATCTCGGGCGGAAAGCCGATCAACACCAGCGGCAGGTGGAAGATGAAGCAAATGCCAAGTGTGCCAGTCCACGTTTGGCGGAGCGCCGTCGTCAGGTTGTAGTGCTGCGAGGAGTGATGGACGATATGGCTCGCCCAGAAGAATCGGCGCTCGTGCGCGGTGCGGTGGAACCAGTAATAGGCTAGGTCTTCACCGAAGAAGCAGGCGACCAAAACTGGCCACGTCCATCCCAGATCGAACAGCCGGAATTGGTAGAACCAATAATAGGCGACGACGACCAAGCCACCGAACATGATGTCGAAGACGCGATTGCCGAAACCCATGGCGAGGCTGGTGGCGCTATCGCGATATTCGTAGCGCCCACTTTTCTTGGCGAACCGCACCACAATCATCTCGATGATGATCAGCAGCACGAAACCGGGCACCGCGTAGGTGACGATTGGCGGGATTTCGAAAGGCGCTTGCGGCAGCGTCACGGGGTCCCTCCTCCGCGGCTGAATTCGGTCAGCCAGGCAGGTGAGTCATCAAGCCGCATCTTTAACGGCGGAAAGCCCGCGTCTGCAAACGCTGCGTTCAGCCGGCGGCCGTTGACGTCGAGGCGCACGTTGCTGGCGCCCGTAAAGCGGGCGCTCACGTCCGCACCCATGACGCGCGCCACCATGATCCGGCCATCCGCCAACCGCGCCAACGCGCTGCGGCCGTTCTGGGCAATGACGGAAGCTTCGACATGCGAGCCCTCCTCGCTGGCAATGCGCACCAGCTCGTCATTGTCGACGCGAGCGGACATGCGAAAGCCTAGGAACGCGGCGACGCCGATCATCAGCAGCACGACCGCTGCTGATCCTCCCAGCTCGATCAACTCTGCCATGCCGAATGGGTTTTCAAACTGCATCAGCCGGCGAGCCCAAGGATGATCACGAGAGCGAGGAAGAAGCTGGCCACGACCAATGCGAAGTTCAGCATGAAGAACGTCCGCCACGTCGCCGACCACCAGCCGAGCGCGTAAGCGCCCTTCAGATGAAACCACATGTGTATGGGCAGCGCGGCGAGCAACCAGCCGGCGCTCCAACTGATGAATGGAATCTTCCCGATCAGCACGACGGCGGAAAATAGCAAGGCTGCGAAGGCAAGCGCGTAAAGCGCGTAGGCCATGTGATCGTACATCGTCAGGCCGCGCTTCCAGAGGAAGAGCAGCATGATGAAGGGCAACGACATCGGCGCGAGCAGGAACGAGAATCTCGAAGCCGCGTCTTGCACTTGGTAGAGCGCCAGGTCGGGGTTTTCGAATTTCCGGCGAATGCGTTCATTCAACTCAGGCGTGACCGAACTGACCGTGAAGTCCTCGCTTTTGGCGGCGTCGCGCATTGCGTCTTGCCAGGTCTCGACCTCAGGTTCGTCGGATACAGGCGGTGTGGCTTGCGTGTCTGCCGGCGCTTCGGCGGCAGCTGGCGGTTGCTCGCTCGTCGCGGGCTGATCTGTGGCGGGTGACGTAGTGGCCGGCGTTTCAGTTGTCTCAACCGTCACCGACGGCCCATTGGCATTCTCTGCTTGCCGCCGCGCCGCTTCCTCCTGTGCGCGCCGTTGCGCGCGGGCGAGCTGTTGCTCTTCCCGGTTCACTTCCGCCTGCGCCAACCGCACGGCGTTCTCGGCGAGGCTTACCTCAAGCCCCGCAGGTTCATCCGGATCAGGATTGGCGCGTGCGCGCTCGAGTTCTTCCTGCGCTTGCGTCAGTTCTCTGCGCGCGTCCACCAGATCTTCCGCACTCGCGGTCACTTCGCTGTCGCGGATGTTGGTCGGCGCCTCGATGGTCGAGAACGCGAAGAACATCAGGAAAATCGCGAGCAGGAACGTGGTCAGCGGCGAGAGGTAGCGCGCGCGTTTGCCGTAGACATAGTTCCGGGTGAGCGTGCCGGGCCGGAACAGGACCATCGGCAGCGTGCGCCAGGTCTTAGTCTCCAGATAGAAAAGCCCGTGCAGCAGTTCGCCGACGACGTGGATCAGCTTTCGGCGTGGATAGGCGTGCTGGCCGCACTGGGCGCAGTACGGCCCCGTGAGTTGCGCGTCGCAATTGCTGCACGCGCCCTCGCCCGGCGGCCCGGGCTCCCGGCCCTCGATCACGCCAGCTACGGCGCCTGCGGTCGCCAGCCCGCCGGCTGCTTCTATTTCCCCAGTCATCTCTCAGAGTCTCCCGCGACGCGGGAACAGGATCAAGCCCGGGCGTCTCGCCGCGAGGGCCCTTCGGCGCCTGTTTCGCCGTCCAGGCGGGGCAAAAAGCCCAATTCGCCCCGGGCCACGGCCGCGGGTTCACGCCGCGGGGCCAACGCGGGGGCACACTTCTTGGCATCGCAGGTCAGAGCTTCGAGGCCCTCGGCCTCAATAGCGAGCGCGGCGAGGCCTTCAGCCTCCTCGATCGTGCGGGCCCAGACATAAACCGGGGCCACGGCTGTATCGAAACGCTTCGGCCAATTCTTCGCGCGGCGATCGAGACGGGCTTCCACTACCACCCGCCAGAAAGGCATGTGCGGCCGCGCCAGCTTCACACGATGGAGATAGGCCCAAATCCGGCTCAGGCCGCGCTTTAGCTTCACGAATTCCACTCCGGCTTGCGCTTCTCTAGGAACGCTTTGAGCCCTTCACGACCTTCCGATGATGCACGACGTTTTGCAATTCGGCGAGCCGTTTCCTTCATCACGTGTTCGTCGATGACGTGATGCGGGACAACGCTTTGTGGAACCAAAGTACGCGGCCTTGTTGCGTCGTCGACCAAAAATCGCACTAGGGCTTTCGAGTCTGCGACGGCGCCCGGCGCCGCGCCCATCGCCAAATCTGACAAATATTCCATCAGTGGGGTCAGACCGGCTTCGTCTTCGACCGTGTACTGCACAAGGCCAATTTTCTCGGCGTAGGCGCCATCGAAGCTCTCGGCGGTTGCGAACAGCGCGCGCGCCATGCGTGCGCCGATGGCTTCAACAACGTACGGTGAGATGGTGGCCGGCGTGAGGCCCAACCGGACTTCACTGAAGCTAAACTTTGCATCTTTCACGGCAACAGCGACATCGCACGCCGCAACCAACCCCGCGCCGCCGCCCATCGCGGCGCCGTGCACGAGCGCGACAGTGAGCTGCGGCAAGTCGTGCAGATGCTTCAGCATATGAGCCAGCGCGAGTGCGTCGGCTTCATTGTCTGCTTCCGTGCGCTCGCCGCCGCGCTTCATCCAATCGATGTCGGCTCCGGCGCAGAACGTCTCACCCGCCCCGCGGATGAACACCGC
This sequence comes from uncultured Caulobacteraceae bacterium, assembly GCA_902826145.1. Classification (GTDB taxonomy): domain Bacteria; phylum Pseudomonadota; class Alphaproteobacteria; order Caulobacterales; family Aquidulcibacteraceae; genus Vitreimonas. Next base: position 6,448 of record CADEDT010000105.1, read on the forward strand.
GCGGACGTGATCGGCGCCTTTCAGCGTGGCGAAATGCTCCGACAGGTTTTCGATCATCAACTCGTCGAACGCGTTGCGTTTCGCGGGGCGGTTGAGGGTGAGGACGGCGATGCCCTCTGAGCTGACATCGAGTTCGACGGGCTCCGGCTCAAGGCTCATGCCGCGGCTCCCAGAACGCGGACGAGCGCTTCGGAGCGTTCTTCTTCCGGGGTTTCGTACAGGTTGAGGCTCTGCACGCCGGCGAAAAAGTACTCGAAATCCTCTGGCGGATCGGCTTGCTCGATGAACACGGGGACGAGCTTTTTCTTGTAGCGATCGGCGAGGTAGATCTCGCGCTTTACGTGATCGCTCTCGAACGCAGCGTTCGAACACATGACGACTACGCCGCCAGCCGCCTTGATGGCGCGTACGATCTCACCAGCCCAACCATCGCCAGCACTGATGCCTTGCTGATCCAGCCAAAACTTGCGCCCAGCACGCTTTGCGGCCTCCACAAGCGGAAGCACGGTCAAATCGTTGGCGCGGGCGTAGGAGACGAACACTGCATCCGACGAAGGCGGCTTCACGCGGCTCGCGCGCGGTCTTGGCGGCGGCGCACGACGGAGTTCGGGTTGCTCGGCGCTTGGGCGCACGAATATGCGGACGACGAGCCCGGCGACGATAGCAACGAACAACGCAATCGCTACGGCGAACAACCAAGGCGTCACGCCCGCTGGGAGGCCATAGCGCGCACCGAATCCGTCGATGCCCCGCATGAGTTCTGGCCAGCCACCAGGCGTCGGTCCGATCCTGTTGACCAGCCAGATCGAAACGGTGGCGGCGATTGCGAGCAAGCCAGGTAGTGTCAGCAGCGCGGGTAGAACGATGCCGAGGATGCCGCCTCCCGCTTTGGCGCGATCGCGTGAAGCGCCGGAGCCTATTCCACGGTCCTGCGCGGGTGGGGCCGCCGGTTCATCGCCCTCATCATCGTCAGCGCTTGCCGCCGCGGGAGCGCGCACGACCTTGGTGACGGCATCCGCAACCTCGTTCCACTTGAACTCTCGCGCAGCTTCGAAGCTCGCATCTATCGCCGGCAAGTCGCGCAGGCCAACGGGCGGAATGCCGTGGTCGAGCTTCACGACCACGAGGCGCCCTGCCGCCCATGCATCGAGCGCGCGCTGCTCCAGCCGCAGCCGTGCCGTGGCGAATGTAAGTGCTTGAGATACGAGCAGAACGAACACGTCACCTGTGCTCACAGGGCGCATTGCCGTGTGGCCGTCATCGAGCTCCGCGAACTGGCCGCGCCGTTCGATGACTTTTTCCAGCGCCTCCGCCAGGTGGCGGTCGGCGGGGGCATGCGCGAGAAATACGGTCATGGCGGCCCTCTTAGGGCCCTAATGCCGCTGCCGCAAACCACCTGCGGCTCATGGCCCACAGGCGTTCTCATTGCGCCTTAATAAACGGCCCCTATCCTTGATTTGACGCCATGAAGCCCAGCCTTTCCGACGCCACCGCCTTCGCGGACATCCCCGCCGATGTGCTGCTCGCCATTGATGCGGTGTCCGAGTGGTTTTCGGTGCCGGCCGGATGGCCCCTGATCAATGCGGGCGAGCCGCCGGACGGCGTCTACTTCCTAGCGTCCGGATCGCTCGCGGCGTTCAAGCCTGCCGATCGCGGCGGCCATCAACTGCTTGGCTACATTCGGCAAGGCGAGCCCGTCGGTGAAATGGCGATGATCGCGCGTGAGCCACACTCGGCCAGCGTGTTCGCGATGCGCGACAGCGAGATTCTGAAACTGCCGCCCGCGGCGTTCGACCTACTCGTGCACGCCTACCCGGCGATGATGGAGCACATTGCGCGCATCATGCTGCAGCGGGCGCGCGCCACAGGCAAAGGCAGCCCGCGCTCCGATCCAAAGGTCTACGCCTTCATCTCGACCTCACCAACCATCGACATCGAGCTGCGTGCACGAACTCTGCAGGCGGCGCTGAAACGTCTGGGCGCGCGCGCGGTGACGATCACCGAGAAGGATGTGCTCGCGATTTCGAGCGAGGGCATGAACAGCGCCTGGTTCGATGCGCTTGAGCAGAAGAACGATGCCGTCTTTCTCGTTTCACCGATCGCCGACACACGCTGGTTCCGCACGTGCATCCGCCAAGCCGACCGCATCTGGTTCTTCGCGCGCGCCGATGCGCTGCCATCGACGCCGCTGTTGCCACCCGAAGAGCCGTCGCCGGCACGGCAATTCCGCTTGGTCGACGTCATCCTGTTGCACCACGGCATGGATCGAAAAGCCGCGAGTACGAACGAATGGCGCATTGCTTGTGATGCGGCGCGGCTATTCCATTGGCGCGGGCTTGAGGATGCAGATGCTGCGCGTCTCGCCCGCGTAATCGCCCGGCGTTCCATTGGCCTTGTGCTCTCCGGCGGTGGCGCGCGGGCTTATGCGCATATCGGCGTGGTTCGGGCATTGCGTGAGGCCGGCCTCCCGTTTGACGTAATCGGCGGCACTTCCATGGGCGCGGTTGTCGCCGCGTGCGTGGCGATGGGCTGGGACAATGAGGAGATCGAACGGCGGATCTCCAAGGCGTTCGTCGAGAGCAATCCGCTTGGCGACTACATTCTTCCCGTCGTTGGGCTCGTGCGCGGCAAGCGCGTCGATGATCGCCTGCAGGAGCATTTCGGCGAGACGCTGATTGAGGATCTGGAGGTGCCGTTCTTCGCGGTGTCGACCAATCTCGTCGCGGGCGACGTGCGCGTGCATCGTGGCGGGCTGTTGCGGCGCGCCCTGCGCGCCTCGATTGCGCTGCCGGGCATTCTGCCGCCAGTTGTCGATGGCGATCACTCCCTGCTCGTCGACGGCGCGGTACTGCGCAACTTCCCGGTCGATACCATGCGCGATCTGCATCGCGGGCCGATCATCGGCGTAGACGTTGCGCGGCGTGACGGCATCGACCTTGAGGACTTCCGCGACCCGCCCGGCTTCTTCGGCTGGATCGCCGCGCACGGCTGGCAGTCGCCGCCGCCGATCGCGTCGCTGCTGATGCGCGCGGCGACAGTGACGATCGATCCTTGGGAAGGCCGTTCCGGCGCCGATTTGCTCATCGCGCCAGAAATGCCCGACATCGATATGCGCGATTGGAAGCGCTTCGATGACGCGATCACAGCTGGTTACGAGTCTGCGGTTGCTGCGTTGCAACGGCCGCATGGCTTGTTCCAGCAGCCGCAGAACGACGTGATCGGCAACCTTGCCGGCTGGTCGTCGCTTGAGACGGCGGATTAGGCTGGCGCTGGCCCGCGTCCTGGCTATGGTCGCGCCCTGAATTTTAGGGGCGTTTGATGCGTATCCTCATTCTTGTTGCAGTCCTTGCGCTGAGCGCGTGCGGCCGTGACGGCGTGACAGCCGATGCCGGTTGCGCGCGTACGGCGACGCATGAGGTTACGTGGACGAGCGAGAGCGCGCCGGATGTTATCACCACGCAGTCGGCCGGCCCGAGCTGTGCGCAGGCGGTTGTGACGTTCGTGGCGCGCAATTCGAACGGCGATCCGCTCTGGGCGTTCGCGTCGACGTACTACGACATGACTATGGGCGGCATCCCGCCTGAGGGCGCACCGCCGGTTTCGAACGAGCAGATGGATACGTTCCTGGCGGGCTGGGCGGACGTGACGCTGCAACGCTCCGGCGAGCTGCCGGAATGGCGCGAAGGCTTCGACACGCTTTCAGCCAGTGCGCAGACGTTCTCGTATGACACGCCGTTTGATCGCGAGACATATGAGATGCTGCGTGCGCGGAATCTGCAGATGATCTGCTACGCGGCGGCGGTTGAGGCTTCGCAATGCTTGATCATCGATCCAGCATCGCACGCGCCGATCATGATCGTGGCGTACGGCCCGTGATGCGGCTTCTCGTGATTGGCGCGCTGGCGCTCTTCGGCGCATGCACGCAAGGACAGGTCGGACGCTGCGATTTCACCGAGACGCGGCAGATCGCGTTCTCGTCAGCTGAAGCGCAGGACCGCATCACTGTGCGAAGCTTTGGCGCCTCGTGCGACAAGGCTATCGGCGTTTACGAGATCATCGACGCAGAGGGCCGCCCGATCTGGGCGTGGGCGACGCCGTTGCAGCGTGCGTTTGGCGATGTGTTCACGGCCGAGGAGCCTGAGCACATGCAGACATTCCTGGAGGAATGGTCACAGCCGGTTTTGCTGACCACGCAGGAGGCGCCGGAGTGGCGCGCGCTGGTTCCCGGACAGACGACGTTCGACGAATTCACATATGCCGACATCCGCGCACGCAATCTGCCGATGTTATGCCACTTTTCGGGAACAGCACGGCAGACGTGCGTGTTTTGGGAGCCCGTGGCGGGCGGCGCCGGACACCTGTTTGATCGAGACGTCGAGGAGACTGTGCAATGAAGCGATTGAGCCTGGGTTTGCTTGCACTGGGTTTGGTCGCCTGCTCTCCTCCCGCCGAAACGCCAGCGACAACAACGGCTGAGATCCCAGCAACCGCAACGACGGCGCGTTCCGGCTGCGACGCAAACGCGTCACGCGATTGGTCGGCGGTCGGCAGCCAATATTATGTGATCGAAGCGGAGGCGCACGGCGCCACGTGCCCGGAAGCGGTGGCGACGATCCGCATCGAAACCACCGAAGGCCAGACGATCTTCACGCACGATTATCCGACGCGCGACGTGTCGCTGGCATTCAATCCGAACGGCACGCAAACGGGACTGCGCGAGGAGATTGATAGCTGGACGCGAAATACATCTGAAACCGGCAGTGCGGCTGAGTTGCCGGCGTGGCCTGCGGGCGCGCAAAAGCCACCGGGCTTCCAGCCGGTCGTGGCGCGGAACGTCTATGAAAACGCGCGCGGCAATCAGAGCGCGCTCTTCTGCTATCCCGATGGCGGCGAGAGCAATGCGTGCGTGGCGGTTGCAGGCATGACGGCGACGTTGCTTGGTTCAGTGACGCCTGAGCGCGACTAGCGCGCTGCGATCAGATCGATCGCGCGGGCGACCGTGAGATCGAGATGGCAGACGATGCGATCGTGTTGTTCGCCTGAGCCGCCGCCGCATTCGTATGCGCGGTAGTTGCACTCAGCTTCGCGCCACTGCGTCCAGAGCCGGCTCGAGGCGTTCAATAGTTCGCCGTCGACTGGATCGGCGGCGGTGATACGTGTTGTCGCTTCAGCGATGAGCACTTCCCAAATGTCGGCTTCCGCGCTGCGGCAGAGCACATCGGACATCGAGTTGGATCCACCTTCTGCTTCTACGCAGGCACGCGTGACAATGCCTTTGCACTCTCCGAGCGCGGCGCGATCTATGCCCGCTTGCGTGACGCATGTGCGGAGCAATGCGGGATCTGCCGACAGCGGATCGGCGTGTGCTTGCGGTGTGGCGCATGCTGTCAACACCAACGCACATGCAATAAGCAGCCGCCGCATTTTCGCCTCCGTGTCGTCAGCCTGCCACGAGAGCTCGCCTGATGCATCACGTATTAGCCATCGCGCTTGCGGACTCTCGCGCTTCACCTATCTTGTGAGTCCACCGGCGACTTCCGTCGGTTTGCTTAAGAAAGGAGGTGATCCATGTCTCATTGTCACTCTGTAGGGGCATTGTTGCAGGCTTGGACCACCTCGGGTGGGATCAGCGCTTAAGCTTGCCCCGCACGGGACAGACAATGGAAGGGCCGCGGGCGCAAGCTCGCGGCCCTTCGGCTATTCTAACGCCGCTCAGCCCGGTGTCGGATAGATTTATCTGCGCTTCTTGGCGGCGCGTTTCTTAGCGGCTTTCTTCGCGACGGTTTTGCGCTTGGCTGCGTTCTTGGCGCGCGTCTTCGCCGCCTTCTTCGCAGCGCGCTTGCGCTTTGCCTTCTTCGCCGGGATCGGGCTGTCGGGCGTGTAGTCGGGCTTGCCTTTGCGCTTGGTCGAGGCGAATTCGTCGAGCT
>CADEDT010000106.1 GCA_902826145.1 uncultured Caulobacteraceae bacterium
GAAGATGCGCTCCTTGGCGCGGCTCTTCTCCTCGTCGCGGCGCGCGCCGCCGAAGGCTGCGTCGAAGCCGTAGTGATCGAGCGCCTGCTTCAGGCCTTCTGTTTTCCAGAGATCGGTGTGCAGCGAGCCGTGATCGAACGGGTTGATGCCGCGCGCTAGGGCGTCAGGGTTCTTGTGCACAAGCAGCTCGAAGCCAAGTTCGGCAGCCATACGCTCGCGCATCTCGTACATGGCGCGAAACTTCCAGGTCGTGTCGACGTGGAGTAGCGGAAACGGCGGCGGCGAGGGGTAGAAAGCCTTCGCCGCGAGATGCAGCATGACGGCGCTGTCCTTGCCGATCGAATAGAGCATCACCGGCTTGGCGCACTCGGCGACCACTTCGCGCATGATGTGGATGCTCTCGGCCTCGAGGCGCTGCAAATGCGTGAGGCGCGCGGGCGAGAGCGTCGCTGGGTTGGGGGCGCGGCGGGAAGACATTTTCGGGCTCTGTCTAGAGGGCGTGGGCGGTGCGCGCAAACGCCTCCGCCAGCGGCGCGACTATGTGCCGATGACCAAGCTTACCGTGGTTGTGGCCGAGCCGCCGATGTTCAGCGTTTGAACGGTTCTTGCGCCTTCAACTTGGTAGTCGCCGGCGCGGCCGGAGACTTGTTTCGCCGCATCGAGCGCCATGCGTACGCCTGTCGCGCCAACGGGGTGGCCGCCGCCGATGAGGCCGCCTGATGGGTTTATCGGCAGCTTGCCGCCGATAGTGATGTCGTTGGCTTCGATCGCTTTCCAGGCCTCGCCGGGCGCGGTGAGGCCCAAGTGATCGATGGCCATGTATTCGGTGATGGCGAAGCAGTCGTGGGTTTCGATGGCGTTCACTTGATCGAGGCTCACGTTCGCGCGCTTGCGCGCGTCTTCGATGGCGCGGCGGACTTGCGGGAAGACGTAGGCGTCGTCGGCGCTGGCGCGGACTTTGTTATCGAACGGAATGGCGGCGGAGCGATGGCCCCAGCCTTTGATTTTCGGGATGCGTTCGAGCGGGGCGTTGCGCTTGGCGGCGTAGGCAGCGGCGTATTTCGGTGAGGCCAGGAAGATGATTGACGTGCCATCGGTGATCTGGCCGCAATCCTGCTTGCGGGTGCGGCCGACGACGATTGGATTCGTTTCGTCGTTCGCGGTGAAGCTTTCTGGCGTGAACGCCCACTTGCGCGTCTGGGCGTTGCTGTTTCGCTTGGCGTTGTCGAAATTGATCTCCGAGATGCGCATCAGGTGGCGATAGTCGAGCCCGTAGCGGCGCTCGTATTCGTCACCGAGATCGGAGAACGCCTTCGGCCAGGCGAATGGCGTGTCGAGATATTCGTGGCCGGCCCAGGCGGCGGAGCCGAGGTGTTGCGCGGCTTGCTCAGCGCCGACATTGCGCATCTGCTCGATGCCGACGACGCAGGCGACATCGTAGCGGCCAGCTTCGAGTTCGGCGGCAGCCGCAAGGATCGCGACGCTGCCGGAGGCGCATGCCGCTTCGTGGCGGGCCGTTGGCATGCCGTTGAAGTCAGGATGTGCGAGCGCGAAGAAGCCACCGAGCAGGCCTTGGCCGGCGAAGAGTTCCGCGGCGAAATTGCCGACGTGGCCGGTCTCGATGTCTTTCGGTTCGAGGTCGACCGCAGCGAGGCCTTCGCCAACGGCTTCGGCGAATGCGTCGGCAATTTCCCAGCCCTTGCGGGTCCAGTTGTCCGCGAAGTCGCTCTGCCAGCCGCCGAGAATGTAGGTCATGCGCGCGTTCCTTCGCGATTGGCTTAGCAGATGCGCGCGCACGCGGCGACGAGGCGCGCAAGCGTCGCAGCAGAGCGAGGTAGCGGCGGGGCGGCGGATGTGCAAGTGACTTGCAGAAGCAGAGACTTGCCGGGACTTCTATGGCTGGGACGTGGACGCGATGGGTGCTTGGCGGCGGCGTCGCGACGTTGGCGCTGAGCGCGGGCGCGGCTGAGGGCTTTCGCTACCACCAAGATTATGTGCTCGGGACGTCGTTCGACTTTGTGGCGTCGACGGAGAGCGTTGAGCTCGGCCAGCGCGCGCTGGACGCTGCGCTTGGCGAGATCACGCGGCTTGATCCGATCCTGAGTAATTGGCGGAGTGATAGCGAACTTGCAGCGCTGAATGCGTCGACGCAGTTTCGTGCGTCGCCGGATTTGTTTGCTGTGATCGAGCGAGCGGAGCAGGCGCGCGATTTCACGCGAGGCGCCTTCTCTCCGCGTTTGGGCGAGGTGACCGCGCGTTGGCGTGGGGTAAGCGATGCGCCGCCGCGAGGTGAAGAGCTTGTGGCGCTGGCGCGCGCTGCGGCGGAAGCACGTGTTTCTACGGATGCGGAGCGCCGCGGGATCGAACGGCCGGATGAGGTGCGGTTCGATCTGGACGGCGTCGCGAAGGGTTACGTCATCGACCGCGCTTTGGCGGCGGCACGGGACGCTGCGCCGGAGGTCAGCGGCATGCTGATCGATATCGGTGGCGATGTGGCGGCGTGGGGCGCCGATCCGGATGGCGGCACTTGGCGCGTCGGCGTGGCCGCACCAAGCAGCGCTGACAATGAGATGCCGTCGGCGGTGTTGGAACTGAGTGGCCGTGCTGTTGCGGTGAGTGGCCGTGGGGCGCGAGACATTGCTGTCGCTGGAGAAAGCTATTCGCACCTCATTTCGAGCGGAGGCGGATGGACGTCGCGCGAGAACTTGCAGGCAGCGGTGATCGCCTCGAGCGCCGAGCAGGCGGACACACTGGCGACCACGCTTGCTGTGATGCCGGCGCGCGATGGGCTCAATTTGATCCGCGCGTTGCCAGGAACGGCGGCGCAGATCGTCGATGCGCAAGGACGGGTGTTTCGCAGTGATGGTTGGGCGGCGTTCGCGACAGAGAGCTGTCAGGCTGCGCCTTCTCCGTGGCCATCTGCGTTCTCGGTCTCGGTGTCCTACGAAGTGCCGCGCATGCCGGGAACGACGAAGCCTTACATCTCAATGTGGATATCCGATCCGAACGGCAACGTCGTGCGCACATTGCTGGTCCTCGGTGATCAGGCGCGATGGCGCGAGATGAACTATATTTTCTGGCGGCGTATCGAGCGCGCCAATCCGGCGCGCGTGCAGACGATGGCGCGGCCGACGCGGGCGCCGGGGCGCTACAATGTCGCGTGGGATGGTCTCGACGATGCGGGGCGGCCAGCCGGACAGGGGCAATACAATCTCAACATCGAAGTGAACCGCGAGCACGGGTCGCACAATTTCCAGGCGATAACGCTCAATCTTTCGGGCGCGCCATTGCAGGCCGATACCGTGGCGCAATCTGAAATCGGCGCGGTGATCGTGAGATACGGACGCGGTTCGTGAGTGACGCTGGCCGACAAACGGCGCCGAACGGGCGGGGCGCGTTCTATCGCGTCTGCCGCATGCTGCACGGCTATTTGTCCGCGGCGGCGTTCTTGGCGCTGCTGTTCTTTGCTGGCACAGGGATCCTGTTGAACCATCCGGAATGGATGCCCGCGAGAGATGCGGTGATTGAGACGCAGCGGTTTTCGCTTAATGGCGCGGCGCTTCAGCAGGCAAACATTACTCCTGAACAGGATCGCGCGGCCGTGTTGGCTTCGGCAATTGCGTCCCAGGGAACGGTCGTCGGCGCGTTTGCCAGCGGCGAGATCATCGATCGTGAGGCGTTGCTGCGATTTGAGGGCGTGCGCGGGAGTTCGACAGCGAGCGTTGATCTCTCGACGGGGGCCGTCGAACTGGAGGTTCAGCGCGCCGATGCGGTGTCGATGCTCAATGACCTGCATCGCGGCAAGAACGCCGGAAGCGTGTGGAAGCTGATCATCGACGTTGTCGGTTGGCTGACGGTGGCGCTGTCGCTGCTTGGGTTCGTGATTTTCTTCAGCTTGCGCTTCCGGTTGCTTACGAGCTTGGCGCTGGTGGCAGCGGGCGCGGCCGCCATGGTTGGCGCATTCTTTGTGTTCGTGACCTGACGCGGCTCAAGCACGCTTGCCGTTGCGGATGAAGTCGCGGTCGGCCCAGCAGGCGTGTGTACCTGAGCAAAGTTTGTGCGGCAGGGCGATGCGCGCGACGGGGCCGTCGGCGAAGCGCTTGCAGTCGATCAGGATACACTCGGACGTGCCGGTGTTTTCGTCTGTGATGAAGCTGACGATGTAGCCGTCGTCTTCCTCGGTGGCGCCGATGCGCGGCGCGAACGGCGCTTCGCTGGCATAGCGGCCTTCGGGAAGGTCGAGTTCCTCTGACGTGGCGGTCTTGAGATCGTGCTTCACGAAGCCGTTGAACAAGAACCAGCCGGGTTTTGACTTGGTCGAATAGACGTAGCGATAGGGTTGGCCGGCGAAACGCTGATTGATGGTGCCGAACTCGAGGATGCGCTCGTCGAGGCGCTCTTCCTTCGTCGTGCCGTCTTTCAGATTGAAGCGCCAGCGATGCAGGCGAGACTGGAACGTGTGTTCGTCCAGATGGCCCATCATGTGCTCGTAGCCCTGCGGCGCGTCTTTGAACTTGCCGGGCTCGGGGTTGGACTGGAAGTAGCCGTCGAGCACGATCTCGTCGCCGTCCTCGTAGGCGTTGGTCCAATGCAGCACGAAAGTGGGCGCGGCCTCGAACCAGCGTATCTCGCCATTGCCGCGACGCGGGACGATGGCGAAGCGCGACGGGCGCGGATGCATGCGCACGACGTGCGCGTTGAGCTTCAGCGCTTCCTCGTCCCAATGCAACGGCAGGTCGTTCAAGATGACGTAGTTCTCGGTGAGCGCCATGTCGTGCGGCAGACGCGGGCCGGGCAGCGGCACGGGGCGATAGTGGGTAAGCTTGTTGTCGGCGTCGACGACGCCATAATGCATGAACGGCGCGTGCGTGGAGTAGTTGAAGAACATCAACTCGCCCGTGCGCTCGTCGACTTTCGGATGTGCCGAGACGCCGTCGAGCGGACCCCAGTGCGCGGCGCCAATCGTCTCCAGCGTTTCGGGATCGACGAGGTAAGCTTCGCCGCATTGGTAGAAGGTCGAGACGGCGCGGCCGGCGTGCACGATGACGTCGGTCGAAGCGGAATCTTTCAGACCGCCATGTGCGCCGAAGCCTGGGCGACGCGACGTGCCCCAGCGATCCATGAGCCCGCCCCAAAGCGAGCCTTCGGCTTCTTGCTCGGCTTGGAAGCATCGCGTGCGCACCCAGCGATTGCGATAGCTGGCGCGACCGTTTGCGAAGCTGATCTGATGCAGCATGCCGTCGCCGTCGAACGGGTGGTAACGGCCGAGCGGCTGGTGAATCTGATTTTCCGTGTTGCGCAGATAGACGCCGTCGATGTCGCTCGGAATCTCGCCTTCGATGACTTCGAGATCGAGTGCGTCGACTTCCTCGTGCAGCGGCGTCCACGCCCCATTGAGATAGGGGTGGTTGGACGGCTTCAGCGTCGTGACGATGGGCTTTTGGCGGGTGAGCTGCATGCCCGCGTATCATCGGCGCAAGAGATGCCCATGCGCAACGGGTTCCGCCTTGATATGTGAGCTTTCTCGCGGCGAGGTTGCGCTTTGAACAGTGCTTACCTAGCGTGCGGCCGCTGAATGCTGGGAGGCAATGATGGGTGTGTGGACTCCAGGGCCGGGGAATACGAACGGCGACGACATCTTCATCGGTGACGACGGTAACGAGACCGTCTTCGGCGATCCCGGCAATGACACACTGAGCGGTAATGGCGGCAATGACTACCTGAGCGGCGGCAGCGGCGATGATTTTCTCGACGGCGGTGACGGAGATGACGACGTCTACGGTGGCGCGGGCGACGACGATCTCTACGGTGGCGATGGCAACGACTCGCTCGGCGATTTCGAAGCGGGCGAATCTGGCGCGGCCTCCGTCTACGGAGGCGATGGCGACGACTACATCGACATGGGCTCGGGTTTCACCATCGGTATCGTCGATGGCGGCGGCGGCGTCGACTTCCTCGAGTGGAACGGCGAATTTCACGATGTCATTTTTAGCGGCATCGAGGTGCTGCTGACATACGGGCACACGGTCTACGCCACCGCCAGTCAGTTCGAGTCCTTCGAAGAGATTTGGTACAACCCGCAGCAGAGCAATCTCGGCATCAACCTCGCTCTGAGCGAAGCGGGTTCAGTCGATCTTGCCGGTCAGCTGCTGGACCGCTTTGCGAACTTCTACGGCTCCGATGGCGCCGACACGATCTCGCTCAGCAACGGCAACGACAACATTTTCGGCGGGCCGGGTGCGGACTTCATCTATGGGGTCGGCGGCGACGATGAAATCGAAGGCGGTGACGGCGGCGATCAGCTCGATGGCGGCGACGGCAACGATTTCCTGCTTGGCGGCTATGGCGTCGATGTCATGTACGGTGGGTTCGGCAACGATACGCTGCGCGACGATGGAGAGTTTGGCGGCGGCACGTTCATGTACGGCGGCGAAGGCGATGACCTCTTTCGTCTCGACAACAACGCGTTCACCGGCGGCATCATCGACGGCGGTGGCGGCGTCGATGAGTTGCTGGCGCGCGGTTGGCTCGCCGGCTTCACGATCAGCGGCGTTGAAGTGCTGAACACGGGTGGCCTCTGGCACACGATCGCCACAGCCGCACAATTTGAGGCTTTTACGCTGATCGGCCACGGTCTCGGCGGCGGCACCACGTCACTTGAACTGGCCGCCTCCGGGACAATTGATTTGCACGATGAGTTGGTCGCCGGCACTGCGTTCTGGGGCGCGGCGGGCAACGACGTCATCACCATGTCGGCGTTCGGTGACGACATTTATGGCATGGACGGCAATGACGCTCTCGACGGCCGCGAGGGCAGCGATTCACTGTTTGGCGGCGAAGGCAATGATTTGCTTCGGGGCGGTCTTGGTGGCGACACGCTGAACGGCGGTAACGGCATCGACACGGCCGACTATCTTGGCGCCACGGAAGGGCTGGCCGTCTATATGGGGTCGGGGCTGGACACAGGTGAGGCCGCCGGAGACTTCTTTTCGTCGATTGAAAATCTACGCGGCTCAAACTTCGACGATCTCCTCGTGGGCAACAGCGGCGCCAATCAACTGAACGGCGAAGGCGGCAACGACATCCTGGACGGCGCCACGGGCGCCGATGTCCTGATCGGCGGCGCAGGGAACGATACCTACTACGTCGATAATGTTGGTGATGTCGTCACGGAGGGCGCTGGCGCCGGAACTGACATAGTAGGCTCGTCGATCACGTTCACGCTCGGTGCGAACTTTGAGAATCTGACGCTGATCGGCGCCGCAGCGATCACTGGCTACGGCAACGCGTTGAACAACGTCATCACCGGCAACGGCGCGGCGAACTTGCTTTATGGGTTTGACGGCGCCGACACACTCGATGGTGGCGCGGGCGCGGATCAGATGTTCGGCGGCAACGGTAATGACATCTATTATGTCGACAATACTGGCGACGTGACATCGGAAGTGTCCGCGCTTGGCGGCACGGACACGGTGTTCTCGTCGGTGAACCGCAATCTCACCGCCAACATCGAGAACCTCACGCTCACTGGTGCTGCCGGGCTCACCGGCTCGGGCAACACGCTGAACAACGTGATCACCGGCAATACCGGCGCCAACACGCTCTACGGCTTCGATGGCAATGACTATCTCGATGGAAGCACGGGCGCGGACACGCTCTTCGGCGCCAATGGCGATGACACGTATGTCGTCGACAACGTCAACGACATCACGGTTGAAGGTTCGCCAACCGGCGGCATCGATACGGTGTTGAGCTCGATCGACCGCAACCTGAACGCCAATTTCGAAAACCTGACGCTCACCGGCACAGCGCAATACGGCTATGGCAACGTGCTGAACAATGTGATGACCGGCAACGCGTCGACGAACAACCTCTATGGCTTCGACGGCAACGATACGCTGGATGGCGGCGCCGGCGCTGACCTCATGTTCGGCGCCAACGGCAACGACACCTACATCGTCGACAATACCGGTGACGTCACCTCGGAAGCTTCACCTTCTGGCGGCATCGACACAGTGATCTCGTCAGTGACGCGCAACTTGACCGCCAATCTCGAGAACCTGACGCTCTCAGGCACGGCCGACATCACCGGCTCCGGCAACGCGCTGAACAACGTGATCATCGGCAATTCGGGCGCCAACACGCTCTACGGCCTCGACGGCGCAGACACGTTGAACGGTGGGCTGGGCGCAGACACGCTGCAAGGCGGGACCGGCGCGGACAGCTACGTGTTCAGCACCGCTCTCGGCGGGGGCAACATCGACAGCGTCGTGGGGTTCTCGGTGGTTGACGACACCATCGTACTGAGCAACGCCATCTTCACCGGCCTCGCCATCGGCACGCTTGCCGCCGGCGCGTTCCGGATCGGCGCGGCCGCCGCCGACGCCGACGACCGCATCATCTACAACAGCACCACGGGCGCCTTGTTCTTCGATGCGGACGGCAACGGTGGCGGCGCAGCTGTGCAGTTCGCCACACTCACGGCAGGCCTCGCGCTCACAAACAACGATTTCATTGTGAGCGGGCCGTAGGCCTAGCCCCACACCTCTGTCATGACGCGCGCGAAGTTGCCGCCGAGGACTTTGGCAATGCGTGCATCAGAATGGCCGCGGCGCTTAAGCATGGCGGCGAGGCGATCGAAGCGATCGGGCGTGTTGAGATCGGGGATGAAGGTGTAGAGGTCAGCCGGCCGGCCGCGTTGGAAGATGCCGTCCTCGACGGCGTACGCCACCCACTCGCGGTTCTCTGCCTCGAATTCCGGCGTGCGGTCGATCGCCGAGACGCCGGCATCGGTGCCGAGGCCGACATGGTCTTCGCCGGCCACATTCACCGCATGCTCAATGTGGGCGATCACGTCTTCGGCCATGGGCTGTGTGTCAACGCGCAGGTACGGCCAGAAGATGATGCCGGCGACGCCGCCTTTCTCCGCGAGTGCGCGGAGTGCTGCGTCGTCGACATTGCGCGGATGGTCGGCAAGCGCGCGGCAGCCGGTGTGGCTGATCAGCATGGGCGAACGCGATGTGGCGATGCCTTCGGTGATGGTGCGTGCGGAGCCGTGCGCGAGATCAACGACGATGCGTTCGGCGTTGAGCCGTTCGACGACTTGGTGACCGTAATTGCTGAGGCCGGCGTTGCCTGATTCAGTCGAGCCGTCGCCGACAATGTTGCGGCGGTTGTGGGTGAGTTGGATGACGCGCATGCCGCGCTCACGGAACATCGGGATGCGGTCGAGGTCCTCGCCGAGCGGCTCTGTGCCTTGGAAGGTGAAGATGATGCCGAGTTTGTTCTCGGCGCGGGCGCGGGTCAGATCTACGCCCGTGCGGATGGCGAGGAGATGCTCAGGGTAGCGCGCGATGATCGCGTTCCACTTGTCGATGTTCTCGATCGTGCGCTGGAAAGCGGCGTCGTCGAGCCAGAACTGACCTTGCGGCGCGACGGTTAGCACGACGCCGGTGAGGCCTGAAGCACGCGCGGCGGCGAGTTCGCCCGGAACGGCCGGATCATCTGGCTCAAGGTAGCCTAGCATCAGCCCGCCGGCCCCGTCGATGACGATGCTGCGCCGGTAGGGGCGCCATGCAACGGCAGCCGCGGGTCCTGCTTGCGCCGCGAAAGCAGCCGTCAGTGCGATGGCAAGCAAGGCGTCGCGGCGATTGTGCATGTTCGTCTCCCCTAGGCCGATACAGCCGATCCTAGGGTCATCCTGCAAGTAACGAAGCCTTGCATCGGACGCCGGATGACGGGATGTGAGGCGCGATGAAGATCGATCGCCGATTTTCCATTGCGCCGATGATGGATTGGACGGATCGCCATTGCCGGGCGTTCCACCGCACGCTGACGCGGCGGGCGCTGCTCTATACCGAGATGCTGACGGCGGATGCGGTGATCCATGGCGACCGCGAGCGGTTGCTCGGGTTCTCCGATGTCGAGCATCCGGTGGCGTTGCAGCTGGGCGGCAGCGAGCCAGCGAAGATGGCTGAAGCCGCGCGGATCGGGGCGGCGCTTGGCTATGACGAGATCAATCTGAACATTGGCTGCCCCTCGGACCGCGTGCAGGCGGGACGGTTTGGCGCTTGCTTGATGCGTGAGCCGGAGTTGGCGGCGAAGCTTTGGCGTGCAGCGCAGGAAGGCGCTCGCGATGTCCCGGTGACGATCAAGTCGCGTATTGGTGTCGACGATCAAGAACCGCGCGAGGCGCTTTTTGCGCTGGTGGACGCGTGCGCGGCGGAGGGCTGCACAAGTTTCACGGTGCATGCGCGCAAGGCGTGGCTGAGCGGGCTGTCGCCAAAGGAAAACCGCGACGTGCCGCCGCTCGATTATGAGCTGGTGCGAGAGCTGAAGCGTGCGCGGCCGGGGTTGCAGATCATTCTGAATGGCGGCTTGCGCGATCTGGATCATGCGATCGAGGAGAGCGTGGGGCTTGATGGCGTGATGCTCGGGCGCGCGGCGTATCAGACGCCGGCGACGCTGATGAATGTTGATACGCGTGTATTTGGCGAGGCGGCGCCGAGTGAATCGCGGGAAGCGGCGGTAGAGGCGTATCTGCCGTATATCGAGCAGCAGCTCGCTGCGGGCGTGGCGTTGCATGCGATGACGCGGCATATGCTCGGCTTGTTTGCGGCGCAGCCTGGTGGGCGTTTGTGGCGGCGCGTGCTTTCGGAGCAGGGCGTACGGCATGGCGCGGGCGTTGAAGTGGTGCGCGCGGCGTTGGCGGAAGTGACCCAGGCGCACGCGCGGGCGGCATGAGCCCCGAGATCATCTGGTTCGTTGTTGGGCTTATTATTGCTGGATTGGCGGCCGGTTTTGTCGGTGGTCTTTTCGGCATTGGCGGTGGCATCGTCATCGTGCCGGCGCTTTATTTCGTGTTCACCGCGCTGGGTGTCGATGAGGCCGTGCGCATGCATGTTGCCATCGGTACGTCGCTCTCCACGATTATCTCAACATCCTGGCGATCGCTCTCGACGCACATGAAGGCTGGCGCCGTCGATGTCGATGTTCTGAAATCTTGGACGCCCTGGATTTCACTTGGCGCGATTGTAGGCGCTGCCGTTGCCGGTTTCGCGAACACTGAGGTGCTGCTGATCATCTTCGGTGGTGGGCTGTTGCTGATCGCTGCGCAGATGGGGTTTGCGAGTCCGAACTTTCGGTTGTTCTCCGATTTGCCGCGTGGGTTGGCGCGCGCCTTGATCGCGGGCGCACAAGGCATGCTCTCGGCTTTGATGGGCATTGGTGGTGGAGCGATTGGCGTGACGGTGATGACGCTGTGCGGACGTCCGATTCATCAGGCTGTGGCGACGGCGTCGGGCTTCGGTGCGGCGATCGCGATACCGGCTTCGATTGGCTACGTCATCGCTGGATGGGGGCGTGAAGGGCTGCCGCCGTGGTCGCTTGGGTTTGTCAGCTTGCCTGGCTTCCTCTTTCTAGCGCTGCTTACGGCCATCACAGCGCCGATTGGCGCGCGGCTGGCGCACCGGCTGCCGCAGCTCACCTTGAAGCGCGCCTTCGCGATCGCGCTGGCGGTCATTGCGCTCAACATGTTGCGCGAGGCATTCGTTTAAGCGGGCTTTGGCGTGGCTGCTTGGCGGGCCGGGAGTTCGGCCATGATCGCTTTGCGCTCGGCCTCGTCCATGCCGCCCCAGCGGGCGATTTCCTGGAGCGTCCGGCCGCATCCGATGCAGATGCCCGTCTGGCCGCTGACGGCACAGACCTTGATGCATGGAGTGGAGACGGGCGGGTTCGACATCGCGGCCGTTAGCTAAGCGCTTGAATTCCGGCTCGCAAACCGGCCCGGTCACGCAACGTATCGAATGTCGATAAATTCACATTGACTGTCGATACGGCTTATCGTATATCGATATTAGCCTGAAATCGCAGCAAGGGCGCATCCGCCGGACCACGGCGCGGCATCCAAGAAGCGAGACGGGCTGGAAAGTAACCAGTTTTCGACTTGGAGGGACTTCAAATGCGTTTCGCTCTCATCGCCACCACTGCCGCTGCTGTGGTCGCCGTTCCGTTCGCCCTCGCGGCGGCCGGGCCGCAGATGACGAGCTCGGAGTTTCTCTCCGCCGTCCGCTGCACCGCCTACGAGGGCGTAACCGGCGCCCAGGTTTCTGAGGCCCGGTACGAACTCAATGCGGAAGGTCAGCGCCAGTCGCCTGAAACACTCGCTGCGGCCGAAGCGGAAGTGAGCGCCATTGCTCGCCAAGCCGTGAACAGCCAAACCGCCCAAGACCAGGCTA
>CADEDT010000107.1 GCA_902826145.1 uncultured Caulobacteraceae bacterium
TCGCCAATCATCTGGCCGTTGTTGGCGGCCATACCAAAAAGTTGCGGGTCGAACGGAATGGACGCGACCGGGTCAGCGCCTAGCGCTTCCGCGAAGTCCTTGAACGGAATTTCCGGTCGCTTCGGCACGCCCACCATCGACAGCACCACCGCAGGCGGCGAGTCGTACGGACGCATCGACTTCAACAGGTCGATGATGTTCTTGGTATTGCGCAGCGAAGCCAGGTCCGGCCCGGCGACGATAATTGCATCGTCAGCGGCGAGGAGGGTGTGTTTCACCCACGACGTCCAGACGTGCGGAAGATCGAGCACGACGAACGGGCTGGTGCGGCGAACGCGCTCAATCACCATCTCGTAGGATTGCGGGTCGAGCTCGAACTCGCGTTCCAACGTTGCCGGTGCCGTCAGCATCTGCAGCCGCTGCGTCTGCTTGGTTGTGACACGCTCAAGGAACACGTCGTCAACGCGATCGGGCGCCATCAAAGCATCCGCGATCGATTGCGGCGGGTCCTGGTTGAAGTCGAGCGCGGCCGTGCCGAAAGAAAGGTCGAGATCGAGCAGCGTAGCGCCGGCGTCCTGGCGTTCAGCGATCGACCAGGCGATGTTGTGCGCGATCGTCGAGGCGCCAATGCCGCCACGTGCGCCGATCACCGAGATGACACGGCCCGCGAACGGCTTGTCCGGATTGACGTAGAGGCTGCAAACCGTCCGGATCAGGTCCAGCGGCTGCATCGGCGGTACGATATACTCGCTCACGCCGCGCGCCATCAGTTCGCGGAAGAGGGCGATATCGTTTACCGCGCCGATGATGACGACCTTAGTGCCTTCCTCGATGACCTGTGCGAGGCGATCGAGCGTATGCAACATCTGCTGACCCTGCAGCAGCGTGTCGATGATCAGCAGATTCGGGCTAGCTTGCGCCGCGAAGCGCGTGATTGCGGCTTCAAGTCCGCCAGCTTCCACTGTGATTTCCGCGCGCGCCATGCGACGGTCCGCAGAGATACCGGAAACGATGTCGGAGATCTCGTGCCGATCGCAGGCGGCGTGAATCGTGATCCGCGGCACCGGTTGCTCGGTAAGCCGCGTATCTTCGCGCGGCATGATGGGTGTCGCTGGCGCTACGTGTGTCAGTGGAACAGCTGGACTCAAGCCAAACGGATCGTCGCCAGCGAGTTCAGGCGTGGGCGCGTTCGCGACGAGGGGGGCTTCGGCTTCATCGAAGGGCGGTAGTTCACCGCCGCCCTCGAGATCGCCCAAGCCGAACGTGTCATCGTCCTCGAGGACAAAGTCGTCGTCGGCGCCGAGGCTCCAGGCGGGATCCGGGTTGCTCATGTTGCTCAAGCCCTATTGCACCGCGTTGCTGATTTGGATGCGTTCTTCGTTGCTGCGTTCGGCGTGCGTCTGCTCGCCCTGGCGATAAGCGTTCATGACAGTATCGCGGCGGCCGGAGTCGCGCGGGTCTTCGTCGCGCGGGTGCAGCAGGTCGGCCGGATCCTCAACAAGCGCAGCCAGATTGGCGTTGGTGGCGCAGCCGAAGCTGAGCCACGGTTGGTTGTTGCTTTGGTGCGCCAGATCCTGTTGCCACAGCGGCGCGCATTCCTGTGCGTGTGCTTCGTAGCGATTGAAGCTCACGAGGATTGGCGCGGCTTCGCCGGAGACTTCGCGTGTCCCACCCGCGATTGCCGCGTACGAGACGCCAGCTTCCGCGAGGGCGCGTCGCGCATCTGCCGCGACGACAGAGGCGGAGTCCGAGTTCGATGCGCCCGAGGGCGTTTCGAGAACAAGCGCGCCATGACCGTAGCGCAAGTAGTCGTTGGCGAATGCGTTGAGCCGCGCGCGTTCGCCGCTGCCAAGTTGCATTTGGCCCGGCTCAACAACGATCTCGATCCTTTGGATCGTCGCTTCGGCCGTGGGTCGATAGCGATCCGTGTAGCTCGGCGTTGGATTGGTGATGTCCGGCTTGGGTACGCCGGCGCACGCAGTTAGCGCGGTTGCGCCAAGCAGAAGGAGGGACAGGCGGGATTTCATAGCGTGCCTCATTCGATCACGTGGCCGTGCGGGCCTTGCAGGCTGGTTTGTTCGGCGCGCTCGCGTTCTGAGCGCGACGGGCGATAGAGCGCGTTCAGGCGCCCGGTCAGCAGGCTGTCGCCTTCGCTCGGGTTCATGAAGCCGTCTGCCGGAGTGCGCAGATTGTCGGGATCTGTTGGCCGCACCAGGTACGGCGTCACGATGATGACAAGCTCGGTTTCGTTGTTGATGAAGTCACGCGAACGGAAGAGGGAGCCGATGATCGGCGTGTTCATGACACCCGGAACACCTTCAAGCGCGTGACGTGTGCGCTCCTGAATAAGGCCCGCCATCACGATCGAGCTGCCTGACGACATCTCGACCGTTGTTTCGGCGCGCCGCACCTGCAGCGCAGGGATGGTGATGCCGCGAATGACGGTCGTCGTGCCGTCGTCGTTCCGGATCGGCGTATCGCCGGTGGAGATCGCGCCTTCGCTGGTGAGCTCGCTCACTTCGGTCGCGATTTTCAACGACATGCGCCCGCCCGACATGACGACGGGCGTGAAGGCGAGGCCAACACCGAATGGCTTGAACTCGACGGATATCTGGCCGTCGTCGCTGTTCACCGGCACCGGGAATTCGCCGCCCGCGAGGAAACGTGCCGCTTCACCCGAGATCGCGGTGAGGTTCGGTTCGGCGAGCACACGCAGGAGACCCGCACGTTCGAATGCTTCGATGGTCGCGTCCGCGCGACGCGCGCTCTCAACGTGAGCGGGGCCAAACGTCTCGGTCGCCGGGTTCGTCGTCGGGTCGAATTCATAGCCGCCGACGCCCGCGTCGCCGGTACCAATGGTCGGATCGACCGTGCTATTCGGGTAGGTGAGGCTGTTCGGGCGCAGAATGTTGTCGACGATGCCGCCAGTCGACGTGAGACCGCCCAGCAATGCGCCGTTGATCGAGAAGCCGTTCTGGGTCGCGAGATTGAGGAAGTCGTCGTCGCCGATCAGCTGATTGATCATCTGATCGTAGCTTGCGTTGATGCCGAGCTGACGCACCAGCGTGCGGCTCATCTCAACAACGCGAACGCGAACCATGACTTGTTCGCTGCCCTGCACTTGAATCAGATTTACGACCCGGTCCGGCCCGGCCGTCCCGCCGGCTGTCGCGCCAGTCGTTTGCAGGAATTGCGCAGCAATCTGACGTGCACGGTCGGCCTCGGCCGCGCTGCGAACTGAACCAGAAAGAACGATAGCGCCATTTACCGCCTCGGCGCGCACTTGCGACTCGTTGGAATGGCGGCGCAAGATCTCGTTCAGTGGCTGAACGTCTGGTTCAACGCGGATCTCGACGTTGGCGATCTGGCGGCCCTGGGCATCGAAGAAGAAGATGTTCGTTTGCCCGAGTTGGCGGCCGATCACGTACGCGCGGCGCGCAGTGCGAACCGTGGCATCAGCGATCGATGGATTGGAGATGAGTATGTCGCGCGCGTCGGCGGGCAAGTCGATGATCGCCGACTTGCCGAACGGCAACACCAGCGAAGCGGAGTGCGAACCGCCGCCGTTGGTGATGCGCACAGTGCGCGCGTCCGGTGGCTCTACCTGAGCCGCCGCGTAGGTTGGCGTAAACGCGACCGCTGCCGATAGGGCAGTGGCGAGCGAGACGCGAAGCGATTTCCCGGCGCTCATTAATTGCCCCCGGCTACGGCGCCGTACGCGTGGATGCGTACGCCGCCTGATTGCTGGCTAAGTTGTCGCCCGCTGCCCCCGGGCGTTTCCATTCCGACCGTTTCAGCCTGCACGCCGCGAAGAGCGAGGCTGAGCCGCCCCATCTCGTCGGCGAGCGCGAGAATGCGCGCGTCTTCTGCGGTGAGTTCGAGAACGGCGACACCAGCCTCAACAATCTCGGGGGCCTCGCCGGACGCTTGTGTTTGGGTTTTGTCGCCGAGGGCCAGAACGCGCACGTCGCGCAACACGATGTCGCTGCGGACCTGCTCGCCGCCGCCATCGCGATTGTCGATGGTCGAGGTGACGATGACGTCGACATGGTCGTTCGGCTGGATGAACCCGCCGGCGGCCGTAATCGCTTCAATTTCGATGGCCACTGCGCGGAAGCCGGGTTCAAGTTGCGCAGCCAGGAAGCCGCGACCTTCAGGCTGCACGACGGCGGTTGCCGAGATCGGTTCGCCCTGAACAAAAGCGCGGCGCGTCACGCCGCCGACGAAATCGGCTTGTGCGGACGGCTGCTGGCTCACGCGCACGAAGCTCGGAGAGACAGAGCTCGTGGGAAAAAGAGCAACCGCGAGGTCACTCGGCGCCAGCGCGGCGCCTTGCGGGATATCGCGCGCAGCGACAAGCACTTGCTCGCCGGCTATCTGCTCGGCTTCGGCGGTCGTCTGCTCTGCCTGACCTGAGCCGAGGCTGCGGATGAGAAGAAGTGCGCCGACCGCGGCAATCGCGGCGACAACCAAAACGATCAGCTGGCGCGCTGACATATGTTCAACTCCCCGCGCGTTAGTCCCCGAAGCACCATTGGCGAACAGACCATGGTGCGACTAAAACAGGGTTAACGGGCTTGACACGTATGGAAGGGATGGAATCGCCAGCAGCCCGCCGATCATGATCGCCACGCCGTAGGGGATTCCGTTTTGCTTTTTCAGAAGGTGATCAACGAGCGCGGGATACGTCCCGGCCGGCATAAGTTGACGAGCGGTTAACAGCGCGAGCGCAAGCACGCCTCCCGCGACTGCCGTCCAGACGACGAATGGGACGATGGCCGCAAGACCCGTCCAGACAGACGCGGCCGCGAGCAGTTTTGCATCGCCGCCGCCAAGAACGTTGAACTGGAAGAGCACAAAGCCGATCGCGAGGACGCCAAGGCCAAACAGGATGTGAAGGCCGATGTCCATCAGGGGTGCGCCGGCGATCAGGGCGGCGATTGGATAGATCGCAACGAGCGCAATCGACACCCAGTTTGGGATGATCAATCGCGCCATGTCGGAGCAGGCGGCGTAGACCAGTAAGCCTGCGAAGGCCGCGAGCGCGAATAGTTCGAACATCTGCGGCTACATTGCGGTGTGCCGCGTCAAGAAAGATTTAAAAAAGAAAAACGCCGCCCGAGGGGCGGCGTTTTGAGAGGGGAAACAAGGACGCTTCGAGCGCGGCCGAGGGCCGCGCTCGTCACGCAATCGTTCAATTAGCCGAGTTTCGCGGCGACGTCGTTGAACGTGCCGTTCAGGCCCGTACCAACCGACGTGACGGCGACGATGATGGCGACGCCGATGAGGGCGGCGATCAGGCCGTATTCAATCGCGGTGGCGCCGTCTTCGTTCTTCAGGAAACGCTTCAACATAATAATAGCTCCGTTTGTCGAGTGCTCTTTCACCGGCCCGGTCAAGCGTCGCACCCGACACCCTTCCCAAGCGCTCACGAACATTACGGGAGCGAAGTTAATTTTACCGCCAACGCAAAGGGCAAAGATTGAGTTAACAGCATCTGGGTTTCGAGCGTGCTTGCTGCTTTGTCATCCGTCGCGTGCGCGTACGTTTCTTAGCGAAGCCGAAACCATTGCGGCGTAGCCAGTATGACAAGAGATAGAGAAGGAAACGCCAATGCGCGTTCTGCGTCCGCTTGTTGCCGCCGTGGCTGCTGTTTTCATGCTCGCCACGCCCGCTTCGGCCCGTGACGTTCGCGTGGCGCTGGATCAGGCCTTTCCGATCCGCCTTTCGGAAGCCGCGGAGGGGATTGCGATTGGCAACCCATCGATCGCCGGCGTCTCCGTTCAGAATGACATGTTCTTGTTCGTGACTGGCCGTTCCTACGGGTCGACGAACCTCGTCGTCGTCGGGGCCAACGGCCGCGTGCTTTATTCCGGCCGCGTCGTGGTAACGCCGGACGAAACCGATGTCGTAATGATCACACGCGGCGTCGAGACAGCGCGTCTTGAATGCACGCCGCTGTGCCGTCCACGTCCGGACATTGGCGACGGCGCTTCATCTCAGTCTGTAAACGAGCAGATCACATCGCGCGCCGCCACAGCCGCGGCCAGCCGCCGTTAATCGGCGTTTACTTCGTCGTTTGACGGAAAATCAGCCACTAGGAGTGTAATATCGCCGTTCCGGAGGCGGTATGTTCACGCGCGCGCTTTTGAAAATGAAGAGTTTGCGCCGGTTCGGCCGCGCTCGACGCGGATCCGCGGCGATCGAATTCGCCATGGTCATCTTGCCGTTCTTTCTGCTGACGTTCGGCCTGGCCGAGGTCGCAATGATCGGCTTTGCGCAAACAAGTCTCGATTTCGCCGTTTCGGAGACCGCTCGCCAGATACGCACCGGCCGAGCTCAGATGGGTGGCGTGAGCCAAGGCGAGATCCGCACGCAGCTTTGCAGTCAGCTCAATAGCTTCATCGTCATGACCTGCGACGCGAACCTATTTTTGGACGTCGACCGCTTCAACTCGTTTGTGGATGCCAACAACAACAACGAGGGTCCGATCCAAGACAACCAATTTCAGCCGGTCGGTATGGGCTACACGCCCGGCGCACCGTCTGACATCGTGGTTGTGCGTGCTTACTACCGCTGGCGGATCATGACGCCGCTGCTCGAGCCGGTCTTTCAGAACGTCGGCGGAGGCCAGAGAATTCTCGTGTCCACGATGATGTTCCGTAACGAGCCCTACCAATGATGAAGAAGCTTCTCTCTCATTTTCGCCGGTTCGGCGCTGAAAAGCGCGGCGTTGCGGCGCTTGAGTTCGCGATCATCGCGCCGCTCTTGATGGTGCCGCTGCTGCTTGGTTCGGTCGATCTGATCGATGTCATGGGCGCCAACAAGCGGGCTCAGAACGTTGCCGCGTCGATGGCTGACATCATCGCGCGCGACACCGAAGTCTCGAACGCCGAAATCAGCGGCATTTGGGATGCTTTGGAAATCCTTATGTACCCGAACAATCCAGCCGACATGGAGATGCGCATTACGAGCGTAAGCATCGTGAATGCCTCGACGGCGCGAGTCGTTTGGAGCGAAGGTCACGGCGGCATGTCCGGACGCCAGGCAGGCACGAATGTGACTGGTCTCGACAGCCGCATGATGGTGCCCGGCACGAGCATCATTATGGCGGAAACGGTCTACAAGCATCGCGCGCCGCTTGGCTTCTTGTTTCAGAACCAAATTCGCATGTCGCACAATGCTTATCGCCGCTCGCGTCTGGTCGATCCGATTCCGCGCGTTTCTTGATCGCCTCTTGACGTAGGCGCCCATCGCGGGACACTCCCGCGATGGAAGATCCGAAAACGCCGGCTGAAGCCGTCGATCGTCTTGAATTTCTGCACAATCGCGCAGCAACCGCGCTGATAGAATCCATTCGTCGCTTTGCCGAGAAGGGCACGCCGCCGACGATGGAGGAGCGGGCGCTCTTCCGATACCCGGAATTGCGGGTCACCTATTTGCCCGGCGCACCGGCGCCTCGGCTCCCGCGCGCTTACGGCCAGCTCACCTGGCCTGGCGAATATGTCGTTTCCATTACACAGCCGAAGTACTTCCGCCCGTATCTGATCGAGCAGCTGAAGTTGCTTGTCGATGACTACGGCGCGGAGCTTAGTGTGCGCGTCAGCGACAATGAAATTCCGTACTCGTTCGTCCTCGACGCGGCCGGCGCAGCTGCTTTCGAGAATGTGCCTGCGGAAGAGCTCGCTCGGTACTTTCCGAATCCTCGTCTGACGCAAGTTGGCGACGCCGTGGTGGATGGCTTGCGCATCGAACGCCTTGATGGCTCGAGGCCGCTCGCGCTGTTTGACGCGCCGCGCACGGATTATTCGCTGAAACGCATCGAGCACTACACGGGCGCGCCGTGGTCAGACGTGCAGCCATGGATACTGTTCACGAACTACCAGCGTTACGTCGACGAGTTCGTGCGCTGGGCGGCTGCAGGAGTGAGCAACGGCCCAAAGGGCTGGGCGCTCTCATGTCCGGGGCAAGTGCGTATCGAAGCAGGGGACAAGGATGCCGAGCTCAAGGCGCTTGGCGCGCCGTGGCGCAAGTATCAGATGCCGGCGTACCATCTGACGACCCCAGACAACGACGGCGTTACGCTGATCAATATCGGCGTTGGCCCATCGAACGCCAAGACGATCACCGATCACCTCGCAGTTTTGCGTCCGCATTGCTGGTTGATGATCGGCCATTGCGGCGGTTTGCGCCACACGCAACGCATCGGCGACTACGTGCTCGCACACGCGTACTTGCGTCGTGACAAAATTCTAGACGATCGCGTGCCGCTCGAAGTACCGATCCCTGCGATCGCCGAGGTGCAGATCGCACTTCAGCAGGCGGCGACAGCGGTCTCCGGCGACAATGAAGATCTACGCCGCCGCCTGCGCACCGGCACCGTCGTGTCCTACGCGGACCGCAACTGGGAGCTCAACTACAGCCAAGAGCGTCAACTCCTATCGCAGTCGCGGGCGATTGCCGTCGATATGGAAAGCGCGTGTATCGCCACGCAAGGCTTCCGCATGCGTGTGCCTTATGGCGTGCTCCTCTGCATCTCAGACAAGCCCGCGCATGGCGAGATCAAGCTGCCAGGCGTAGCGGACCGCTTCTACGACAGCGCTGTAGGCGCGCACCTGCGCATCGGGCTTGAGACCATCGCGCTTCTGAAGAAGAACCGCGATCGGCTGCACAGCCGCAAACTCCGCGCGCTAGATGAGCCTCCGTTCCGCTGAAGTTAGCGCGCCGTTAGCTGTGCGCCCTTAGCCTGCGCCCCCTTGAGGGATCGCGCATGACCGATGACACGGCCGCACTCGTTAATGAAACCCAAACGTCCGCTCGCCCGTGGGTGCGCGACATTGCGCCCTGGGCGTTTGGCGGGGCGATGCTGCTCTCGGCGGCTTTGGTGTTTTCGCTGCAGCCGATGTTCGCAAAGATGGTGCTGCCGCGTGTAGGCGGCGGCGCGGCGGTGTGGACAGTTGCGCTTGTTTTTTTCCAAGGCGCGTTGCTCGCTGGTTATTCCTACGCACACTTCCTAACCTCACGCCTCAGCTTGCCGCGTCAGATCGGCATTCACGCGTGCGTGCTTTTGCTCGCTGGCTTCTTCTTGCCCGTTGCTGTCGCCAGCGGCTTTGAAGCGCCACCGGAGTCCGGGCAAGGCTTTTGGCTGATCGCCTTGTTTGCTGCATCCGTCGGCGCGCCGTTCGCGGCTGTGTCCGCGACTGCCCCGCTGTTGCAGTCATGGTTTGCGCGCACCGGCCGCGCGGACGCCGGCGACCCGTACTATCTCTATGGCGCGAGCAACGCCGGAAGCTTAGCCGCGCTCCTGGCATTTCCGCTTGTGCTTGAACCGCAGCTTGGCGCCCACGCGCAATCAATCGCGTGGTCAGTCGGTTTCGCACTGCTCGGCGTCGCCATCATGGGCTGCGCCTATCTCGTTTGGCGCGTCGGGCCCGCCGCGCGTGCACCAGCGAAAGCCATCGCGACCGCAACGACGAGTTGGCGTGAGCGCGGCAAGTGGGCGGTGCTCGGCTTGCTGCCGTCGGCGCTGCTTGTTTCGGCAACGACCCACATCACAACGGACGTCGCCTCGGCGCCGCTGCTCTGGGTTATTCCGCTCGCGCTTTATCTCTCAGCGTTCATCCTCGCCTTCACGCAGCGCACCTGGGTGCCCGCGCGTATCTCCACGTTGGTGATGCCGGCGCTCGCGGCGGTGACGCTGGTTATCGGTTGGACGGCAGGGGACTATCGCCTGCTTTCGATCGCTGTGCTCGGCACGCTCTGGCTCGGCACTTACGTCTGTTGCCGTGCGCTGTACGACGCGCGTCCAGACGCCGGCCGCTTGACCGACTTCTATCTCTGGATGTCACTCGGCGGTGTTTGCGGCGGCGCGCTCGCCGCGCTCGCCGCGCCCATCGTGTTCGACAGCGTGCTCGAATGGCCCATCGCCGTTGCACTAAGCTTGCTCGCGCTGCCGGGTGGCAAGACGCTTTCGCGCCCGATGCTCATCATCTTTGGCTCGTGCCTCGCGATCACGCTGCTCGCCGCCGCGTTCGCCGCGCTGGATCTATTCAACGGCCGGTTTGTCATTGCAGGTTTGGTCGCTGGCCTGTCGGCCATCATCGTCGCGCGCGATAGCCGCGTGCTGATGACGCTTGCCTGCGCCGCGATCATAACGATGGGCGCGACGATCCAGCATCAGGGCGTTCTCTTCGCCGACCGCAGCTTCTACGGCGCGGTGCGTGTGATGGATACCGATGATGGCCAATGGCGCCGTTTCGCGCATGGCACCACGTTGCACGGTGTGCAGAGCCTCAATCCCGCGAGCGTCAATACGCCGACGGGCTATTACGGTCCGCTGACGCCGATCGGCTCGGCCATGAACGAGCTCAACGCCGCAGGTCGCATCAATCGCGTCGCGATCCTTGGGCTTGGCGCTGGCGCGATGGCGTGCCACGCGCGCGCCGGTCAGCATTGGACCTATTACGAGATCGACCCGTTGGTTGTGCAAGTGGCGCAGGATCAGCGTCTCTTCACATTCCTATCGTCTTGCACGCCGGATGCGCCGGTGATTGTGGGCGACGCGCGCCTGGAACTCGCGAAGCAACCGCGCGGCGCATACGATTTGGTCCTCGCGGACGCGTTCTCGTCGGACGCTGTGCCTACACACCTGATCACCCGCGAAGCCATGCAGCTCTATCTCGACAGCGTCGATGAAGATGGCGTCGTCCTCGTGCACGTCTCGAACCGCAATCTCGCGATGGCCGAAGTCGCTGCACGCGCGGCGCTTGCCGCTGGCGCGGTTGTGATCGAGCGTCTCTATCTGCCGGAAGAGCGCACTTACGCGAACTTCGGCTCGCAGGTCGTGGCCATCGCCCGCACGCGCGAAGCGCTCGCGCCGCTGATGGCGGACGGGCAGTGGCGCTATTCCGATCCGCCGCCCGCGCGCGCCTGGACCGACGATTACTCCAACATACTGGAGCCGCTGGTCCGCCGCATCGCGCATCCGTTGCGTGTCGGTTCGACCGCTGCGGCGGATGGACACTGACCGCGACGGCAATCGCACTTTGACGTTCGGGGCTTCTCGCGCCATTTAGCGAGCATGCACGACAGGCTGGTGGATTTCGAGCGCGTCCTGAATTTCCGTGATTTCGGCGGTTGGGAAACCACCGATGGCGCGAAGATTGTGCGCGGCAAGCTCTTCCGCTCGGCTGCGTTTAACGACGCGTCGGACGCCGACATCGCGCGTCTCGACGCGATGGACATCAAATTCCTCGTCGATCTCCGTCGTCCCGAAGAGCGTTCGCACGAACCGAACCGCTGGCCGGGTGAGCAGTGCCGCACGATCTTCAACGATGAAGGCGCGACGGGCGTCTCGCTGCCGCCGCACCTGGTTGCGTTACTTCAGAGCGATCTGTCGCCTCAAGCCACGCGCGGCTACATGACGAGCCTCTACCGCGAGATCCCGTTCGATCCGCGCCTCATCAGGCTCTATCGCGATTGGTTTTCCGAACTCGGGCAGGGCGGCGCTGGCGTCATTCACTGCGCCGCCGGCAAGGACCGCACCGGCATCGGTTGTGCACTCACGCTGTTCGCGCTCGACGTCGACAAGGAAACGGTGTTCGCGGACTACGAATTCACCAACGCCGCCGTCGATCTTGAAAAGCGCATGCCGAAGATTCAAGCGCGCATGGAAGAGCGCCTCGCGCGCAAACTCGATCCCGAAGCGCTGAAGCCGATGCTCGGCGTCGAGGTCGGTTATCTCCATGCCGCGATCAATGCGATCGAAGCAGGGCGCGGTTCAGTGCTGAACTATCTGGAGCAGGATATCGGTGTCGGCGCGCGTGAACGCGCCGCACTTCGAGACAAACTGAGCGCCTAACGCTTTAGTTCGCCGTTCCCGTCTTCCGCTTCTCCATCATCTGCTCGAAGTTCGACCAGACACCGGCGTCTCCGTGCCAATCGCCCTTCGTGGCGGCCTTCGAATATTCGGTCGCGCGCGCTTCGAAGAAGTTGGCGTGTTCGACGCCGTTGAGGATCGCGGTCAGCCAGGGGATCGGGTGCTCGGTGACGCCGTAGATTTTCGGCAGGCCAAGCTGACCCAAGCGCCAGTCGGCGATGTAGCGGATGTATTGCTTGATATCGTCCGCCGTCATGCCCTG
>CADEDT010000108.1 GCA_902826145.1 uncultured Caulobacteraceae bacterium
GGATCAACACGATCATCACCGGTGTCGTTTGCGCGGCTGCGGCGGCCTTCTTCGATATCAACGTGTTGGGTGACCTCACTTCGGTCGGCACGCTCGCGGCCTTCGCCATCGTCTGCTTGGCGGTGATCTGGCTGCGGCGCACGCGTCCTGATCTGAAGCGCGGCTTCACCGTGCCGTTCTATCCGATCACACCGATCCTCGGAATTCTTTCCTGCGCGTTCCTGATCACGCGGGTGGAAGTGAAGGTTCAGGTCTTCTTCTTCTACTTCCTGATCATCGCCGTAGTGCTCTACTTCCTCTATGGCATCTGGAACTCGAAACTCGGCAAAGGCCAAGTGGTCACCGGCCACGAGCCCACTCCGATGGAGCCGCCGCACAACTAAGCGGCAGCAACCGAACCAAACGAACCGCCGGCGTGAAAGCGCCGGCGGTTTTGTTTTGGCGGATGCGCGCTCGCTCTATCCAACACTTTCTGGCGCAATGCGTTGAAACGAACGGCTCTCGCACAAATCAATCCGACCGGTTTCACATCGTGCGATACTCTTCCCGTTCCGCATCACGGAGGGGTCTCCAGGAATTCCGACCCAGAAGACGAAGCGGAATGTGAGTGAAGCGAGAACGTTGCTGTCGGGGATCGTGAAACCGGCAGGTCCAGGAGAGACGGACTCCCTGCTCGCCGCTGGCGCTCGTTGTCCGGATCCAAGTCGAGATCCTCCCCAACGAAGCTGGTGTTAAATCACGCACGGGAACGCGCGGACGATGTCCGTTTCTCTTCCCTTCCATCACGCCGGACGCTGAAGTGCGTTCCCGCCCTCTCTTTGAGCCGCCGGCGCGCGCGTTGGCGAAGCGAACACCTGCGCCCTATGTTGATCGTGAAGGAGCACTCCATGCCCACCACAAAGATCGGCGCCGCCGCGGCCCTGCAACGTCTCGAAGGCTGGCGCGCCGTCGAGGATCGCGACGCCATCGAGAAGGAATTTCGCTTCAAGGATTTCAACGCCGCCTTCGGCTTCATGAGCCGCGTCGCGCTCTACGCCGAACGAAACGACCACCATCCCGAATGGTTCAACGTCTACAATCGCGTCGAAGTCACGCTCGCCACCCACGACGCCGGCGGCGTCAGCGATAAGGACGTCGCCCTCGCCCACTTCATGGACGAAGCCTTCCGCGAAATCACCGCGATCAAATAATCAGAGGATCAGCGCCCGTAGCGAATACGCAACCGCCGCAACCGCAATCAGCCCGCCAAACCAAAGCGCCACGAACCAGACTAGCTTCTTGCCGAGCGGTCTCTTTGCTTCGCCCTCTTCCGGCGGCCCCTCAATGATAGGCATCGTCGCCCACCTTGGCGCGGAATATCCAATACACATAGGCCGTGTAACCCAGGATGATCGGCAGCATCGGCAACGCGCCGTAGAGCATCAGCTGCAGCGCGTTGTCCGCGGCCGCCGCCTGCGCCGGCGTCATCGCGAACGGCACGATGTAGGGCCAGAGCGAAACTGCGAGGCCCAGATAGCCGATCGCAAACAAGCCAACCGCCAGCAGATAAGGCGCAATCAGCGGCTCGCCCTTCCAGCGCGTCCACAACGCAAAGCAAATCGCGCCCGCCGCCAGCGGCAACGGCGCAAGCTTGATGAAGCTCGGCCAATCGACGCTCGTCATCGTCAGCCCCCAGCGCGCGGTCACGCGCGGGTCAACGCCCAGCGTCGCCAAGCTGACGGCGCCCATTGCCAACGCCGTCAGCACCGCAAGCTGCTTCACCCAACCACGCGCGCGCTCATAGAGCTCGCCCTGCGCCTTGAACACGAGCCAGCACCCGCCAAGCAGCGCGTATCCCGCAACCAGCGATGCCGCCACCAGCAACGAAAACGGCGTCAGCCAATCGAGCGGCCCGCCCGCGAACGCGCCGTCACGGATCACCACGCCCTGAATGAAGCCGCCGAGCACCAGCCCCTGCGCAATCGCCGCAACGATCGAACCGCCCGCGAACGCAATCGTCCACCACCGCTTACCCGCACCGCGCCCGTGATGACGAAACTCGAACGCCACGCCGCGAAAGATCAAAGCCAGCAGCATCAGGAAAATCGGCAGGTAAAGAGCCGGCATCAATGTCGCGTACGCCTTCGGAAACGCCGCGAACAAACCGCCGCCGCCGAGCACCAGCCACGTCTCGTTGCCGTCCCAAACCGGCGCGATCGCCGCCTGCATCTGGTCGCGCTCGCGCGCGTCCTTGGCGAACGGGAAAAGAATGCCGACGCCAAGATCGAAGCCGTCGAGCGCCACATAGAGGAAGACGGCGACAGCGATCAGCACCGCCCAGATCATCGAAAGCTCGAGCCCGAACATCGCTCATGCCTCCTTGATCGCAGCGCCAAGCGGCGTGCCGGGCGGCTGATCCGATTGCGGCACGGGCTCGTCGCTCTCCGGCCCCTTCGCGATCAGACGCAGTATGTAAAGCGCGCCCGCGCTGAACACGATCGAATAGACAACGATGAAGAAGAGCAGCGATGTCGCCACAGACGCCGCAGGCACCGGCGACACCGCATCCGCCGTGCGCAGCACGCCGTAGACGACATAAGGCTGTCGTCCGACCTCAGCCGTGATCCATCCGGACAGCACAGCGACGAACCCACTCGGCGCCGCCAGCACGAGCGCGCGGTGATACCAAGTCGCTGCATCAAGCCGCTTCAGCGCCCAAGCGCCTGCGCCCCAAATCCCAAGCACAAGCATCACCATGCCCATGCCGACCATCACGCGGAACGCCCAGAACGTGATCCAAACCGGCGGCCGATCCTCCTCCGCGAACTGATCGAGGCCAGGCAACACATCTTCAGGCCCGGCATTGTTCACCGCAGAACCCAAGCCAGGCACAGCCAACTCGAAATGGTTGCGCTCGGCTTCCTCATCCGGCCAGCCGATCAGCACCGTCGGTTGCTGCGTGCGCGTCGACCACCAGCCTTCAAGCGCCGCCACCTTCGCCGGCTGGTGCTCACCCGCGACGATGCCGCTCTCGTGGCCCGCCATGATCTGCACCGGCGTCACCAGCGCCATCATGAGCACCGCCATGCGCAGCGCCACACGGCTCTCCGCAATCGCCCGCTGCTTGAGCAGCGCGAACGCCGAAGCGCCGGCAACGACCATCGCCGTTGTCAAATATGCAGCCAGCACCATGTGCGCGAACCGCGACGGCAGCGACGGATTGAAGATCACCAGAGCAAAATTCGTCGCTGTCATCGTGCCGTCGGCGGCAATGGTGAAGCTCTCGGGCGGCGGCGTTTGCATCCAGGAATTGGCCGCCAGGATCCAGAACGCCGAGATCAAGGTCCCGATCGCGACCATGCAGGTCGAGAAGAAGTGGAGCTTCGGCCCTACCCGCTTCCAGCCGAACAGCATGATGCCGAGGAAAGACGCTTCGAGGAAAAACGCGGTCAGCACTTCGTAGGCGAGCAATGGCCCAATCACGTTGCCGGTCAGCGCTGCGAACACGCTCCAGTTCGTGCCGAACTGATAGGACATGACGACGCCCGACACGACGCCCATGCCAAACGACAGCGCGAAGATTTTGACCCAGAAGAGGTAGAGATTTTTGAACAGCGGCCGCTTGGTGAAGAGCCAAAGCCCCTCGAGCACAGCAAGGAAGGACGCCAACCCGATCGTGAACGCCGGGAAGATGATGTGAAAGCCGATCGTGAATGCAAACTGCAAACGCGAGAGCAGCAGCGCGTCCCATTCCATCGCCAACTCCCGTTACGCAAAGCCAGTTGCGAGCGTTTGGCAATTTCAATAATTTTTCTAAGGTAATTTAGTTCGCACGCGAAGTCGCTGCGGCGCGAACGCGCACAAGAATTACTTGCGCGCTTCCAACGCGCGTCGGTCCGACGCATGGTGCGGCATCGATGGAGGACGCGATGCCCGGACGAGTTGCAGGCAAGAAGGTGTTCATCACCGGCGCGGCGCAAGGCCTGGGCGCGGCGATGGCGAAAGGTCTAGCGGCCGAAGGCGCGAAGGTCGCGATCACCGACGTGAACGCGGCTGGCGCCGAGAAGGTGGCGGCGGAGATCAACGCTGCGTACGGCGCCAACACCGCGTTCGCCTACGCGCTCGATGTCACGAACGAAGAACAATGGATCGCCGCACTTGAGCGCGCCAACGCCGACATGGGCGGCATCTCCGGCCTCGTGAACAATGCTGGCATCTCATCGCGTGAAGGCAGCGTCGAAGAGCTTTCGCTCGAAGGATTCCGCCGCTTGATGAGCGTGAACGTCGACTCGGTCTTCCTCGGCGCGAAGCACGGCATCAAGTACCTGGCGAAGAACCAGCCGGGCTCGATCGTGAACATCAGCTCGATCGCCGGCCTGATCGCGAACCACACCTCACCCGGCTACAACGCCAGCAAAGCCGCGGTCTGGCTGCTCTCGAAAAACATCGCGCTCTATTGCGCCAAAAAGGGCTTGGACGTCCGCTCCAACTCGATCCACCCGACCTTCATCGACACGCCGATCCTCGACCCAATCCGCAACATGTTCGGCAAGGACGAAGCCGAGGCGAAGCTCGGCCGTCAGGTGCCGATGGGCCGCATCGGCAAGCCTGAGGAGATCGCGGCGGCGGCGATCTACCTCCTCTCAGACGAAAGCCGCTTCGTGACGGGCGCAGAGCTGAAGGTAGATGGCGGCATCTCGGCGATGTGACTTGCCGCCGCCACGCCACCGCCCAAGATCATCCGTATGAACGTCCCGATGCGCAAACTCGCCGCTACACTCTGCCTTTTCGCTCTCGCCGCCTGCGGCCAACCGGCGCCAGCCGGCGGCCAATCGACTGCGCAAACCGACGGCGGAAACGGCCCTGTCGTACTCGCCACCACCCGCAACATGCCCGATTGGCTGTTGGTGCTGCGCACCTCGGACGGCGGCACCGTGCATTTCAACCAACGCACCATCACGCGCGAAAACAACCTCGCCGATATCTGGCTCCAGGTGCGCCACGGCCGGCAACAACTATGGGACGCCAGTGACGAAACGACCCAGCGCGTCATTCGATATGACGTCGAACGCATGCACTATCGATTCAATTGCGCCGAGGAAAAGTTCGTCATCGTTGAGCGCCAAATCATGGGCGGCAATGATCAGGTCATCGCTCGTGACGAACCCCGCCAAATCTGGCGTACAACGCCAATGACTGGCGCGGCCCGTCCCATAATGCCGATTGCTTGCCGCGCGTCGTAGAATCAGTTCTGCCGGACTTGGTAGATAATGTTCGCCAACAGCACACGTGCGCCTTGCGCACCAAGCACACGATTGACCGCTACCTGCATCTGACGTGTCAGCTCGGTCGGATCGGGCGCCGTTCGCACCCGATAGTAAGTGGAAGAGTAGTTCGCCAGCGCCGTACGAAGCGCGTCACGAAGGCGCGGCGCGTTGAGTTGCGCGCGACGGCGTAGATCCGCGTCAGGAATGTCGAGGCCCATGTCGATGACGATTGTGCCTTGGTTATCGTTACGCTGCAGGACCCCCGCCGAAAGCGTCGGCATTGGTAAATAGGTCTCAGCCGATGTCAGGCGCTCCTGGCGCGTGGCCGGCGCTTGCTGTTGGGCGCCGCTGGAGCCACCGCCGCCGCCAGCGGCCGCCGCTGGCGTTGCGAACGCGGCGAACAAGACGAGAGCGAGGAGCATAGGCAGACGCATTGCTCGCGAGACTGGGTCGATGCGGTTAGAGAAGCGTTAGCGAAGCGGCTTTGCTCCAACGGCTTTCGGGGCCTCGCGAAACATTGCGCCAAGATCGACCGTTGAGCGTTCACCTAGCGCATCGAAATGTTCGTCGAGCCAGCGATCGGCGGCCTTCCGGCCGGTGGTGAACAAATCTTCGAAGAAAGAAAGATCGGTGTTGAGGTCGACGCCGAACCCAAGCGGCGTCAGCGCCTGGGCTTCACTTAGATTGTGGATCAGCATTTTCCGGTAGCGCTCCTCTGGGAGCCTGCTTTGATCCAGCAAACGGCCAACGAACTCGATCGCACGCAGTTCGGACAGGAGGCTGGCGTTGAAGTTGATCTCGTTGACGCGCGCGATGATGTCGCTCGCCGTGCGCGGTGCGCCTTCGCGTCCAAGCGGATGTATCTGAACAACGACGATGTCGCGCGTTGCCTCTACACCGAAGAGCGGAAAGAGCGCCGGATTGCCGGTGAAGCCGCCGTCCCAGTAAGGCGCGCCGTCGATCTCGACGGCCTGAAAGAGCTGAGGCAAGCAAGCTGACGCCATAACGTGATCCGCCGTCAGCTCATCGCGTTCGAACACTTTGATGCGCCCGGTCTCGACGTTCGTCGCACCGATGAAAATCTCGAGATGCCTGCAGGCACGGACGCGTCCGAAGTCAACCAGCTCCTCCAAAACCTCCTTCAACGGGTTCACGTTGAGCGGATTGAAATCGTACGGAGAACTGAAACGGCTGGCCAGGTCGGCCCAAAGAGCGAGGTAGTTGTCGTGGGCCCACGGCATGAACGCGTTGAGAAACGCCATTGTCGGCGTGCGGCGATACGGATTGGCGTGGCCGGCGCGCGCAACGCCCTCCCAGAATTGGCGAAGCTGCTTGCGCGCGCCTTCGGCGCCGCCCTCTTCAAGGCCATCCGCGAGAACCACCGCGCACATAGCGCCGGCGGAGGAACCGGAAACGGCCGCGATCTCGATGCGATCGTCCTCAAGTAGACGGTCGAGCGCGCCCCACGTATAGGCGCCCAGCGCGCCGCCACCCTGCAACGCGAGCGAGATCGGCTTGTGGCGTTTCACGCCGCCGTCCAGCCGCCATCGATGTTGAGCGCCGCGCCGTTGATTTCATCGGCCGCAGGCGTGGTAAGGAACAGCGCGAGGCCGGCCACCTGCTCGACCTTCACAAACTCCTTCGTCGGCTGCGCGGCTAGGAGCACATCATTGATGACCTGCTCGCGCGTCATGCCACGCGCCTTCATCGTGTCCGGTATTTGGCCTTCGACTAGGCTGGTCAGCACATAGCCCGGCGAGATGGCGTTGCAGCGCACGTTGAATGTCGCGCCTTCGAGGGCGACTGTCTTGGTCAAGCCGATGATACCGTGCTTGGCCGCCACATAAGCCGACTTGAACGGCGAGGCGACGTGTCCGTGTGCGGAAGCGATGTTGATGATACGCCCATACTTGCGCTCCTTCATGGAGCGCATGGCCGCGCGGATCGTGAAGAATGCAGACGACAAATTGAGCGCGATGATCGCGTTGTACTTTTCGACCGGAAAGTCCTCGATCGGCGATACGAACTGAATGCCCGCATTGTTCACGAGCACATCGAGCCGCCCGAATGCGCCAATGGCGCTCTCGACCAAACCTGCGCACGCCTCCGCCTGCATCAGGTTCGCGCCGTCATAACGCACCGTGACGCCTGCCTCACGTTCGAGCGAAGAGCGTGTCCGCTCGATTTCGGCGGCATCGCCCAAGCCGTTGAGCGTCACGTCCATGCCAGCTTTAGCGAACGCGGTGGCAATCCCCAAGCCGATGCCGCTCGTGGAGCCCGTCACCAATGCCGCTTTACGTTCGCTCATAGCCTGTCTGCTCCTCGTTGCTTGCGCCCCCGCGCCGGAACCGCTAGCGCAGGCGCTATATAGGATCGGCCGCGGCTGGCGAGGGACCCATGGACTTTTTCAACGCACCCCTGAATGCGTTCGTGGCGGGTTTTCCGGATTTCATCATCCAGTTGGGCGCCGCGCTCGGCCTCTTCATCGTGTCGTTGTTCATCTACACGATCATGACACCGCACAAGGAGCTCGCGCTCATCCGTGCCGGCAACCCTTCCGCTGCGTTGGCTTATGGCGGCGTGATCGTCGGCCTCGCCATTCCGCTGGGCTCCTGCCTTGAGCACGCAATGGGGCTGTTCGATCTGCTGATCTGGGGCGTTGTGACGCTACTCATTCAGCTGCTCGCCTTCCGCTTCGCCGACATTTTCCTGCGCGGCCTGCCGCGCCGCATCGCTGAAGGCGATGTCGCCGCCGCCGTGTTTCTGATGAGCATCAAGATCGGGCTTGCGCTGATCGTGGCCGGCGCGGTGGCGGACCCGAACATGCAGTTGCTGCGGATCGGCTAAGCATGATCCGACTAATCCCGGATTGGTTGCTCTACATCGTGGTCATCGCGGTGTTGGTGTTCGTCCTGTTCCGGGTCGATCAACGCCACGACGCGCCTGAAGCCTTGCCGGATGCGCCGGAGACCGGCGCTTTCCTCCCGCCGCCATCGCAATACGATCCGGCTGTGCTGGTTGAGGTTGGCCCAGTCGCTTCCGGCATGGGCAGCGCGTTTGCTATTTCGCCTGACGGCTGGTGGCTCACGGCGCGGCACGTCGTCGATGGCTGTGAAGCCGTCGGCCTTATCGTCTCGCGTGGCGCTGCGGCGCGTGTCACCGACGTGAAGCGCGCACTGTTTGCCGACATCGCGCTCCTGAAAACCGACAGCGCGCCGGTCTCGCTTGCAATCGACACTTCTGAGCGCCGCTTCCAGATCGGGCAGCGCGCCTTCCATGTCGGCTTCCCACAGGGCCGCCCAGGCGAAGCGTATTCGCGGCTCATCGGACGCGAGACGCTCATCGCACGCGGCCGCTACGACATTGAAGAGCCGGTGCTCGCATGGGCGGAGATGGGCCGCACAGGCGGTCTACGCGGCTCGCTCGCGGGCATTAGCGGTGGACCCGCCATTGCAGCGAACGGCCAAGTCATCGGCATCACGGTCGCCGAATCCGCACGACGCGGGCGCATCTATACGGCGGCGCCCTCCTCGATCACGCGCCTGCTGCGCGTCGAGCAAATCGAAGCGCAGGGCGCGCCCGCCGAGCGGCTCACGCCCGACAATTACGGCCAAGCCTCTGACGATCTCCGCCGCAGCCTCGCGGTTGCGCAGGTCGTGTGCGTCGCGCCGGGTGACGCGGGCACATGAGCGCGCCGTTCGCTGATCGCCTGATCGAGGGCGTGCGCACCAAGAACACGCCCCTCTGCGTCGGCCTTGATCCATTCGCGGACAAAATTCCCGCGCTGTTCGGCAACGCGAGCGACGACACGTCGAGCATCCTCAAATTCGGCACCGCCATCATCGACATCGCCCGCCAGCACGCCTGCGTGCTCAAGCCACAACTCGGGCTTTTCGAGCAGTTCGGCGAGATGGGCTACGCCGTCGCGCGCATGCTCGTCTCGTATGCGCAAAGCGAAGGCATGCTCGTCATTCTCGATGCCAAGCGCGGCGATATCGGCACGACCGCTGAAGGCTATGCACGCGCCACGATCGGCGGCGTGCCAGGCTTCAACGCAGACGCGGTGACGGTGAACCCGTACATGGGCAAGGACACAATCGAGCCGTTCATCACGCGCGCTGAGGCTGAAGCCAAAGGCGTCATTGTGCTGGTGCGCACGTCCAATCCCGGCGCGGGCGACTTCCAGGATTTGCAAGTTGGCGGCGCGCCTGTTTGGCGGCGGGTGGCTGAGATCATCGCACCAGAATGCGCGCGGTTGCGCGGCGCGAGCGGCTGGTCGGGGCTTATGGCTGTCGCCGGCGCCACCTACCCGGAAGAAGCGCGCGTGCTACGCGATGCGATGCCAGAGGCGCTGTTCCTCGTGCCTGGCTATGGCGCGCAGGGCGCCAGCGCGGGTGATGCAGTCTCTGGGTTCGTCCAAGGCCCTAACGGCCGCGAAGGCGGTGTCGTGAGTTCCTCGCGGGCCGTGCTTTATCCCCAAGCGGCGCAGGCCGCGAAGTCCATGGCCGAGTGGCGCGCCGCCATTGGCGACGCCATGGCCGCGGCGGCAGGCGAACTCCGCGCCGCCTGTACGTCCTGACACGCGACAAACCGTTTTTGACGAGCTAAACCCCAGCCGGGGATGCGGGCCCGAACCGGGCGAGCGAGGGAGAAACCCATGCGCAAGAACCTCACGCGCGCCATTCTGGCGGCGCTCGCGCTGTTCATCGCGGCGCCTGTCTATGCTGACGGCCCAGGAGACGGCGGCCCGAACGTCGCCGCGCCGCCCGTGCGCGCCGCGCCGGTCACACCACCTGCGAACGCGACGACCGCGCCTCCGGAAGGCCGGACAGGCATTATCCCGCTCGGCAATGACGGCCTCTCGCTCAACGTGCCAGCGGGCTATCGCTTCTATTCCGCCGAGGAGGCGCAAGCATTCCTGCAGCGCGCTCGCCAATCCGCGCCGAGCGGCGTGACCTACGGCCTAATCGCGCGCCGTGGCGACGACATCCGCGCGGCGGGCACGTGGGCCACGGTCGTGAGCTACGACGCGATCGGCTACGTGCAGCCGGAAACCGCGTCAGGTTTGAGCGACACGACTTTCGAAGATCAGGTGCGTGAAGCACGGACAAACCAAAACCGCCGCTTCGAGAGCTTCGCGGCTGATCCATCGTTCACCGCGGACACGCCGTATCTGGTGTGGGCCGAGAACGTCGCCGCGCCAGGCGGCGCCGGCGGCAAGGATTTGCGTTACGAGCAGAAGATCCTCGGCCGCGACGGTGTTGCGTGCATGAGTTCGATCGGCAGCGCCGATCAAATGCCGCAAATGGCGGCGGCCGCCGCCGAACTGCGCGGCATGCTCACCTTTCCGGAAGGCAAGCGCCATAGCGACTTCGACGCCGCGGTCGATCAGGTCTCCGCCTACTCAGTGCCTGGCCTGGTGACTGGCGTGCCCGCAGCGGAGCCACAAGCTGTCGCCGATGCGAACACAACTGGCGGCACGGGACAAACCGCGTTCGGCGGCTTGGCGGGTTATTTCCCGTGGATCGCCCTTGGCGTGATCGTTCTTGCCGGCGCGGGCTATTTGCTGATGCGCCGCCGTGGCGATGACGACGAAGAGGAAGAAGCCGCCTAAGCGACGGCTACCGCGCCACCACGAACAACAATGGCGATCCGCTCCAGCGGTTCGCCATTGCATGGGCCGCCGGCGCAAGCGCCCTCCTCAAGCGTAAAGCTCGCACCGTGGCCGCTGCACATCATGTAGCGGCCTTCCTGCACGACGATGCGGCCATCGGCGCGCTGCAGCGGGTAGCCAGCGTGCGGGCACTTGTTGCGGAATGCTGCAATGTGGTCGCCGCGCCGGGTGACAATGATCGTCGCATAAGGCGTCGCCGCATCCGGCATCACTACGATAGCGCAAGGATCAGGCAGCGCATCGACCTGCGCGAGCACCAAGCCTGATGCGAAAGTCAAACGCCCTCCGCCTTGAACGGGCGCGAGAGCAGAGCGGTGATCGCCTCGTCAATGCTGATACGCTCGGCGACGATTGCTTCGACAGCCGCGCAGATCGGCATCTCGACTTTGTACTTCGCCGCAAGCGCCACGACTGCCGGCGCGCTTTCCATGCCCTCGGCCACGGAGCGGCGCTCAGACAGAATGTCCTTCAACTTGCGCCCCTCGCCTAAAGCGGCGCCGAGCGATGTGTTGCGCGAGGTAAGCGACGCGCAGGTCAGTACGAGATCACCAAGGCCGCAGAGGCCTGAA
Source organism: uncultured Caulobacteraceae bacterium (assembly GCA_902826145.1). GTDB lineage: Bacteria > Pseudomonadota > Alphaproteobacteria > Caulobacterales > Aquidulcibacteraceae > Vitreimonas. The sequence goes on from CADEDT010000108.1 coordinate 11,490, forward strand.
AGAGTTTCGGCTTTGGCGCCCATCGCGAGGCCAAGGCGCGTAAGCTCAGCAAAGCCGCGCGTGATCAAAGCGGCGCGCGCGCCGTCGCCGAGCTTGCGTCCCTCGGCGACGCCGCAGCCGATGGCGATGACGTTTTTCACGGCGCCGCCGATTTCCGCGCCGACGAGATCGTCAGCGACATAGGGCCGGAAGGTCGCCAAGCCGATGGTCGCGACGATGCGCTGCGCGAGCGCGGTGTCCGGGCTGGCAATCGTGGTGGCGGTCGGTAGGCCACGCGCGACGTCCTTCGCGAAGCCTGGCCCGGAGAGCACGGCGGGGCCGACATCCGGGATCTCCTCGGCCAACACGTCCGTCATCAGCGCCAGCGAGCCGCGCTCGACGCCCTTGGCGCACAGTACGAGCGGCTGCCCCGGCTTGAGGCTCGGGCGCAGCGCGCGGAGCACCGCGCGCATGTGTTGAGCTGGTGGGACCGCCAGGATCAGTTGGGACTTAGCGGCGTCTTCCAGGTCGGCGGTGGCGCGCACTGCGTGGTTCAGCTTGATTCCAGGAAGGAAAAGCGCGTTTTCGGCGTCGCTGTTGATGCTCTGGACGACTTCGGGCTCCCGCGCCCATATCAGAA
>CADEDT010000109.1 GCA_902826145.1 uncultured Caulobacteraceae bacterium
CTACGATCTTTGGCGGAGACGCGGATATGACGGCGCGCGCGCCTGAGCTTTTGATTGCCGACGATTGGAGCGACTACCGCCTGCTAGATTCCGGCAACGGCGGCAAACTCGAACAGGTCGGGCCATATCGCTTCGTGCGCCCAGAACCGCAGGCGCTTTGGGCGCCGGCGCGACCTGCGGCGGAGTGGGATTCGGCAGACGCGATCTTCTCACCCTCGTCGCAAGACGACGATGAGGCAGGACGCTGGCGCTTCAATCGCGAACTGCCACAGAACTGGACTTTGAAGTGGGACAACATCTCGTTTGTTTCCCGTCCGACACCGTTTCGTCACCTCGCCTTCTTTCCCGAGCACTCCGTGCACTGGCGCTTCGCGCGCGAGCACCTGAAAGCGCATCGCGGCGCGCAGCCAGAAGTGTTGAACTTGTTCGGTTACACCGGTCTCGCTTCGCTCGTGTGCGCGAAAGCGGGCGCCAAGGTTACGCACGTCGACGCGTCGAAGAAGGCGATTGGGTTTGCGAAGGATAATCAGCAAGCCGCCGGGCTGGGCGATGCGGCGATCCGCTGGATTTGCGACGATGCACTCACATTCGTGAAGCGCGAGATCCGCCGTGTGCGCCGCTATGACGGCATCATTCTAGACCCGCCAAAGTTTGGGCGCGGGCCTGATGGCGAAACTTGGCGGCTGGAAGCTGATCTGCCGGAGCTACTCGACGCGTGCCAGACACTGCTGCGCACTGATCCCAACGATCGCGCCAGCGCAAAGGGCTTCATGATCGCGACCGTGTACGCTGTTCGCCTCTCCTACTTGGCGCTTGCGCAAACCGCGCAACAGATGTTTGAGGGCGGAGACTGGCAAGCTGGTGAGATGTGCCTGCCGCACGAGGGGCGGCCTGAGCTCCTGCCCACGGCGATCTTCGCGCGCTGGCGCGGTTAGTGAAAATTTCGTCCCTTCGGCATCACACCGGCGGCCTTCGCGACGTCCAGATTGATCCGCACATTGCGTGGATGGCGTTGGCGCGCATCGCCCTCGCCGCCACGGCGTGGTTCATCTGTGGGGCCACTCGGATCGATCTGCGCGCCAGATGCGGAGAGTTTTGCGAGAAAGGGCGTATAATCATGCACACGTTCGGCGATCACATGGATGACGCCGCTCTCGCTCTGCACCGGACCATCCACCGCAACCAAGCGCCCGCCTAGAACTTCGCGCCGGTATTGCTCGAAGAGCTTCGGCCACACGACGATATTGGCGATGCCTGTCTCATCTTCCAGCGTCATGAAGATAACGCCTGACGCCGTGCCCGGCCGCTGCCGCACCAACACGAGACCTGATACGCGCACACGCTCGCCATTGCTTATCTGTGTGAGCTGATCGGCTCTAATCACTCGCCGCTCGGATAGTTCATCGCGCAGCAATGAAACCGGATGCGCCTTCAGCGACAATCCGATCGTGCGATAGTCTTCAACGATGTGCTCCCCCAAGCACATTGAGGGCAAATCAAAATCCGGTTCGCGCGCGCGATCTTCGGCGGCCTGCTCGAACAGAGGCAAATCTTCCTGCCCGCCAACCCGGTTCAACCCCCGCGCCGCCCACAACGCGTCGCGACGATCAAGACCGAGGGAGCGGAAAGCATCGATATCAGCTAGGCGCTCGATCTCGGAAACATTCAGGTCACTCTTGAGCCAAACGCTCCGCACTGAGTCATAACCGTTGCCGCGATTGGCAACGAGACGTTCCATCGTCTCCTTCTTCAGACCATTTCCTTGCCTAAAGCCAAGACGCAGCGCGTGGGTCGATTTGATATCTGCCGCCATCTCCGCATGACGTGAGTGAAGCCTGGCCACCGGGTTCGGATTTGCTTCCAGCGTATTGTCCCAATCGGAAGAGTTCACATCGATCGGCCGAACATCGACGCCATGATCAATCGCGTCACGAATGATCTGCGCTGGCGCGTAAAACCCCATGGGTTGCGCATTGAGCAACGCCGCAGCAAAAACATCCGGATAATAACACTTCAGCCAAGATGATGCATAAACCAGGATCGCAAAACTCGCCGCGTGGCTTTCTGGAAAGCCATACTCGCCAAAACCTTCGATCTGCGCGAACGACGCCTCGGCAAACTGCTTCGTATAACCGTTGCCGATCATGCCGTTGATAAATTTATCCTTTAGCGTGCCGATCGTGCCGACTCGCTTGAACGTCGCCATGGCGCGGCGAAGTTTATCGGCTTCGGCCGGCGTAAACCCTGCGCCCTCAATCGCAATTTGCATTGCTTGCTCTTGAAATAACGGGACACCAAGCGTGCGCTTTAAAACCTCCTTTAGCGCCTCCGATGGATACGTAACCGCCTCGATATTTTGCCGCCGCTTGAGATAAGGATGCACCATCCCGCCTTGAATTGGGCCAGGACGTACAATCGCGACTTCAATCACGATATCGTAGAAATCTTTCGGTCGAAGCCGAGGCAGCATCGACATTTGGGCCCGACTTTCGACTTGGAACACACCAATCGAATCCGCGCGATGGAGCATTTTATAGACACGCGCATCATCTGTGTTCGCGGAATCCAACTCGACGATCTCACGCCCCGGATAGTGCCTCGCACATAACTCAAACGCCTTTTTGAGGCAGGTGAGCATACCAAGTCCGAGAAGGTCGACTTTGAGGATGCCTAAATCTTCGAGGTCATCCTTGTTCCACTCAACCACGGTGCGCTCGTCCATCGAGGCATTCTGCACCGGCACGACATCATCCAGTTTTTCGCGGGTAATAACGAAACCGCCGACATGCTGAGACAAATGACGCGGGAAGCCTTGCAGCTCATTTGCCAGTGCAACACACTGCATGAGCTTCTCGTCGCTTGTATCGAGGCCCTGCTCCTTGAGATCGCGCTTTTCGACGCCACGAGACCACCAGTGAAGCATCTTAGCCAAGCTGGCGATCTGATCTTCAGAATAGCCAAAGACTTTTGCGACCTCTCGAATAGCGCTTCGGCCTCGATAGCAGATTAAGGTTGCCGCGAGGCCTGCGCGATCGCGGCCATACTTCTTGTAGACATATTGGATAACTTCTTCGCGGCGCTCATGCTCGAAGTCGACATCGATATCCGGCGGTTCTCCCCGTTCTTCCGATACGAAACGCTCGAACAAAAGCACACGTTCAGCCGGGTTAACCGATGTCACACCGAGGCAATAACAGATGGTCGAATTCGCTGCTGACCCGCGGCCCTGACAAAGGATCGGCTCGACCTTATTGCCGTCTTTATCGAAACCAGAGCGCGCAAACCGCACGATATCGGCGACGGTAAGAAAATAAGGCGCGTAACGCATTCGCCCGACAATCTCGAGTTCGGACTTAAGCGCTGTCGCGACCTTCTCGGGAATGCCGTCAGGGTAGCGGATATGAGCTCCCTTCCACGAGAGCACCTCCAGCGCTTGCTGCGGGTCGGAATATCCTTCCGCCACTTCTTCCGGATACTCGTAACGCAACTGATCCATCGAGAAGCCGATTCCGTTGAGAAAGTGCAGGCTTTCGGCTACTGCCTCCGGCGCCCCACGAAAGATACGAGCAATTTCCTCCGGGAGCTTCAGCTGCCGTTCGGCATTTTTTGCCAGCAAGGCGCCGGCTTCGTTGAGCTTCTTTTTCTCCCGAATGCACGTCACGACATCAAGTAATGGTCGGCGATCGCCGTGGTGCATGAGTGGTTCAGTCGTCGCGAGCAGCCGCGCGCCAGTTTGCGCAGAGAGCTGCTTCAGCTGCCGGATACGACGGCGATCTTCGCCGTTGAGCTGGAACGGCGCAGCGAGCCATGCTTCCCCGGCTGCTCGCCGGATTTGCTGAATATATGAGCCAAGCGCATACGGCTTATCACCGAGATCAAACGCCGGAATAAGAATGGTCTGCAACCCTTCGGCGTGGGCCAGATAATCCTCGAAATCCAACCAGCACTCGCCCTTGGGCGCACGGCGATTTCCAACGGTGAGCAGGCGCGTGAGGTTAGCATACCCCGCACGATCCTTGGGATAGACGACCAGGTCAGGGGCGCCATCGCGAAACACCAAACGCGAGCCGACGATCATGCGGATCTCGCCTTTGCCTTCCTCCTTTAGCGACTTCGCCTTCATGTGCGCGCGCACGACACCGGCGAGCGTGTTGCGGTCCGCGATGCCGATGCCTGTCAACCCAAGCGACGCAGCCTGCTCTACCATCTCTTCCGGATGCGACCCGCTGCGCAGAAACGAAAAGTTCGTCGTGACGCAGAGTTCAGCGAAACCGCTCATGCGAACAACCCGTGCACGTACCAACGCGGCGGCGTTTCACTCTCGCCGTACAAACCCTCACGATAGAGCCAGTAGCGCCGCCCCTGCTTATCTTCGACACGGTAATAGTCGCGCGTCTTTTCTCGTTTCTGCCAGTCGCCACTAATGCGCTCTGGACCCTCAGCGCGGACAACTTCTCGCGTTACACGTCGCCAACGAAAACGCAGCGGCGGACCGTCCGGGACGCTCGCCATCACTTCAATCAGTTGGCCAGGCGCAAACAACCGCACTGGCCGCCGCTGCACACCATCAGCTGGCGGTTTCACCGACTTAACTTGATCATTTTTCGCGACAGCCGAGCGCCAACCTGCTGCGCGCTCAGGGGCGTGTTCGTCATGCACTAGCGGGCGAACGACACGCTTCGCACCAAGGCGTGAACTCAGAACGTCAACGATTCCGCCGATCTGCTCAGCGCTCGCCGAAGCTTCGGCGCCAGAAACCAGCGTTCGCGTACGCTCATCAAATTCCGCCAAACGCACGATATCGAGCCGCGCCGCTTCAAAACCAAACTCCGCGTTCAAATTTTCGCCAACGATGTTGAGCTTCTCGCGGAAGAGCCGCATCAGCGGCTTCACTTCTCGGAGCGGCTTACTCACGTTCACGCCAATCACACGATCGCGGCCGTCAACCCCGAATAGGACGAGTTCCGCGCGCAGAGCACCGGCCCCGCGGATGTCGAGTCTCTCGATCGCATCTCCGCACAAATCCTGCGTGACTTGGAGGATCGCGTCGGCTGTAAATATGGGCTCTAGAAATCGGCGAAGAGCGAACACGGGCGGCGCAGGGCGGCGCGGCCTTAGAGCCTCTGGCGTGCGTCCCAGCGCTTGATCGAGCCGCAGCATCGCGTTCTCGCCTGCCCGCGCAGTGAATGACGAGCGCGGCGCTTTGAGAATGTGCGCGACTGTTTTCAAGCCGAGCCGACGCAGCAACGCTGCAGCATTTGAATCGAGTCTAAGCGCCTCCACAGGCAAGTTCGCAAGCTGCGTTTGCCAATCTTCAGTCGCTGCAAGCGAGGCCTGCAGACTTTCTCGCAATGTCCGCTCAGGCTGCCGCTTTTGCTTCGCATACCGTGCAAATGCCCATGCCGCGCCAGGCGTCGGCGCGATTGCTGCGCGCGAACCAAAGCCCTGCGCGTGCAGGCGGGTTACGATTTCCGCGCGCAACTTCTCTTCGCCCCCAAAGAGATGTGAGCAACCCGCGATGTCGAGAAACAAACCCTCTGGAGGATCGAGCACGACGATCGGGGTAAACCGCTCACACCACGCGGCGACATTATCGAGCGCGCGCGCATCCTCTTCCGGATCGTCTTCGACCGCTTCCAGCTTTGGCTGGATCGCCCGCGCATCGGCGAGCGACATAGCGAGAGTAAGTCCAAGCTTGCTCGCGCGCGCATCGACGCCCTTCAGTTGAAAAGCGCCGCTCTCTTTCGAATAAACCGCAAGCGGGCGATCGTCAGATGGCCCGCGCCCAGCGCGGATCAGCCGATCCGTCCGGATGCGCGGCAGATAGATCGCGAGCCACCTCGCGTTCTGCGAACACGCGCTCATGTGCGTTCCAATCTAAGATGAAAGAAGACCCCGACGGTCCGCCACGATTGCGCGTGAGTTCTGCGCGAAACGCCGGCAGACCAAGCTCATCAGGCAGCGCATTGCTTTCAGCCGGCGCGATGCGCCAACGCGTCCATGCCGCGCTTGGCCCATTCTCCGGCATCAGCAACAGACAACGCGAATGATACCGCTCGGCGAACAGCAGAAGACGCCGGCTCGCTTTGAGATCGAGCGGCTTGCCTTGCGCGCCCAATGCGCAAATCACGATCGCGCCGGTCGCGGCCAAAGCTTGCTCAGCGGCCCAAAGCGCATCTTCGCGTTTCTTGGCGCGCGCCACGATCAGCCGGTCGAGCGCCAAGCCGTACTGCGCGAGCCCCACAGGATAAGGCGCGCCCTCTTCGGCGAACGCCACATCCTCCCCGGCCCAAAACACGCCCGCGGCCCCCGCCCAACTCGCGGCCAAAGCCAGGGTGAACCCCAAAGCCGCCGCTTCGAAGCCTGGCCCCGCCGGCCCGATCTCATGGAGCGGCTGACCAGCCATAGTGGCGAGCTTCGCTATGAACCCACGATCTTGGGCAGGCCCGTCAGAGAGGCCAAAGGAGGCTGGACGCGGACTCATGTTCTCTATATGTTCTACACTCCTGAGTCCCCCACCGCAAGGCGGACGCGGAATGAAAATGGAGGCCGATCAGTGTTCGCTTACGCCCTGTTCGACACAGCCATCGGCCGCTGCGCGCTCGCATGGGGGCCGCGCGGGCTGATCGGAGTGCAGCTTCCTGAACGCAGCCCGGAAGCGACACGCATCCGCCTGATGCGTCTTTGCCCCAACGGCGAAGAGCTCGAACCGCCAAAGCAAATCACACGCGCCGTCGAAGACATCAGTGCGCTGTTGAGTGGTGAGAAGAAATCACTGCGCGCCATACAACTCGATCTCTCGCGCGTGCCTGCCTTCAATGCACGCGTCTACGAAACCACCCGCGCCATTCCGCCCGGCGCCACGCGCACCTATGGCGAGATCGCTCGCGCTATCGGCGAGCCGGACGGGGCGCGCGCTGTCGGCCAAGCGCTTGGGCGCAACCCCTTCGCCATCGTCGTCCCCTGCCACCGAGTCGTCGGGGCAAACGACAAACTCGTCGGCTTCTCCGCCAACGGCGGCATCAAGACGAAGCTCAAAATGCTGAAGATAGAAGGCTGGCGCGAGAACGAGCCAAGCTTGTTCGAGGAACTGGCCTAGCTCCGCTACAGCTCATCGCACTGTCTCTTTCGGCGCGTCGACACGACGTGCCTTAGGCTCGGCCTTGAATTTCGGCTTGGGCAGAAGCCGGAAGCGTGTTTGGCACCAGGCGAAGTCGACGCCAACATCCAGCAGAGCGTCGGAACGCCCGCACGGACAGGCGAACTCCATAACCGCGCCAACTGTATAGGTCTCGCCCGCAACGAGCGGCACGGCCTCCCCGGTGACATGATTTGGCGCGGCGTTGACGCAAAGCACCAGATCGCCGGGGCCGACAGCGTAACTCATGGCTTCCATCCGTGATGTTCGCCCGAAGATAGACCCAACCCGGTCAGCGGCAAGCACCCATCCCACCCATTCACATCCGCGCGATTCACGCGCGCGTGTTTTGTGGCGCTGCACAAACCGACGCCTAGTGGAGAGGACGGGGAGTTTGGGAGAAGTAAGACATGTCTATTACTCGGTTCACCGCAGCAGCGTTGGCGATCGCCGCCCTCGCCGCTCCAATCGCGGCTTCGGCGCAGGAGCCCGAAGTGCGCCCGATCACCGTGGTTGGCGCCATCATCGATCCGAACGCCTCGCAAGCGGCGGCTGAAGAGGACGATACGAGCGTCGCCGAACTCGCTGTCATTAGCGAGAACGACGAACTGCCGGCGGCCTCAACGGCCAGTGCTGGGACGGACCTCAGCGAGGCTGTCGAAGCGCAGTAAGCTCGCCAACTGAGCGGCGGCGGCGATCGAACTCGGGTCGCCGTCGCCAATCGTTAGCGCGATGTGCGTCGAGTCGAATTCCAGCAAAGCCAGATCGAAACTCCGCCACGCGCCATCCACGTACGCCAACGTCCACGAATGCGCGACGAACGAATTACGCTGACCATGATAGCTGGAGCGTGTGTAGGAGAAACCGCTCGCGACGCGCGTTGGGATGCCCGCAGCGCGGCCAAGCGCGGCGAGCAACACAGCGGCCTCTGTGCAATCGCCCGCACGCCGCACGATCGTATCCACCGCTGAGTAATGCCCGTTATAGTCGACGTTCTCGATGAACGGCTTCGCGCGATCGAGGAGCAACCGCATCTTGTCCGCATCAGAGATGTTCATGCGCGCGATAGGCCCAGCGATCTCCTGCAAGCGCGGATGATCACTCTGCAGCCACGGCGTAGAGCGCGACGCATCTGCCAACGTCTCCGCATCGGTTGCTAAACCTGGACCACACGCGGTGCAAACATCGAGTGTCACGGAGTTCGCGCTGTTGTTCGCGCGCTGCTCGCCGGTTTGCGGCAACGCGAACGAAAGCTCGTCGCGAAACGCAAAGCGATAGCGGATGTGCCCGCTTCGTGCCGACGCAGGAATGCGCACGGGGGACCGTAGCGCGGCGTTGGGCAAGATTTGATACGGCGGATGACGCCGCGTGGCTGACTCCCGATCGGTTTGAGTCACATGAAACGAAGCGCCAAACATGGGCTGCACCGACTCCAAGATGCGCCCATCGTGTTCGATCACGAGCCGCGCAACGCCGCGCAGCGCGTCGCCCGCATAACGACGGCGCGACGCAGTGACCCTCCCGTCACCGTCACGCGGCCCGATCGCCTCGAACACAATGCGGTCCACCCGCATCGCATCGAGATTGAAACTGCTAAAGCTAAGTCGCGGAGACGCCGCCACGTCCCAATTGCGCAGCAGCGCCTCGCCGCCATCGAAGCGAACGCCCGGCGGGAGTGTGACATCGTGCACGGACACGCCCGCCGCGGTCGTCCGTCGCAACCGCGCGACATTGCCGTCGATCCGCACCTCCGTCCGCGCGTCGGCGCGCCCGCTCTGAACCGTCTCGACGATGGCGGTCGCCTCACCGGCCGCATTCTCACTTGTGACAGTCCGAACGCGCATACGCGTCGGCGAGCCGCCTTCCTCGCTCAGATAGAGGTTCTGGCTCTCAATGATGTCGCGCCCGTCGCCGCGCGGCGTGACCTCGTAGGAGGAATAGCCCAAGCGCTGCCCGGTGTCGGACGTGATCGCGTACCAGCTCACGCCATCGCGAGCCTGAGCGCTACCGCAAGCCGCTGCAACCGCCAGGAATGCCCAAACACGCCACCGCATGCATCAGGCTACGCACGGCCCGTCGCACCGCTCAAAACACGAGCCCGTGCAACACGGATGTGTGAAGCTCCGTCCGCGAACGTCCGGCAGGGCAGCACGGCGGATTTGCAGCACAAACCGCGTGCGATATCGGCTAGGGTGTACCGTGTTGTCGCTGTTCCTGGATGTGGGGATAGGCATCCAGGCCGGAAGAACACTCGAATGCCCTTAACCAAGATCTCCGCACCCGCGCTTGCGCGCGCGCTTGAAAAGCGAGGCTACGACACGTTGACGCCGGTGCAATCGGCGATCCTTGCCCCGGAACTCGGCGAGACCGATCTCATCGTCTCGGCCCAAACTGGCTCCGGCAAAACTGTCGCCTTCGGCCTGGCGCTAGCCGCATCCTTGTTGGGCAAGCGTGATCGCTTCGAAACGCCTGCGGCGCCGCTCGCGCTCATCATCGCGCCGACGCGAGAACTCGCGATGCAGGTGAAAGCCGAGATTCAGTGGCTGTATGCCGAAGCCGGCGGCGTGGTCGCCTCATGTGTCGGCGGCATGGACGCTCGCGACGAACGCCGTGCGCTCGCCCGGGGCGCCCACATTGTCGTCGGCACGCCGGGGCGTCTGGTCGACCATCTTCACCGCGGCTCGCTAACACTGGAAAGCCTGAATGCGGTCGTGCTCGACGAAGCTGATGAGATGCTTAACCTCGGCTTCCGCGAAGAGCTGGAGCACATTCTCGAGGCCTCGCCGGTAGAACGGCGCACGCTCATGTTCTCGGCCACGATGCCGCGCGCCATCGAAACGCTCGCTGGTAAGTACCAACGCGATGCACAGCGCGTGAACACGGTCAGCGCCAGCAAACAGCATCTCGATATTCAGTACCTCGCGCTCACGACGGCGGCGCACGATACGGAGAACGCCATCTTCAACGTTCTGCGCTATCATGATGCGGCCAACGCTCTCGTCTTCTGCAGCACCCGCGCGGCAGTCACCCACTTGACCAGCCGTTTCACCAATCGCGGCTTCTCGGTCGTCGCGCTCTCCGGCGAACTCAGCCAGAAAGAGCGCACGCACGCACTGCAGGCGTTGCGCGACCATCGCGCCAATGTATGCGTGGCCACCGATGTCGCGGCGCGCGGGCTCGATTTGCCGGACCTCGACCTCGTCATCCACGCCGACCTGCCGAAGAACACCGAAGGCCTCCTCCACCGCAGCGGCCGCACCGGACGCGCCGGACGCAAAGGCACGAGCGTGCTGATCGTTCCTTACCCCGCGCGACGCCGTACCGAACGCCTGCTGCGCGACGCCAAAATCGAGGCGCGCTGGAGCGAACCGCCGTCCGCCGACGATGTGAAGAGCAAAGACACTCAGCGTCTCCTTGAGGATTCTGTGCTGAGTGATCCGATCGCCGACAACGAACGCGCTATCATCTCAGCGCTTCTCGAACGCCACGATGTCGATCATATCGCCGCCGCCTTCGCGCGGCTCTACCGGAAGGGCCAGCCGGCGCCTGAAGACCTGATGGCCCCGCCGCCGGGCGCTCAGAACCCAACGCGCCCCGCGCCACGCCCTCAAGGCTTCGAGCAAAGCGCGTGGATCACGCTCACCGTTGGCTACGCGCAGAAAGCCGAGCCGCGCTGGCTAATTCCGATGCTCTGCAAAGCCGGCGGCATCACGAAGCGCGATATCGGCACGATCCGCATCGAAAACCGCGAGACGCACGTCGAGCTCAACGCTGCGATCGTCGACAGATTTTGGACCCACCTCGGCGAAGGCGCCCGCCTTGAGAAGAACATCGTCGCCATGCCGATGCGCGACCGCGGCGGACGCGACGAACGTCCGCCACGCGCTGAGCGGCAGGATCGCCCGCAGCATCAAGAGCGCCCGGAGCGCCGTGACGACCGTTCCGAGCGTCAGGAGCGTCCACAGCGCGAGGCGCGGTCACCTGAGCGGCAGGATCGCCAAGAACGTCCCGCCGCCGCTCGCCCTGGGCGCAAAGAGCGACAGAATTCGGAGCAGCGTCGCGGCAAGCCGCCGGCAGCGAAACATCCCGCAGCCGGCAAATCGAACAAAAAGAAAAAGAAGTGGCACCCCGCCGATTAAGTCGCGAGCGTCACGCGGAAACTGGCCCGACCACGTGCGATAGTCTCGCCATCTGCGGTTACATCGCATTCGGCGTGGCAGAGCGTCTTTCCAACGCGAGAGAAAGCCGTGTCGAAGGCTAGCCACTGGCCAACCTTCGCGGCGCCCAGATAGTCGATGGTCAACGATGTCGTCCAAAGACTGGTGACGCTCACGCCTTCCGCGCGCAACTTCACACCGCAAGACATACCCATCGCCTGATCCGCCAAAGCCGCGATCAAGCCGCCGTGCGCCGTGGCGCGGGAATTGGTGTGCGGCTCACGAAGACGCACTCCTAGGATCAGCCTATCAGTTGCGGCCCGCGCATAGAGCGGTCGCCACGGATCGAGCAGCGGGCTCGGACGCGTAAAGAGTTCAAATCCCTCGGGTGCGTCGTCGCTCATCGCCCCGTCGGCAGGTCCTTGAACGCCACGCCCTTATCGGCGCGGTGATCCTGCGGCAGACCGAGCACGCGTTCGGCGATGATGTTCTTCAAAATCTCGTCGGTGCCACCGGCGATCCGAAGACCTGGCGCGAACATGTAGCTCTGGTGGAACGCACCTTCGAGCGGCGCGAGATCGGGATCGTTGATGATGCCGTAGTGATCCTGCGCTTCGATCGCGGTGTTAGCGATGTCCATCATCTGATTGGCGTTGATCACCTTGCCAATCGAACTCTCCGGCCCCGGCGTCTGCCCCTTCGAAAGGGCCGTCATCGTGCGGAATTTCGCGAGCTTGTAGCCCTCGGCGCGCACGATCCAGTCGGCGAGCTTCTGGCGGAAG
>CADEDT010000110.1 GCA_902826145.1 uncultured Caulobacteraceae bacterium
TTTTTGGCATCCACGATTACATCAAGGACGTCTGCCGACGCTTCGCGCGCGAAGGTTATGTCGCAATCGCGCCGGACTATTTCGATCGTGCCGGTGATCCTGCTCCGATGACCGACTTCGCGCAAATCCGCGAGATCGTCGCCACGGCGAACTATGAGCAGGTGATGGGCGATACCAGCGGCGCCATCGATTGGTTGCGCGCGCAGCGTTTCACCAATGGCGACATCGGCATCACTGGTTTCTGCTGGGGCGGCACAGTTGTGTGGATGGCGGCAGCCCACCTCACGCACATCAAGGCAGGCGTCGCTTGGTATGGCCGCGTTGTGCGCCCGGCGGCGGGAAGCTGGGGATCGGAGGAGGAGCGTCCGTGGCCACTCGATTCCGCTGCTGACATGGCCGCGCCCGTGCTTGGGCTCTACGCAGAGCGGGACAACGGCATTCCGCTTGAGGGCGTCGAGCGTTTTCGCGCTGCTTTGAACGCGAATGGCAATCCATCGCGCTCGGAGATCATCGTCTATCCGGGCGTACAGCACGGATTTCACGCCGATTATCGCCAGAGCTACAACGCCGATGCAGCGGCCGATAGCTGGGCGCGCTGTCTCGCTTGGTTCCGCGCCAACGGCGTAAGTTAAGTCATAAGTTGATCAGGGCGCCTTTCCGGAGGCGTCCTCCGTATCCTAAATAGGGCGTGAGCACTGGGCCTCTCCGCCCAGAGGACGACGCACATGCGCTATCGCAAACTCGGCCGCACCGGCCTTGCCGTTTCTGAAATCTGCCTCGGTACAATGACATTCGGTGGCGACGGCTTCTGGAAGGTTGTTGGCGCGCTCGAACAAGAGACCGTGACAAAGCTGGTGAAGGGCGCGTTCGATAAGGGCGTAACCTTTCTAGACACCGCCGATGTCTACTCGAACGGCCTCTCGGAGCAGGTCACGGGCAAGGCCATCAAAGACTTGCCGCGCGACGAGTTGGTGATCGCCACCAAAGTGTTTGGGCGCATGGGCGCGTATAGCAACGATCAAACGCCGGAAGCTCAGCGCCGCTACAACAACACCAATCTCTGGGGCCTGTCGCGCAAGCACGTATTCGATGCGATTGATGCGAGCTTGGAGCGCCTCGATCTCGATTATGTCGATCTCTACCAGGTGCATTCCTTCGATCCGGCTGTGCCGCTCGAAGAGACGCTTGAAGCGCTTGATGAAGTCGTGAAATCGGGCAGGGCGCGTTACATCGGGCTCTGCAACCACGCCGCCTGGCAGATCGCCAACGCGCTTGGAATTTCCGAGCGCAACGGTCTCGCGCGCTATGACTCGCTGCAGATGTATTATTCTATCGCCGGCCGTGACCTTGAGCGCGAAGTCGTGCCGCTGGCGAAGGATCAGCAACTTGCCATCCTGCCATGGAGCCCGCTCGCCGGTGGATTCCTGTCAGGCAAGTACACGCGCGCGGGCGTGCCGACGGAGGGATCGCGCCGAGTATCTTTCGACTTCCCGCCGGTCGACAAGGAAAAGGCCTACGACATCATCGATGTGATGAAAGAGATTGGCGATGCGCGCGGCGTCTCTGTCGCGCAGATCGCGCTTTCATGGCTCCTGCACCAGAAGCACGTCACCAGCGTCATTATCGGCGCAAAGACGGAAGCGCAGCTCAACGACAACCTCGCCGCGACCAGCGTTGAGTTGTCGAGCGATGATCTGAAGAAGCTCGACGACGTCTCGAAGCTGAAGCCTGAATATCCGGGCTGGATGCTTGAGCGCCAAGGCGGCGAGCGCACGTCGAACTTGAGCTAAGCTCTCATCGACGACGGAAAAGCGGCGGCGCTCTTGTCCAGCGCCGCCGCTCCCGCGTGCGTCCCCACTAAGCGTTGCCGCTTACCGGCGCACGATCTTGATTTCGTAGTTTCCAGTCGAGCCGCCAACGCCACTCGCCTGGATGAGGAAATCGCCAGACGCCTCTGGGCGGAAGGTGAGGCGGGCATTGCGGCCCGCGCCACCATCATCGTTCGAGGCAACGCGCCGACCACCATCGCGAATGACCGCTGCGTTCTGAGCGTCGGCTTCGACAATGCCTTCCTGCACGACGGCAACGAAGGGGTTGCCGAGGCCGTTCTGCGTCGTCGAGTTCACTTCAATCTGGTAAGTCGCGCCCGCTTCCAACGTGACGCGGAAGACATCGACATCGCCCGGCATGTCGATGCGGCTGGCGCGGCCATCATCGGCGGCGTCGAGAGACTCGTCGGTATAGGCGTGACCCGGAACGTCGGTGTCCACCACGCGGATCTGATAGCGGCCCGTACCTTCGTCCCCGTACGAGGACACGCCTACGAAGTAGGGGCCGCCTGTTGGCGAGGCGAAGCTCAGATAGGCATTGAGTCCGCGCCCGCCATCGTCATCGCTCGAGACTTGCGTGCCGGTTGAATCGTAGAGGGTGACCATTGGGTCGGCGAGCGCGCCAGGTTCGGCGGACTCGACGTTGATGCGATAGGGGCGGCCCTCGATCATCTCGAGGATGAACCAGTCCACATCGCCCGCCGTGCCGATGAAGCTCGTGCGCGGATCGCCATTGGCGGAGATCGGTTGAGCCGCATCCGGCGTCGAGCCAATTTCGCCAGGCGTGATCGAAACGGCGTAGCGGCCTTCAGCTTCGTCTACGAAGCCGCGCGCCTCGATATAGTAAGAGCCGGCAGTTGCCGCCGTGTATTCGAGGAAGGCGTTGAGGCCTTCGCCGCCGTCATCGTCACGCGCGACTTCCGTGCCATCCGGTCCGTAGAGAACGAGGAAGGGGTCGCCCAGTGCGTCGGCGCCAGCTCCGCTGTCCAAGCCAATGCGGAGCGATTGGCCTTCGGTGAGATTGACGCGATACCAGTCGCGATCACCGGCGGGCGAGAGCATGCCTTCGCGATAATCGCCTTCCGCGCTCAAGCCAGCGTCGGTTTCAACGCTGGCCGGCACATCGCCAGCGTGCGCTGTGAGCGCGTAGCCGCCTTGAGCCTCTTCGCCAAAGCCGCGTGCTTCGACGTAATAGTTGCCGGTCGTCGGCGCCGTGAACTCGAGGTACGAATTCAGCCCGTCGCCGCCGTCGTCATCCATGCCAACTTGCGTGCCGGAGGAATCGTAGAGCGTGAGCATCGGATCGCTCAGTGCGCTATCGCCTTCCGCGCTGTTCAGCGTGAAGTGGTATGACAGCCCTTGCTCCAGGCGGATGCGGTACCAATCCGTATCCGTGGGGAAGTCGAGCGCGTTGTTGACCGTTTGGCCGGTGCGGATGCGGCCGCCGGTCGAGGTTGAGTTGCCAACGCTGTCGCGCGGCAGGCGTTCGGCGCGCACGTTCAGTTCGTAGCGGCCGCTGTAGCCTTCGCCATAGCCGCGAGCCTCGATGAAGACGTTGCCGTTTGCGCGCGGCACGAATTCGAGCTGCGAGTTCAGCGAACCCTCCGAGTCGTCGTTAGCGGCGAGTTCGTTGCCTTCGCTGTCGACGACGCGCAGGACCGGATCGCCAAGTCCACCTTCGCCGGCGCCTGCCAGGCTGACGATGTAGCGATTGCCGGTGCGCGCGCTGAAGCGATACCAGTCGAAGTCGCCTTCGTATTCGATGTTGCCCGTCACGGCGCGGCCGGCTGAAACGCGGCCATTGGTGCTCGCGTCGTTGCCGACGTCATCCGAGGGGAGAGCTTCGGACGACACGCCGAGCCGGTAGCGGCCCGTGGCTTCGCTGTTGAATGCGCGAGCTTCGACAAACACGGTGCCGCTTTGCGTTGGCACATAGCGGAGTGCCGAGTTCAGCGAGCCGTTTGCGTCGTCGTTGAAAGCGAGCTGATTGCCCTGTGCGTCATAGACGCTGAGCATCGGATCGAGCGCTTGGCCGTCAGCGCCTTCGATGCCGGCGAGTGCTAGATTGTAGCGCTGGCCTTGCTCGACTTGCAGGCGGAACCAGTCTGCGTCTCCAGCGGGTGAGATTTCGCCGTCGACGTTGCCGGAGAGCGTCGCTTGGGTGGACGCATCGCCTGGTTGGTCGCCATCCTGCGCGGATGCTGGAGATAGACCGAACGCCAGCAACGCAGCCGCAGCCGCGCCAAACCAAAGCTTCCCTCGCATGTAGGTCTCCCCTCAAATCGGCGACGGATTGGGTTAACAATCTGTCATGTCGGACGTAAAGCCGAATTCAGGCGGAAACCGGCCTTCTGCCACCCATCGCCGCAAACCGATGGATGCGTTTGGCATAGCTGGCAATCCGCAGGGGAGCGAGATCAGACTTTGATGTCGACGTGTGGGGGCGGGGCGCCGCCGGGGCCGGTGGAAACCAGCACCATCGCAGCGCGCAACGTGCGGTCACCCAGCACATAGCCGGGTTGCATAACTTCTTGCACCGTGTTGGCGGGTTGATCGCCGGGCGCTTGCGCAACCGCTTGGTGCACGTTGGGGTCGAACGGTTCGCCCTTGGCGCCGACACGCTTCAATCCATGACGCGAGAACGCATCAATCAACGCCCGCTCGGTGAGTTCGACGCCGGTCAGCAAATTGCGGAAGCCTTCGTCGCGATCGTCTGGCGGCGCTGCTTGCAGCGCGCGCGTCAGCGTATCGGCGACAGGCAGCAGATCCGCGGCGAAGCGGTCGATTGCGTAGGCGCGGGCATCAGCCGCTTGGCGCTCGGCGCGGCGGCGCGTGTTCTCGACTTCGGCCAGCGCACGCAGCATGTCGTCGCGGGCCTTCGACAATTCCGCCTGCAGCGCTTCCACGTCGGGCGCGCCTTGTGGGTCCGGCGCCTCGGCCGCTTGGGGTTGCGCGTTCGTCTCGTTCGTCATTCCATCCTCATCGTTCGCCGCTGCGGCCATCGAGCACTCTGCCGACGACGCGCGCCGTGTAGTCCACCACCGGGATCACCCGGGCATAGTTCAATCGCGTGGGCCCGATCACCCCAAGCGCGCCGACCACCTTCCGTTCGGCGTTCATATACGGCGCGACGATCAGACTCGACCCCGAGAGCGAAAAAAGCGGGTTTTCCGAGCCAATAAATACCCGGACCGAATCGCCAGCCTTGGCGAGATCGAGCACCTGGATGAGTTCGCGGGTCTTTTCCAGGTCGTCGAAGAGCCGCCGCGCGCGCTCCAGGTCGGCGATCGCCTGCTGGTCTTGCAGCAAGTTCCCGCGGCCGCGGACGATGAGTGAGCGGCCCAGCGTCGGGTCTTCGCCTGACCACTCCACCAAGCCCTTTTCGACCAGACCAGCCGCTGCTTGATCGAGAGCAGCGCGGTCCCGCGCTAACGCATCTGTGGCCGCCGCGCGCGCTTCGGAAAGCGTGCGGCCTTTGAAGCGGGCGTTGAGATAGTTGGCGGCTTCGGTGAGCGCGCCAGCGGGCAAGTCGGCGGGCGTGTTGATGATGCGGTTTTCGACTTGGTTGTCTTCGAAGACGAGCACCAGCAACGCTTGCCCGGGGCCAATGCCGACAATCTCCGCATGGCGCACAGGCGCGTCGCGTTCGGGTGTCACAACAAGCCCCGCGCCACCGGCCAATCCTGAAAGCAGATCCGAAGCGGCGCCCATCACGTCTTGCGGGCTGGTGCCGGCCTGCGCGATGCGCGCGTCGATCTCACGCTTCTCGTCCGGCGGCACGTCGCCAAGTTGCAGCAGGCTGTCGACGAAGAATCTGAGACCGATCTGCGTTGGACGACGGCCTGCCATGGCGTGCGGCGCCTCGAGCAAACCGAGGCTCGCGAGGTCAGCCATTGTGTTGCGAATGGAGGCGGGCGACAAACCAACGCCGGCGAGCTTGGACAACGTGCGCGAGCCAACGGGCTCGCCGGTCGTCAGATACGACTCAACGATCTCGCGGAAAATCTCTCTTGCCCGGGCGTCGAGCGAGGTGAGGTCGGAGGAGGGCGGCAACGCCATGCGCGCTTTAGGTAGCGAACGAGAGCCTCGGCGCAACCCGCAAGCTCGCTTTGCGCTGCGCCGCCTAGACGCGCGTGCGCCAATCGGCCAAGAGCGCAGCACACATTCTAGGAGTCTCTATGCGCCCATCAGGCCGCGCCCCCGACCAACTACGCGATGTCACACTCGAAATCGCGGTTTCGAGATATGCCGAAGGCTCATGCTTAGCGCGTTTCGGGCAGACGCATGTGCTCTGCACGGCGAGCGTCGAGCAAGGCGTACCGGGCTGGCTTAAAGGACAGGGTAGAGGCTGGGTGACGGGCGAATACGGCATGCTGCCGCGTGCCACGCATACGCGCGGCCGCCGCGAGGCCGCGCAGGGCAAGCAATCTGGGCGCACGCAAGAGATTCAACGGCTCATTGGCCGCTCTCTCCGTTCGGTGGTTGATCTTAAAGCACTCGGCGACCGCACCATCACGCTCGACTGCGATGTGATCCAAGCTGACGGCGGCACGCGCACCGCTGCGATCACGGGCGCTTGGGTCGCTCTCTCGAAAGCGTGTGCGTACCTGATCGAAGAAAAGGTGCTGAAGGAAAATCCGATCACCGGCCAAGTCGCGGCTATCTCATGCGGCGTGTTCAGCAACGCGCCAGTGCTTGATCTCGACTACGCGGAGGATTCAAGCGCCGAAGTCGACGCAAACTTCATTCTCGCCAGCGATGGCGGCATGATCGAAATTCAGGCGACCGGCGAGAAGCGCCCGTTCAGGGACGAGGAATTCGCCGAGCTGATGCGTTTGGCCAAACATGGCTGCGGGCAATTGTTCGAGAAGCAGCGCGCGGCCGTCAGCTAGGAGAACACGATGCGTTTCCTCGCGATCATCGCCGTTTTGCTTGCCGCCGCGTGCACGCCGCCGGCGGAAAATTCCGAACTGCCGCCGGTGACGACTGAGGCGCTGCCCGTGCCGCCGGATATCGCCGCGGTTGTCAGCGCCGCTATGCCCGGCGTCGCGATCACGAGCGGCGCGACTGATGGCGCAGGCGAGTACGAAGTGACGGGCACGTTGAACGGCCATGAGTACGAATTCGATCTGATGGGACCGGACGGCGGTTGGCGTGTCGTGGAGATTCAGCGCGACATTCCGTGGGCCGATGCGCCAGCGCCGGTGCGCGATCTTGTAGCGACTGCGCCGAACGGCTTCCTGCCGGAACGCGTGATCGAGAGCCGGCAGCCTGCAGACGGCAGTGTCGTGTACGAGCTGTTCGCGCCGGGCGCGGCAGAGGCGCCGACGATCGAGGTGCGCTTCATGGATGGCGAAGCGGCGATCATGCCGCCCGCACACTGAGATGCGTTTCTCCGTTGCCGCCCGGCTGAAGAGCTTCACCTTCGCCTTCGAAGGCTTCGCCTACATGCTGCGCACCCAGCATAATGCGTGGGTACATCTGGTCGCGACGATTGTCGTCGTCGCGCTAGGTTTTGCGCTGAATGTGAGCGCGGATGCTTGGCGTTGGCTTATCGTCGCGTTGGCGCTTGTTTGGGTCGCGGAAGCGATGAACACAGCGTTCGAGCACTTATGCGATGTGGTCTCGCCGGAGCTGCACGAGTCGGTGAAGCGCTCGAAGGACATCGCCGCGGCCGCGGTGTTGGTTTGCGTGATGGCGTCCACCTTGCTCGGTGTGATTACGTTTGCGCCTTACGTCGTTGCGGCGCTGCCGTGATTGACGCGCTCCTCAATGCGGGGTCGATCGCGCGCATCGCGCGCGTCGGCTACGCGCCGTTTGAGGGTGATGATCCAATTGAGATCACGTTCGAGAGCGGTGCGGTGTTTAACATCGACGTCGGCTTTGAAGGCGCGACGGATATCGTTGTGAGGGCAGGGACGCTGCTTGAAAGCGCCTACGGCCATCTGCGGACGGAAGATCCAGATACGTTCGCCGCGATTGAGCGAGACTGGTCGGCCGAAGACATCGACTTGCCTTGGCTGATCGGCGCCACGCTTACCAATCCGCGCCGCTTGGTGATGACGAGGCCTTATCGCGTCGATGTCGGTTACGTGTTCGACGCTGGCGGTCGCCAGTTCGCATTGTTTGGCGAAGCGGATTACGTCACGGCAAATGAACTGGGCGACGAAGAGAACGAGGCATTCGGCCTCGAAGTCGGCGCGCCTTACTCAGCGGCTTGATCTGCTGCTTCCTCAAGCGCGTCATCGTCATCGCTCGGCTCATAGCCGAGCAATTCGCCCGGCTGGCATTCAAGCACGCGGCAGAGCGCGTTGAGCGTCGAGAAGCGGATCGCTTTGGCTTTGCCAGTTTTCAGGATCGACAGGTTCGCGAGCGTCACGCCGACCTTTTCGCTGAGATCGGTTAGCGACATGCGGCGCTCAAGTAGGATGCGGTCGAGAGTGACGCGGATCGCCATCAGATCGTCAGCTCCTGTTCTTCCTTGAGGCGCGCGCCTTCGCGGAAGACTTCAGCCAGAACGATCAGGATGAGGATCGAGCCCCAGGTCGAGAAATCGACAGCAAGTGTGTAGTTTGCCTCGACGTCAGGGCCGCCATAGACGCCCAGCAGCACATGCGTGAGCGCCATCAGCAAATAGCGCGACACCTCGATCACCAGCATGGTGATCCAGATCACGCGCAGATGCTTGGCGTTCTCGCGACGAAAGGGCTCACCGCTTGAGAAGCTGTCGAACAGGCGGCGCAAGCGCCACACGATGATAAGCGATCCAGCGATGGCGACGCCGGCAATGAGGAAAGCCGGAACCACAACGGGCCACGTGCCGCCTCCCGCCTGGTCATAGGTGACGTGAAATTCGCCACCGCCATTGCTGCCGAGGTTGACGTTGCCGCCGCCACCCTCAAGCAGATTGGGATCGACCATGCCGTTTGAGATGAGCAGAAGGATCACGCCGTAGCCGATGGCGCCCAGGCCGACGCAAGCAGCCGCAACCCACAGCACCCACCAGGCGATCATCAGACCGACCCGGATAATCGACGCGATAGAGCCTTTGCCGAGAGCCTTCATGGGCTTGCGGGAACCTCTTGCCAGGCCGCACCTTAGCCTGAGTTTATTGATAAACGATATAGACCCGCGAGCCCGTAGTCAAACAAGTGTTGCAACCATGCCCAAACTGACCGGCCGACTGGTCGTCGCTTCCCATAATGCCGGAAAAGTCCGGGAGATCGCTGCGCTGCTCGGGCCACTAGGGCTGGAGGCGGTGTCGGCGGGCGAGCTCAATCTGCCTGAGCCTGACGAGACCGCGGACACGTTCGAAGGCAACGCTGAACTCAAGGCGCTGGCGGCGACGCTTTCCGGCCTTCCATCGCTCGCGGACGATTCTGGTCTCGAAGTGCATGCTCTTGGCGGTGCGCCGGGCATCTATTCTGCGCGCTGGGGCGGGCCAGAGAAGGACTTCGGCTTCGCTATGCGGCGCGTGCACGACGAACTCACGGCACTCGGCACGCAGAACATGCGTGCGCGGTTCGTGTGCGTATTGGCGCTCGCGTCGCCCGATGGCGAAGTGCAGACGTTTCGCGGGGAAGTGGACGGTCGCATCGTATGGCCACCGCGCGGCGAGAAGGGTTTTGGCTACGACCCGATCTTCGAACCGGAAGGGCATTCGCGCACGTTTGGCGAGATGAGCCATGATGAGAAGCTGCCGCTGACGCATCGCGCACGCGCGTTCGAGAAATTCATCGCGTCGCTCAAATGACGGCGACCGGCATCTACGTGCACTGGCCGTATTGCAGCGCCATCTGCCCGTACTGTGATTTCAACGTTTATCGCGCGCGAGGCGCCGACAATGCGCGGTTGCTTGACGCGATTGTCGCTGACTTAGAGGCGCACGCGCAGCGCTTTGGCCGTCGCGAGATCGTGAGCATCTTTCTTGGCGGCGGCACGCCGTCACTGCTCCGCGGCGCCGAAGTCGAGCGGCTGATCGATAGCGCGTCGAGAACGTTTGCGTTGAACGCGGACTGCGAGATTACGCTCGAAGCGAACCCTGAGGATGCGCACCTGTTCGCTGAGCAAGCTGCCGCGGGCGTGAGCCGCTTTTCTGTTGGGGCGCAAGCGTTCGACAATCAGGCTCTGCGCGCGCTTGGCCGCAAACATGATGCCGCCGCGTCATTGCACGCAGTTGAGGCCGCCGCCGCGACAGGGCAACGCGTTTCGCTTGATCTCATCTACGCGCGTGAGGGGCAGGGTGCCGAGGTTTGGCGACGCGAACTCTCGCAGGCGCTGAAGCTGCCAGTTGAGCACGTCTCGCTCTACCAGCTCACGATCGAGCCGGGCACGGCCTTCGCGCGTCGCGTAGATCGTGGGCAGCTTGCGCCGCCTGTCGATGAACTTGCCGCCGAGCTCTACGAGGCAACGCAGGAAGTCTGCGATGCCGCTGGCTTTCCGGCCTATGAGATATCCAACCATGCGCGCGCCGTTTCAGCGCGCTCACGGCACAACGCGCTCTATTGGCAGAGCGAGGACTGGATTGGCGTGGGCCCAGGCGCGCACGGCCGCCTCACGCACAATAGCGCGCGCATCGCGCTCGAAGCGCAGCGTCGGCCCGCTGACTACATCGACGCAGTGCGCGAAAACGGCGCTGGCTGGATCAGCGAGGCGCAGCTCAGCGGTGAAGAGGCTGGCGACGAAATGCTGTTGATGGGCCTGCGAATTGAGGAGGGTGTCGACGTAGCTCGTGTTGAGCGCGTCCGCGGCAAGCCGCTTAATACCCCCGCGCTGAACTGGCTTTTGAAGCAGGGGCTCGTTGCTCAAGCAGCCGGCCGCGTGCGTTTGACGCGCAGCGGTCGTTTACTCTCGAACAGAATTGTCGCCGAGTTGGCGTCCTAGGTGCCGCTATTCGTGAAACGGCGGGGCGCAGCTTGCAGCACCGAGTTCGAGTTCTGTTGTACCTGAATAATCGCGAGGCCGCGCTCGATCGCGCCGTTCTGCGAGAAGCGGAAGAGGCCGTCCGAGCCCGCAAAGCCTTCGCGGTTTTCAATGGCCGACCGCGAGAAGCCGTCTGGACCGCGATCGCGCGAGAGCAGCGCCGCTAGCGCGACAGCATCGTAGCCCAAGCTCGCGAGACGCGTTGGCGCTTCGCCGAAGGCTTGACGGTAGCGGTTCTCAAACTCAGTGCGCACGGATGGATCAGGAGCCACATACCAGCCGCCGGCCAGTGAAGGTTCGCGCTCCGCTTCGCCGGCCCACACGCTAGTGCCCATGAGGCGCGTTTGGCGCGTGTCGACGCCAGCTTGAACTAGTGCCGTCCCAATTGCGCGCAACGGCGCGCCGCTCTCGGCAATGATGATGCCCTGCGGACGCGCACCGCCTGCCACAGCACGTGCGGCGGCTGCGGCGTCTGCATCGGTGCGATTGTAGAGTTGTGACGTCGTGATGGTGACGCCACGCGCTTGCGCCTCGGCGCGAAGCGCCGCTTCGACGCGGCGCCCGTACTCATTCGACGGCGCGAGCAGTGCGATCGAGCGGATGTTTTGGCTCGCGGCGTACGAGACGAGCCGTGTGACTTCGTCTTCAAGTTGGAAGCTCAGCAGATAAGTGCCGTTGCCGCCGATCGTGCGATCGGACGAAAAGCCGATCACTGGGATGTTCTCTGTCTGCGCCGCGGTCGCAGCGCCGGCGACACCTTCGCGCAGTACCGGGCCGATGATGATGTCGGCGCCGTCATTGAGCAGGGCGCGTGCCGCGGCGTTCGCGGAGGCCTCGGTCGAGCCGGCATCACGTGGGATAAGAAGGGTATTCTCGTTGCCCAACTCGAAGAGCGCGAGCTCAGCGGCATTGTAGAGCGCGGCCGCGTCCTGTGGGCGCAGCGAGAACGGCAGCAGCAGGCCGACGCGTACGATCTCGCGGTTGCGCATGAAGGGCGGGGTGACGCCGTCACGGGTTTGGACTTGCTGGTCGGGCGTCGTTGAGGGCCCTGGTGGGGGAGGCGTGGACGGGGGCGTTGGCGTCGTGGCGCACGCGGCCATTAAAGCGGCGAAGCTGATCGCTACGGCCGTCTTCGCACTTGGCGCGACGAGCGTCCGCGCCGATGATTTGGCGGAAGCCATGAACAACCCTTCGTCTGACCCC
>CADEDT010000111.1 GCA_902826145.1 uncultured Caulobacteraceae bacterium
AGGATCATCTGCTGAAACCGGAAGGCCCGATCGGGCGGATGGTGGCGCAGAAGCGCCTGGCGTCGATGATCCTCTGGGGGCCGCCGGGAGTCGGGAAAACGACGATCGCGCGGCTGTTGGCCGAAGAGACGGGGCACGAGTTTCAGCAGATCAGCGCGGTTTTCTCGGGCGTCGCGGATTTGAAGAAGGCGTTCGAGACGGCGCGCGGGCGGCGAGCTTCGGGCAAAGCGACGTTGCTGTTCGTGGACGAAATCCACCGCTTCAATCGCGCGCAGCAGGATGGGTTTTTGCCTTACGTCGAGCAGGGCGTGGTGACGTTGGTCGGCGCCACGACCGAGAACCCGAGTTTCGAGATCAATGCGGCGTTGCTCTCTCGCGCGCAGGTGTTTGTGCTGAAGCGCTTGGATGAGGCCGCTTTGGAGCAGCTTCTCTCGCGCGCCGAAGCGTTGATGGGTAAGAAGCTGCCGCTGCAGGAAGACGCGCGGATTGCGCTGACGAATTTGGCGGACGGCGATGGGCGTTATTTGCTGACGCTGAGCGAAGAGCTGTTTGCGTTACAGCTGAAGCAGCCGCTCGATACGAAAGCGCTCGGTGAATTGTTGCAGAAGCGCGCGCCCGCCTACGACAAGGATCGCGAAGAGCACTACAATCTGATTTCGGCGCTGCATAAGAGCATTCGAGGTTCCGATCCGGATGCGGCGCTTTACTGGCTCGCGCGGATGGTTACGGGCGGCGAAGATTTGCTCTTTATCGCCCGACGCTTGGTGCGGGCTGCGGCGGAGGATGTGGGGCTCGCCGATCCGACAGCGTTGCTGATCGCGAATGCAGCGAAGGATGCGGTGCATTTCATAGGGCCGCCCGAGGCGGAGTTGCATCTGGCGCAGGCGGTGATCCATCTGGCGACGGCGCCCAAATCGAACGCGGCGTACACAGCGTGGAAGGCCGCGAAGCAGGCGGCGCACGAGACGGGCACGCTTGGGCCGCCGATGCATATTCGCAATGCGCCAACGAAGCTCATGAAGGAACTGGGCTATGGCTCGGGCTACAATTACGACCACGACGCCGAGGGAGGCTTCTCAGGTCAGAACTATTTTCCTGACGAGATGAAGCGGCGCACGCTCTACGCGCCCGAAGGCCGCGGCCGCGAAGGGGCGATTAAGGAACGGCTGGAGCATTGGGCGAAGTTGCGGGCCGAGCGCGGCGACGGGGATTGAGCACATTTTCCGCTTGAGCCGGACCTTCGGGACGGCTTGAAACGGTTTGCTGCGCGCCGGGATAGGCGCGGGAGGGACTGCAATGATCATCCGCCGCGCGGTGTTGGCCGCTTTGTTTCTTGCCGCCTCGTGCGCGTCGGCGCCGCGTGTGATCGAAGCGGGCGAGCCGGTGACGGCGTTCCGCAATGTCACGGTGGTCACGGAGTATGGCGGTGAGCGGCTGACGCATCACACGGTCGCGGTGCGCGGCGATCGCATCATCGCCATCGCGCCGGACAATGCGATCGTGCTGCCGGAAGGCGCGACGGTGGTCGATGGCGGCGGGCGCATACTCGCGCCGGGCATCGCTGACATGCACGTGCACTATCAGGATCCGTCCGTCGGCGTGCTGATGCTCGCCAACTCGATCACGACGATCCGAAATCCGTCGGGATTTGGTGTCGGCAACGGGCCGGGTTCGACAATTGATCTGGCGGCGCGAACGGTGCGCGGCGAGGTCATCGGGCCGTATGTTTATTCGAGCGGCCAGCTGATTGACGGGCCGGGCTCGTTCTGGGGACCGGGCGTTGTTGTCGATACGGTTGAGGGCGTGCGAGAGCGCGTGCGGCAGGATGCGGAAGCTGGCTACATTGCGATCAAGCTCTATGCGCAGCTGACGCCGGAGCAGTTCCGTGCGGGTGTCGAAGAAGCGCGGGCGCGTAATCTGCAGATTTATTCGCACGTGCCAGCGTCGATGACGCTGGAGGATGTGCTGGCGCTGCGCGTTGATAGCATCGAGCACCTCGATGGCTTCGAGCGCTCGCTTGGTGGCGAGGGGCAAGGCCTGCAATCGCGTTGGGTCGCGGCGCCGGCGGATCGCGTGGCGCCGTTGGCGCGTCGTGTGGCGGAGAGCGGCGTGTGGCAGGTGCCGACGCTGATCGTGAACCTCGCGCCGTCGCGGGCGTTCGTGGACATGAACGCCGCCGACGCCGCGCCCGAGCTGCGTTACGCGGTGAAAGGGCTGCTGGACTTCTGGCACAGCTACCCGGCGCGTCTGCCGCCTGGCACGGACTTCGCGGCGCGCTATCGCACTGTCGAGCAAGCGCATGTGCGTCGCATCGAGATGTTGCGGGCGCTGCGCGAGGCGCATGCGCCGTTGCTGATCGGTACGGACGCGCCGAACCCGTACGTGATGTACGGCTTCTCGATCCACGAAGAGCTTGGGTTCTTCCGCGAAGCGGGGTTCAGCAACACGGAGATCCTGCGCATCGCGACGTTGGATGCCGCGCGGTTTTTGAATAAGACAGGCGAATTCGGCGTGGTTCGCGAAGGCGCGCGGGCCGACTTTGTGCTGTTCGACGGCGATCCGGAGCGTGATCTTGCTGTGCTTCGCACACCGCAAGGGGTTATGGCCGCGGGGCATTGGTATGATCGCGCGCGGCTCGATGCGCTGCTGGCGGAGTCGGAGCGCGTGGCGCAGGCCTCGCGGACGCAGTGAGCCTCACCCCGCAAGAAGCGGAGTACGCACGTAGCCTGGTGATCGCCGAGGACACGCAGCTGATTGCGTTCAACAAACCTGCAGGCTTGGCGGTGCAAGGTGGTTCTGGCGTCACGCGCAGTCTTGAAGACTTGCTCGAGGCGTTCGCGAAGTCGAACGGCAAGAAGCCGCGCCTGGTGCATCGGCTGGATCGCGAGACATCGGGCGTGATGATCGCGGCGCGGACGAAGCCGGCGGCGGCGTCTTTCTCGGAAGCGTTCGCGGGGCGCGATGCGCGGAAGACGTATCTCGCCATTGTCTGCGGCGGCGCGCCCGATCCGGAAGCGGGCGAGATCGCGCTGGCGCTGAAGAAGGCGTCGCGGCGCGGGCTCGATATCATGGAGGTCGCCGCTGAGGGGCAGGCGGCGCTGACGCGGTACAAGACGCTGAGCGCGGTGACGGGTGCGGCGCTCGTGGAACTCAGTCCCGAGACAGGGCGCATGCACCAATTGCGCGCGCATCTGGCGGCGATTGGCCGGCCGATCGCGGGCGACGGCAAGTATGGTGGGCTATTTCGGCTGGGCGCGGTGGAGACGCCGAACCTGCTTTTGCATGCCGCGGCGCTTGATATTCCACACCCAGAAGGTGGCCGGCGACAGTTCGAGGCGCCGCCGCCGCCGGCGTTTCTGGGAGCGCTTCGATCACTAGGGCTTGAGCCACCCACAGGCTGACTTACCTGCTAGGATGGCGGCGAGGGATTCCAGAGGACGATGCCCATGATCCGTACCCTAGCCTTTGCCGCCGCGTTGGCTCTTGCCGCATGCGCAACGTCGCCGCCGCCCTATGGCGCTGCGTCGTCGTCGACGAGCGCCGGCTATTCCGAGAGGCAGATCGAATCCAACCGCTACTTCGTCACTTATCGCGCGCCGGGTGGCGCCGACGTCGACGTGTTGCGGGACTACGCTTTGCTGCGCGCTTCGGAACTCACGCTGCAGAATGGGCGGTCGTGGTTCTGGCTTGATCGGCAGACGATGGAGGGGCCGATGCGCCGTAGCGGGCCGAGCATCGGCATTGGCGCCGGCGGCGGATCGTATGGCGGCAGCGGTGGTGGCGGTGTTGGCGTCGGCATCAACATTCCGATTGGCGGCGGTGGCGGTGAACGCGCTCGCGCCGCAACCGTGGAAATCCGCTTCGGCGAAGGTCCGAAGCCGGACGACGCGAATGCGTATGATGCGAGTTCAACCGCATCGAGCCTGCGTGCACGGGTCGTTGGCGGCTGATGCTCAACGTGTTGCTGGTGGCTTTGGGCGGCGCTGTTGGCGCGGCGGCGCGCTACGGCGTGGGCCTGGGTGCGGCGCGCTGGTTTGGGCTGGCGTTTCCGTGGGGCACGCTGATCGTGAATGTCAGCGGCGGGTTGGCCATGGGATTGCTCGCGGCGCGCTTCGGACCTGAGCAGGAAGGCCTGCGCCTTGCCCTTGGCGTGGGTGTCCTGGGCGGCTTCACCACGTTTTCGGCGTTTTCGCTGGAGACGGTGCGGCTCATGGAGCATCAACCCGGCCTCGCCATGCTTTATGTCGCCGCTTCGGTGATCCTGAGCGTCGGCGCGTGTTGGGCTGGGCTTATGTTGGGGCGCGTATGAGGTCGGTCGAGACCGTCGAAGTCAGTGCGGACGATGGCGAAGCGCGGATCGACCGCTGGCTACGCCGCCGCTACCCGCAACTGACGCAAGGCCAAGTCGAGAAGCTGTTGCGCACGGGACAAGTGCGTGTCGATGGCGCGCGCGTGAAGGCGTCTGATCGAGTCTCGCCCGGGCAAAGTGTGCGCATTCCGCCGCTGCCGGATGCGCCAGTGCGCCGGGCCGTTGGCGCGATCTCGGAGAAGGACGAAGCGTACGTGCGTTCGCTCGTCATTCATCGCGATGACGATGTGATCGTGCTGAACAAGCCGCACGGGCTAGCGGTGCAAGGCGGCGCGAAGACAACGCGGCATCTCGATCTGCTGATGGACGGCCTGAAGTTCGATGCGGACAAGAAGCCGAAGCTGGTGCACCGGTTGGACCGCGATACGTCGGGCTGCTTGGTGCTGGCGCGGCACCCGCGGGCGGCGGCGTTTCTGGCGGAAGCGTTTCGCGATCGGGATACGGACAAGATTTACTGGGCGATTGTCGTTGGCTCGCCGCGGCCGAAGGTGGGCGAGTTGCGGTCGTGGATACGCAAGGCGCCGGGGCCGCGTGATGCGGACCGTGAGATGATGGTGCGCGCGCTGCAGACCGAGGAAGGCGCGGTGCATGCTGTCACCCAGTACGTGGTGATTTCCGAAGCGGCGCAGCGCGCGGCTTGGGTGGCGCTGCGGCCGGTAACTGGACGTACGCACCAGCTGCGCTTTCACATGGCTGAGATGGGTCACGCGATCGCGGGCGATCCCAAATACAAATGTGACAGGCCAACGCTGAACGATCTGGGTGGAGCGCTGTTGCTGCATGCACGCGCGATCCGCATGCCTCATCCTTCCGGCGGTGAGCTAAAGGTGATCGCCAAGCTCGGCGGTCACATCAAGACGGCATTCAATACGCTGGGCTTCGATGAGAGTGAGGCTCGCAATCCCTTCGAGCCGTTCGAGGGGACCCGATGAAGGGGACGCTCGAGGCCGATGCGTTCGTCAACGCCGCGCGCGAGCTGCTGAACCAGGGCGATGCGGTGGGCGCCGAGCGCGTGCTCGCGCCGCATCTAGCCAAGTTCAAATCCGACGCGCCGGTCATGCACCTGATGGGGCAGATCAAGAAGGCGCAGAATAGGCTCGAAGATGCAGAGCGGCATTTCCGTGCGGCGATCGCGCATGATTTGAGCTCGGGGCATTACTATAACGAGCTCGGCCTCATTCTGCAGACGCGCGGGCAGTATGCGGACGCTATCCGCGTTTTCCGTGCGTCGCTGGCGCTGACGCCGAATGCGCTGATGGTGCGCGTGAACATCGTGCGCTCTTTGATGGCGATGAATGATCTGCCCGAGGCCGAACGTGAGGCGCGGGCCTACATCGAGTTCGCGCCGGGGCCGGAAAGCTGGACGCTGCTCGGCACCGTGCAACGCGCGCAAGAGCGTCACCAGGATGCGCTGGTGACGGCGGAGACGGCGCTCAAGTATGGGCCGACGCTGCGCGGGCTTCGCTACAATCACGCGACGGCGCTGGACAAGGTTGGACGCGGCGCCGAGGCGCTAGACGCGTTCGAGAAGCTGGCGAAGCAGGATCTCGATACGCCGGACTTGGCGCTAAACTTTGCGCGGGCGCTCTATGCGGCGAACCGCAAGAAGGACGCGGAGGTGATCGCCACGAAGGGCGTGGAGCTATGGCCGCAGGTGGTGGCGCTTCATAGCGCGCTCTCGCGGATGCGGTTTCTGGCGGGCGAGGGTGAGAGTTCCGTGGCCGCCAATGAGGCGGCGATCAAGCAAAAGCCGAATGATTTGGCGTTGCGTCTGACGTGCGCGGATTCGTTGCATCGTGCCGGATTTCCGCAAAAAGCGCTCGCCGTGCTGGATGAAGCGCTTCGCCTGGCGCCGGACACGCCAGTGCTGCTAACGGCAATGGGTGTCATCCTCGATGAGTTGGATAGGCCGCTAGACGGTCTGAAGGTATTGCGACGGGTGGCGGAGATTGCGCCGTCGAAGTCTACGCAGCGCAATCTGCTTTCGACGCTGCTGCGCGCAGGCCAGCCTGAGGAGGCCCTACGGATCGCGAACGAGCTGCTGGCGGAGCAGCCGCACGAACAATACCTGATCGCCTGCGCGACGACTGCGATGCGAATGTTGGATCATCCGGATTATCGCGTCTGGTGCGACTATGGCCGAATGGTGCGCACGTATGAGATCACGGCGCCGCCGAGCTATTTCACTGTACAGGCGTTCAACGCCGATCTCTCCTCACTGCTGCGGACGCAGCACAAAACGAACGCGCACCCGCTCGATCAGCATATCCCGAACGGCTCGCAGACAGGGCGCAGCTTGCTCAAGCTGGAAGAGCCGGTTATCAAGCACTTCCTGACGGCTATGGATTTGGCCGTGCGTGACTACGTCAACCGATTGTCCGAGAACGATCCGATTGGCGCGCGGCGCGGTAAGCATTGCCACTATAGCGGCCTGTGGTCGGTGCGGCTGACCGATGGCGGTCATCAGCCGAACCACGTGCATGATCGCGGCTGGATCAGCTCGGTATATTTCACGTCCGTTCTGCCGGCCGAGCGGCCGAAGGACCCGAAGGCGGGATGGGTCAAGTTCGGCGAGCCGAACCGGGCGCCGGCGGGGTGCGGTCCGGAGAAGTTTGTGGAGCCGCAGCCGGGGCTTCTGATCCTGTTTCCCTCCTATATGTGGCACGGGACGGTACCGTTCGAAGGTTCGGAACGGCTCAGCATGGCGTTTGACGTCTTGCCCAGCTGACCGCGGCTGCTCGTCTGCTGCACTTCAAAAGGCGATGAGCTAGATGTTGCGCATGGTGACTATCGGAGAGCCGCTTTGAAAGATGACGCGCCCAAGTTCGCGCGCCGTTTCTACAAAGAGACGAGGGCGGTCGAGGTCGAGGGCGGCCACGGCGTGCTGCTCGATGCGCGCACATTGCGGACACCGGGTGGTGTTGTGTTCGTGGCGCCGACGCGGGCGGTTGCAGAGTTGTGTGCGGCGGAATGGGCCGCGCAAGGCGAGTACATCGCGCCGGCGAGCATGCCGGTGAGCCAGTTTGCGTTCGCCGCTTTAGATTGGACGGCGAAGAGCAGAGGCGACATCGCCAAGTATGTGGCTTCGTTTGGGGCGACAGACTTGTGCTGCCACCGCGCGGAGTCGCCTGCGGACTTGGTGGCGCACCAGGCGAAGCATTGGGATCCGCTGGTGGCGTGGGGTGCTGAGGCGCTCGGTGTGGGGTTGCCGGTGGTTTCCGGCATCATCGCGGCGAACGTGGCGGCGAGTGAACTCGCACGACTTGAAGCGCACGCTGCTGCGCTGGATGATTTTCGCCTTACCGCTCTGGGGCAGGCGACAGGCTTGGCCGGCTCAGCGCTGATCGCTTTTGCGCTGATGCGCGGACGGCTCACACCGCAGCAAGTGTTTGAAGCAGCTGCGCTCGATAATCTGTGGAGCTTGGAGAAGTGGGGTGAGGACGCGGAAGCGCGTGCGCGGCTTGAGCGTCAGCGCGGCGAGTTCGAGGCGCTGGGACGCTTTATCACGGCGCTCAATCAATGAACGCGGACGCGCTTCGCGACGCACGCGCTGCGCTTCAGCGTGGCGAAGTCGCGAAGGCCGAAAGTATAGCGCGCTTACTGACGGCACAGGCGCCGAGCGCCGATGCGTACGAAGTACTGGCGGCGACGCTCCGGCGGCAGGACCGCCTGGAGGAGGCGCTCGCTGCGAGCGATGCGGCGGTGAAGCTGGATTCAAGCAATGTGGTCGCGCAGCATGGGCGGGCGCAGACGTTGTCGCGACTCGGGCGCTATGCGGAGGCCGTTTCTGTCTTCGATGCGCTGATCGCGCGGGGCGTGGCGGCAGCGGCGCTTTGGCTCAATCGTGGGGTGGCGCTGCTTGGGTTGATGAAGACAGCGGAGGCGGAGGCCGGGTTCGCGGATGGCGTGCGGCGCTGGCCGCAACACGGCGGCCTGCAGAACGCGTTGGCTAGTGTGCGCTGGATGAGTGGCGCGGGCGAAGCGTTTGCGCGGGATTTCGAAGCAGAAGTAGCGCGCCATCCAGAGGCGATCGCATTGCGGCTAGGTTGCGCGGACTTGCTGCGCCGCGCCGATCTGCGTGAGCGAGCGGAAGCAATGCTGCGTGAGGGCCTGACGCGCGAGCCGGACAACGTGGCGCTTCAGGGCGCGCTGGGTGTCGTGCTTGATGAGAGCGACCGCACCGGCGAAGCGCTGCCGTTCTTGTTGCGCGCCGTTTCGGGCGCGCCAAGCAATGTAGCGGCGCGGGGCAATCTGATTGCCGCGCTGCTGCGTAAATCCCGCAGCGATGAGGCGTTGGCGCAGCTTGTGCCTTTGCGTAAGGCGCAGCCGTTCAACGGCGAGTGGATCGCTTACGAGGGCATGGCGCTCCGCCAAAAGGGCGATCCGCGCTATCACGATCTGTTCGATTACGAGCTGATGGTGCAACCGTTCGATCTTGAGGCGCCGTCCGGTTATCGCGATATGGCAGCGTTCAACGAAGCGCTGCGCGATACACTCAAGCGCCTGCACGTGCTGGAGACGCATCCGCTCGATCAATCATTGCGCGGGGGTTCGCAGACAACGCGCAGTTTGCTCACCATCGATGATCCGGTGATCAGACAGTATTTGGCTGCGCTCGAAGAACCGATCCGCGCGTACATTGATACGATGAAGAAGCCCAACCATCCTTGGAGCGGGCGGAAAGGAAGCGGGTTCAAGCTTGCCGGTTGCTGGTCGGTGAAGCTGAAGGCCAACGGCTATCACATCAACCACCTGCATCCGGAAGGCTGGATCAGTTCGGCCTATTACGTGTCGCTGCCCGAGGTGACGCGGAGCGGCGAGGGGCAAGAGGGGTGGATCAAGTTCGGCGAGCCGCGCTGGCCGACGCCTGGGTGTACGGTTGAGAAGGTCGTGCAGCCGCAGGACGGGCGGCTGGTGCTGTTCCCCTCTTACATGTGGCACGGCACCATCCCGTTCTCCTCGGGCGAACGCATTACAGCGCCATTTGACGTCGTCCCTGCCTGAAGCGAGCGCTTGTTTTTGGCCCGGCTATGCGGATAACGGCGGCCAGGAGATCCTCATGAGTGACGCCATTCTCGCCCAAGCTGAAACCTGCCTAAAGCGGGGCGATGTCGCTGGCGCCGAACAGGCGCTCATGAAGCAGTGGCGCGATATGTCGAGTGCGCCGGCGGACGCGCAGCACGTTATGGCGATGGTGCGTATGGCGCAGCAGAACCGCAAAGAAGCGGCGCAGCATATGCGTGGTGCGGTGCGCGCGGAGCCGAACGCGCTGCGCCACCACATCGGACTTGGCCACATCCTCTATGCGGATCGCGACTACCAAGGCGCGATGGAGTCGTACACGGCCGCGGTGCGCATTGACCCGAACTGGCAGGGTCTGCAACTCGCTTTGTCGAGCGCTGCGTATAGTGCGGGTCGGCCGGTCGAGGCGGAAGCGGCTGCGCGTCAGGCGGTCGCCGCTGCGCCGAGCGCTGAGGCTCACGACGCGCTTTCGTGTGCGCTGCGCGCGCAGGGCAAGGGACAGGAGGCGCTTGCGGCAGCTGATCAGGCGCTGCGCCTCGATCCGCGTAGCCAGAATGCGCAGAACAGTCGTGGCGCAGCGCTGCTGTTGGTCAATCGCGGTCAGGAAGCGCTGCAGATTTTCGACAGCCTCGTTATGCAAGGTGTCGACACGCCGGTACTCGCGCTCAATCGCGGCATGGCGCTGGAAGCCGTTGGCCGCAAAGATGACGCGAAGAAAATTTATGAGGCCGCAGCCCGTCGTTGGCCCAATCTGCCGAACCTGCAAGAGCGTCTGCAGGCCCGAAACTAGGGCGCGGCTTGCGCCACTTCCGGCTGAAGGCTAACCCCGGCGCACGGATTGCGCCGGGAGCCCATCACCCATGAAAGACATTATCGCCGCACTGGAAGCCAAGCGCGCCGCGGCGCGCGCGGGCGGGGGCGAGAAGCGGCATGCGGCGCAGCACGCCAAGGGCAAGCTGACGGCGCGCGAGCGGATCGAGCTGCTGCTGGATGAAGGCTCGTTCGAGGAGTTCGACATGTTCGTCGAACACCGCTCCCACGAATTCGGCATGGAGAAGACGAAAGTGCCGGGCGATGGCGTCGTCACCGGCTGGGGCACGATCAACGGCCGCCTCGTCTACGTGTTCTCGAAAGACTTCACCGTGTTCGGCGGTTCGCTCTCGGGGGCGCACGCGGCCAAGATCTGCAAAGTGCAGGACATGGCGATGAAGAACGGCGCGCCGATCGTCGGCATTTTCGACGCGGGCGGGGCGCGCATTCAGGAAGGCGTGGAATCGCTTGCCGGCTACGCCGACATTTTCCAGCGCAACATTCTGGCGTCGGGCGTCATTCCGCAGATCAGCGTGATCATGGGGCCGTGCGCGGGCGGCGATGTGTATTCGCCGGCCATGACGGATTTCATCTTCATGGTGAAGGACACGAGCTACATGTTCGTGACCGGCCCCGATGTCGTGAAGACGGTGACGAACGAGGTCGTCACCGCGGAAGAGCTGGGCGGCGCGCGCGTGCATGCGTCGAAGTCGGGCGTGGTCGATGGCGCCTACGAGAACGATTTCGAGACGCTGACCCAGATGCGGCGTCTTATCGACTTCCTGCCGCTCTCGAACCGCGAAAAGCCGCCGACACGGCCGCACTATGATGATGTGACGCGCGAAGAGACCTCGCTCGATCGCCTGATCCCGGACAATCCGAATAAGCCCTATGACATGAAGGAGCTGGTCGAGAAGGTCGCCGACGAGGGCGATTTCTTCGAGATCGGCTCGGAGTTCGGGAAGAACATTCTGACCGGCTTCGTGCGGCTCGATGGCTCGACGGTGGGCGTGGTCGCGAACCAGCCGATGGTGTTGGCGGGCGTGTTGGACATCGATGCGTCGCGCAAAGCCGCGCGGTTCGTGCGCTTCTGCGATGCGTTCAACATTCCGATCGTGACGTTCGTGGACGTGCCGGGCTTCTTGCCGGGCACCAAGCAGGAGCTGGGCGGGCTCATCAAGCACGGCGCGAAGCTCTTGTTCGCATACGGCGAGGCGACGGTGCCGAAGGTGACGGTGATCACGCGCAAGGCTTATGGCGGCGCTTACGACGTGATGAGTTCAAAGCACCTGCGCGGCGACGTGAATTATGCGTGGCCCTCCGCCGAGATCGCGGTGATGGGCGCGAAAGGCGCCGTCGAGATCATTTTCCGCGCTGATATCGGCGACCCCGACAAGATCGCGGCGCGCACCAAGGAATATTCCGACCGCTTCGCCAATCCGTTCGTGGCGGCGAGCTTGGGCTATGTCGACGATGTGATCATGCCGCGCGAAACCAGGAAGCGCATCATCCGCGCGCTCGGCACGCTGAAGAACAAGAAACTAGAGAACCCCTGGA
>CADEDT010000112.1 GCA_902826145.1 uncultured Caulobacteraceae bacterium
GCCTCCCCATGCATGCGCTTAAGGTCACGCGCGCCGAAGATTTTCCCGAATGGTATCAGCAGGTCGTTCGCGAGGCCGACTTTGCGGAGAACTCACCGACGCGCGGGTGCATGATCATCAAGCCGTGGGGCATGGGGATATGGGAACGCTTCCAACAGGAAATGGACCGTCGCATCCGTGAGACGGGCCACGAGAACTATTATTTCCCGCTGCTGATCCCGCTCTCCTTTTTCGCCAAGGAGGCTGAGCACGTCGAAGGCTTCGCCAAGGAAATGGCCGTGGTGACTCACCATCGTTTGAAATCGGTGGATGGCACGCTGAAGCCCGATCCTGAAGCAGAGCTCGCAGAACCACTCATCATTCGCCCGACATCGGAGACGATCATCGGTGACGCGTTCAGCAAGTGGATCAAGTCGTACCGCGACCTGCCGCTGAAGATGAACCAGTGGGCCAACGTGATGCGCTGGGAGATGCGCACACGTCTCTTCCTGCGCACGGCTGAATTCCTCTGGCAGGAGGGACACACAGCGCACGCCGATGAAGCCGATGCGATGGAAGAGACCATGCTCGCGCTCGAGATTTATCGTACCGTCGTCGAGGACGTGATGGCGATCCCGGTGGTCGTTGGCGAGAAGCCGGAGAACGAGCGCTTCCCCGGCGCCGAGCGCACCTATTCGATTGAAGCGATGATGCAGGACGGCAAGGCGCTGCAAGCCGGCACCTCGCACTATCTCGGCACGCACTTCGCTGAAGCGCAAAACATTCGCTATCAGGACAAGGACGGCGGCGTGTCGCTCGCGCACACCACGAGCTGGGGCACCTCCACACGTCTCATCGGCGGCATGATCATGACGCACGGCGACGACGACGGCATGCGTACCCCTCCCGCCATGGCGCCGCGCCAGATCGTCATCGTGCCGATGCTGCGAGGCAAGCCAGAGGACGCCGAACTCAAGCAATACTGCAAGGCGCTAGCGGCTGATCTCAACAAGGGCACGGCGATGGGTTCGCCCATGCGCGCGCATGTTGATGAGAAGGACGCGCGCCCCGCCGACAAACGTTGGGATTGGGTGCGCAGGGGTGCGCCGCTGATTTGTGAGATCGGGCCGCGCGACGCTGCTGGTTGCCAAGTCACCTTCATCAAGCGTGATGCATTGCGTGAGGGCGAAAAGGTTAAGTCGCACACGCTCGCGCGCGCCGATTTCATCGCGCAAGCGCCGGGCCTGCTTGAGACGATGCAGAAGGACCTTTTCGAGGAAGCCAAGGCGCGCCTCGATGGCAACATCCATGGCGATTTCACGACCTTCGCGGACATAGAAAAGTACTACGGAACGGACGACGAGAGCGGTGAGTTCAAGGGCTGGGCGCGCGTGCAGTGGTCGCGTCCAACTGGGGCTGCGTTGGAAGAAGTGGGGGCTCGCCTGAAGGCTCTAAAGCTGACCATCCGCAATGCGCCGCGCGCCCAACCGTCTTCGTTCGGCAAGTGCATCTTTACGGGCGCGCCGGCCGTAGAAGAAATTCTGATCGCACGGGCTTATTGATGAGCAACGGAAGAAGCGCGCCATTCGGCCTGTTCGAGCGTATGCTCGCCGGCCGCTACCTGCGCGCCAAGCGCCAGCACGGCGGCATCGCGCTTATCTCCGTCATTTCGGTGGTGGCTATAACGCTCGCCGTGATGGCTCTGATCATCACGATGTCCGTGATGAACGGTTTTCGTGAGACATTGCTCTCGCGCATCCTCGGCGTGAACGGGCACGTGTATGTCGATGTCCGTAACGTGCCGGGAAGCGAGATCGAACGCTTGGCCGCGCTCGCGCGCGAAGCTCCGGGTGTTCTCCATGTGGCCGCAACCATCAACGCCCAAGGGCTGGCGACTGTCGATGGCGTTGCAGCTGGCGTCGTGGTCCGGGGCGTATCGCGGGAGGACCTGCAGGCGCTTCCGATCGTGGCGAACAATATCCGCAATGGCGGCAGCTTTCAGAATTTCGAAGGCATCGAGTCACCGAGCATTCTCGTCGGCGATCGCTTGGCGCAATCGCTTGGCGTGACGGAGAACATGGCGATCTCGATCTTGTCGCCGCAGGGCGCGGCAACCCCCTTTGGCCTTACGCCAAGGCGAAAGTCATTCATTATCGGCGGCATCTTCAGCGTCGGCATGGCCGAGTTTGACTCGGCGCTCATCTACATGCCGATTGAGCAAGCGCGGATCATGTTCAGCCGCGGCGACGGCGCCGACGAACTTGAAATCCGAATACAAGATCCAGATCGCACCGAAGCTGCGATGATGGAGCTACGCTCAAGGCTTGGGCCAGAGCTGATGATCTATGACTGGCGCGCCAAGAGCCAGGGTCTGTCCGACGCGCTGGTGGTCGAGCGCAACGTGATGCGCCTGATCCTGATGATCTTGGTGGCGATCGCAGCCCTAAACATCGTCACCGGGCTCATCATGCTGGTGAAGAACAAGAGCCGCGACATCGCTATTCTGCGCACGATGGGCGCCACGAAGGGCGCTATCATGCGAGTATTCTTCATGGCGAGCGCCAGTCTTGGCGTGATCGGCTTGTCGTTGGGTTTGCTGCTCGGTATCGGCTTTTGCCTCAACATCGAGGTGATCCAGAACACGATCCAAGATGTAACGGGGTTCGACCTTTTCCCCGGCACAGTCTATTCGCTTGAGACGCTTCCAGCTCGCGTAGAATGGGGCGAAGTGCTGATGATCTCGCTGTTCACTGTCGGCATCACCTTCGCGGCGACACTGGTGACGGCGTGGTGGGCGTCACGGTTCGATCCAGTGGAGGCGTTGCGCTATGAGTAACGCTCCTCAAGCGGTCCGTTCCATCCTTCGCCTCGACGACGTGTCACGCGTCTACGAATCCGGCGGCAGCGAACTCACCGTTCTCAACGGTGTCCGCCTCGATATTGCAGCGGGTGAAGTTGTGGGCCTGATCGGCCCCTCGGGCTCCGGCAAATCATCGCTACTGCACGCGGCGGGCATGCTCGAACGTCCAAGTGGCGGCGATGTCTGGATCGACGGCGAGTCCGGCTGGGAGCTGAGCGATGGCGCCCGCACTAACATCCGGCGCAACCGCATCGGCTTTGTCTACCAATTCCACCATCTGCTGGCCGAGTTCGACGCCATCAGCAATGTCGCGTTGCCGGCATTGATCGCTGGCCGGAAACGGCGTGAAGCCATGGCGGAAGCCGAACGCCTGCTCGGCATCATGGGCTTGGCCGATCGCACGCATCACCAGCCCGCACAATTGTCCGGCGGTGAACAGCAACGCGTCGCCATCGCGCGCGCCATGATCAACAACCCTATCCTGATCCTGGCCGACGAGCCCACCGGCAATCTCGACCCCGACACCTCAAAAGTCGTGTTTGCTGCGCTGTCCGACCTCGTCCGCAACGAGGGTGCGGCGGCGCTGATCGCCACCCACAACCTCGAACTGGCGAAATACATGGATCGGGTGATGGCTTTGGATCACGGCCGCTTGGTTCAGCGCAGCTAACAGGGGTTCGGCGGACGGGGCGAAGCGCCTATCTTCGGGGCAGAGAATCAGATGCCCCAACCCTTTATCCACCTCCGTGCGCGCTCGGCGTATTCGCTGCTGCAGAGCGCCATCCAGGTCAAAGCGCTAGCGAAGCTTGCTGCCAAGCACGGCATGCCCGCGCTGGGGCTCACGGACTCCAACAACATGTTCGGCGCGCTCGAGTTCTCGGAGGCGGTCGCTGAACTAGGCGTGCAGCCGATTGTCGGGCTCGCGCTCGATGTCCGAAGCGAGAGCGGCCTCGCCGGCACGCTCGCGCTCATCGCGCAGAACAATGCCGGTTACTCCAACCTCATGCAGCTTTCGAGCGCTGCGTACTTGGAGAGTGACTCGCACGACGAGCCGCACGTACCGCTTGCGCGTTTGCTTGCGCACGCTGAGGGCCTCATCGCGCTGACCGGCGGCGGTGACGGCGCGCTGGCGCCGCTGATCGCCGAAGGCAAAGGCGATGTCGCCATCGACGCGCTGAAACAGCTTTCGGACGCTTTTGGCTCGCGCCTTTACGTTGAACTCCAACGCCACGGCGAGCTGATCGAGGCGGAGACCGAAGGTCCACTTCTGGAAATGGCGTACGATCTAAGCCTACCGATCGTTGCCACCAACGACATCCGCTTCGAGAAGCGGTCCGGCCACGGCGCCCACGATGCGCTGATGTGCATCGCGGCGTCGTCCTATCTCGGCGAAGACGACAGGCCACGCGTCACGCATCAACACTATTTCCGCTCGGCCGATGAGATGCGGGAGTTGTTTTCTGATCTGCCAGAGGCGATTGAGAACACCTCCATCATCGCTCGTCGCAGCGCCTTCAAGGTCGAGAAGCGGAAACCGATCCTGCCGCGCTTCGATACCAAGCGCGGCCGCGACGAAGCCGCGGAATTGAAGGCGCAGGCTGAAGTTGGTCTCAAGGAGCGCTTGAAGGCGCTGGGCGATCGCCTGGCGGCGCCGGTCGAGGAATACGAGAAGCGTCTGGCGTTCGAGCTGCAAGTCATCACGCAAATGCAGTTCCCTGGCTACTTCCTAATCGTCTCGGACTTCATCAAATGGGCGAAGTCGAACGGCATCCCGGTCGGGCCCGGCCGTGGTTCGGGCGCGGGTTCGGTTGTCGCGTGGGCGCTGACGATCACAGATCTCGACCCGCTGCGTTGGGGATTGCTCTTCGAGCGCTTCCTCAATCCCGAACGTATCTCGATGCCGGACTTCGACATCGACTTCTGCCAAGAGCGGCGCGGCGAAGTCATAGAGTACGTCAAGAACAAGTACGGCGAAGACCGCGTCGCCCACATCATCACGTTCGGCACGCTGCAAGCGCGCGCCGTGGTGCGTGACGTTGGCCGAGTGATGCAGCTGCCGTTCGGCCAAGTCGATAGGCTGGCGAAGCTCATCCCGGCGAACCCCGCGAACCCTGTCACGCTCGCGCAGGCGATGGAGATCGAGCCGAAGCTGCAAGAGGCGAAGAAGAACGAAGCTGAAGTACGCGAACTGATCGATACTGCGCTCCAGCTTGAAGGTCTCTACCGCAACGCGTCAACGCACGCCGCCGGTATCGTGATCGGCGATCGGCCGCTGATTGAACTCGTCCCGCTCTATCGCGATCCGCGCGCCTATCTGCCGGCCACTCAGTTCAACATGAAATGGGTCGAGGCCGCTGGCCTCGTGAAGTTCGACTTCCTGGGTCTGAAGACGCTCACGGTCATCGAGCGCGCGGTGAAGTTCATCGAAGCGCGCGGTGAGAGGATCGACCTCAACACCGGCGACTATGGCGACGAGAAAACCTACGAGCTTCTGCGTTCAGGTCTGACCTTCGGCGTGTTCCAGCTGGAAGGTCAGGGCATGCGCGACACGCTGCGCAAGGTGAAGCCGACCTCGCTCGAAGACGTCATCGCGCTCATTTCGCTCTATCGCCCGGGCCCGATGCAGAACATCGACCGCTTCGCCAACGTGAAGCACGGCCGCGAAGAGCCGGACTATCTGCACGACACACTGAAGCCGGTACTCGAAGAGACCTACGGCGTCATCGTCTACCAAGAGCAGGTCATGCAGATCGCGCAGATCCTCTCAGGCTACAGCCTCGGCGAGGCCGATTTGTTGCGTCGCGCCATGGGTAAGAAGCAGCCCGCAGAAATGGCCAAGCAGAAGTCGCGCTTCATCGAAGGCGCGAAGGAACGCGGCGTCAGCGACGCGAAAGCCTCGCACATCTTCGATCTCGTCGAAGAATTCGCCGGTTACGGCTTCAACAAGTCCCACGCCGCCGCTTACGCCGTGGTCGCGTATCAAACGGCTTATCTCAAAGCGCACTTCCCGGTCGATTTCATCGCGGCCTCGATGAGCCTCGATCTTTCCAACTCCGACAAGCTCGCGAGCTTTGTGCAGGACGCCAAGCGCATCAATGTGAAGATGCTGCCGCCAGACTTGAACCATTCGGAGGCGGACTTCAGCGTCGAGAAAACCGAGGATGGTCTGGCCGTTCGCTACGCTCTAGGGGCCGTCCGTAACGTTGGCCTGACGGCCATGGAAAGCGTTGTCGCCGAACGGAAGCGTAAAGGCCCGTTCAAGGCGCTCTACGATTTCTCCGAACGGATTGATGCG
Organism: uncultured Caulobacteraceae bacterium; assembly: GCA_902826145.1. Taxonomy (GTDB): domain Bacteria; phylum Pseudomonadota; class Alphaproteobacteria; order Caulobacterales; family Aquidulcibacteraceae; genus Vitreimonas. The sequence goes on from CADEDT010000112.1 coordinate 6,135, forward strand.
AAGTCGATCAACAAGCGTCAGCTCGAAAATCTCGCCAAAGCCGGCGCGCTCGACACCATGGAGCCCGACCGCGCCCGCGCGCTCGCGGCGTGCGAGATCATCTCCGCCTACGCGCAGCGCGTCGCCGAGGAACGCGCCAGCTCACAAGCAAGCCTCTTCGGCGCCGAAGAACCAAGCGCGCGGCCCGCATTCCCGAAAGCGCCGGCTTGGTCGGCGCAGGATCGTCTTGACGCCGAACGCGAGAGTGTCGGCTTCTATCTCTCCGGCCACCCGCTTTCGGAATTCTTCGTGGACGCCGGCGAACGCTACTCGAGCTACGCGGATATCCTCGAAGAAGGCGAGACTGAGCCGCGTGCCTACATGATGGCCGGCGTCGTCCGCCGCGTGCAGTACCGGCCAGCGATGTCAGGCGGCACGCTCGCTTTCGTCTCGATGTCCGATCCCACGGGCGATTTCGAAGGCATGATTATGCCTGAGAACGTCCAAGCTGCGCGCGATGTCATTGAAGTCGGCAAGGCTTTTGGTTTCCGCGGCCGCGTGCGCTGGCGCGACGGCGATTTAAAGCTCGCGGCGGATTCGTTCGAACCGGTCGAAGCTGCCGAAGCGCGGATCGGCGATGATCTGCGCATCGTCTTGAAGGAAGGCGCGCCGCTCGATCTTCTGGCACAAACGCTGGCGGCGCTTCCGCAGGCGAAGCCCGGCGAAGCGCGGCCGCTTCACCTCGTCCTCCGCCTGAAAGATGGACGCGAGATCGAACTCAACACCAGGCGAAACGCGCCAGGCAGCCCCGCAGCGCGCGCAGCGCTCAAGGCGGCACGTGGTGTGGAGCGCGTGATCTAGAAGTAGCGCAGCCAGCCAGCTTGGCTGCGTTCTTTGACGCCCGCAAACCAAAGGCACATCACGTAAAGAACGGCGAGCACGGCGAACCACGCGAGATAGATCCCGCCGATGCCCGTCCCATATCCATCCGGCGGCATAAGATTGGGCCACGATGTGCCTTGCCAGAAGAGATAGTCGCGCGGCCACCCAAGCAACTGCGCACAGAGCAAAGCGGCGCCGTGAATGAGATAGATGTGCAGGATATAGAAGAAGAACGGCACGCGGCCGAAGATGCGCAGCGGATGGATCATCCGCATCGGTCGCCCATGCGCCTCCAACGTCGCCACCACGCCGAAGAAGGCGAGCACAGCGCCGATCGTCAGCAATGAGAACTGCAGCGATGGCGGATATTTCTCGACATTGAGGAAGGCGAGAATCTGCTGCGCGTGATCAGGCGCTATGCCGCCGCCAATGCCAAGGACTCGCGCCGCGACGAACAGGATCATCAAAATGAACCCAATCGCCAGGATCAGCGCGCCACGCGGTTTGCCATCCCTCAGCAGCGTCGGCGCCACTGCGTAGCCGATCGCCATGAGGCAGAGCCACGGGATCAGCGGGTAGAGCACCAGCTTCGAGCCCACGACCGGCGCTTCCCACACGCCGCCTGGACCGAACAAAGCCCAGATCGACCCATCTTCTGCAGGTACAAGCGCGAGCCACTGTTGCTGTAAGGCGACCGCCATCACGGCCACGAGCAGAAGTAGCAAGCGCGGCACGAAGATCAGCGCCGCCAACGCGATCATTGCCGTGCCTAGTCCCCACAGCACGCCGAACCAGAACCAGCCGTTCACGCCGAACGACCAGGCAACACCCATCACCGTAAGCTCGAGCACGACTAGCCAAACGCCGCGCGTAAACAAAAAGCCTGCGAGTGCGCGCTTCGAGAGGCCGTTCTGTTCCGAGAGCGCCGCGCCAAAGCCCGCAATGAAAAAGAACCCTGGCGCGCAGATGTGCGTCACCAGACGCGTCAAGAACCAGGCAGGCGTCGTCTGCGAGAGGTCGAGCGGATCGAACTGAGCGCTGGCGAAGAAGATGCGCACGTGATCGAGCGCCATGATCGCGACGATCAAGCCACGCGTGATGTCGAGCGAGGCGACCCGTCCAGCCATCGATGCCTCCCGATTCCGCCGGCGACCTTCACCCAGAGTGAAGGCGTTGGCTAGCCATCAGCGCGCGGCTCATCTGAGACGTCAGTTGCGCTCGTCGCAGAATTCTCCCGAAACGCGTGCAAAGTCTTGTCCCGCCAATACGAACCCCCTCAGATGCCGCCGCCGAAGGGGGAGGGCCTATGCGCCAAATACTGCGCCCAGTCATCGCGCTTGCCGCGACACTGAGCATCGCCGCGTGCGCGACCACGGGAACTGACACGGATGCCGAGGACGAGGACCCGGCGCCGTTCGCGTCGACCTACACGCCGCGGCCGTCCACGCCCACGCTCATCCGCAACGGCACTGTATTCGACGGCAACGGCGCCGAGATCGCGAATGCCGACGTGCTGATGCGCGATGGGCGCATCGTGTCGGTTGGTCAGAATTTGAGCGCCGAAGGCGCGACCGTGATCGACGCCACCGGCAAGTTCGTCACCCCGGGCATCATCGACGCGCACTCACACTTGGGCGTCTATCCCTCGCCTTCGATCAACGCGACGTCGGACGGCAACGAGCTGACGCAGCCGAACACGGCCGAGGTCTGGGCCGAGCACTCAGTGTGGCCGCAAGATCCTGGCTTCCTGCGCGCAGTCGCGGGCGGCATCACCACGCTGCACGTGCTGCCGGGTTCGGGAAACCTCTTCGGCGGCCGCGGCGTGACGCTCCGCCCAGTGCTCGGCGCGCGTACGGTGCAAGAGATGAAATTCCCGGACGCGCCGCAGAGCTTGAAGATGGCGTGCGGTGAAAATCCGGCGCGCGTCTATGGCTCGCGCAACTCTTCGCCGGCGACGGGCATGGGCAACGTCGCTGGGTATCGCCAGGCGTTCGCGAACGCCGCGCGTTATGCGCGCCGCCTTGAAGCGGCTGAGAACGGCGAAGGCGAACCGCCGGATCGCGACCTCGAAATGGAAACGCTCGCCGGCGTCATCAATGGCGACATCATCCTGCAATGGCACTGCTACCGCGCCGATGAGATGGCCAACGCCATACAAGTCGCGCACGAATTCGACTTCGAAATCGCTGGCTTCCACCACGCAGTTGAGTCCTACAAGATCGCCGACCTTCTACGCGAAGAAGGCATCTGTTCGATGATGTGGGCCGATTGGTGGGGTTTCAAACTCGAAGCCTATGACGGCATTCGCGAGAACATCGCATTTGTCGACGCAGCCGGCGCCTGTGCCGTTGTCCACTCAGACAGCGAAGTCGGCATTCAACGGTTGAACCAGGAGGCCGCGAAAGCGATGGCCGATGGCCGCCGCGCGGGCTTGGAGATCAGCCGCGCACACGCGTGGACGTGGCTCTCGCGCAACCCGGCGCGCGCGCTGCACATCGCCGACGAAACCGGCACGCTCGAAGCGGGCCGTCGCGCCGATGTTTTGATCTGGTCGGCCGATCCGCTCTCCAGCTACGGCGTCGCCGAGCGTGTCTATATCGACGGCGCGCTCATGTACGAGCGCGGTGCGCAACGCGATCCGCCTTCGGACTTCGAACTCGGCCAAACCTACACGAGGAGCGCCCAATGAGACTGTTCAGCGCTCTCCTCCTGGCCGCGGCTCTGGCCACTCCAGCCGCCGCTGAAACCGTTTTGATCAATAACGGCCGCGTCGTAACCAATGGCGCGGCGGGCATCATCGAGAACGGCGATGTCCTAATCGTTGACGGCCGCATTAGCGCTGTTGGCGCAAACATCAGCGCACCGCGCGGTGCGCGCGTGGTCGAAGCGCAAGGCCGCTTCGTGACGCCAGGCGCTTTCGCGGCAATGAGCGAAGTGGGTCTGAGCGAAATCTCGGGCTCCGGCGCGCCGAACGACGCCGACGTTGAAGGAAACCTCGTTTCGGCTGCCGCAGACGCGGGCCGCGCTTTCAATCCAAATGTCACGGCAATCCCGGTCACGCGCATCGAAGGCGTCACGCGCGCGGCGATCGCGCCGAGTGCTGACGGCTCCATTTTCGACGGCCGCGGTGCGCTCGTCTCAATGAGCGGCGCGCCGGACAGCGTCTTCCGCGAACGCGCCTTCATGGTGGTCGAGCTCGGCGAAACTGGTGCAGGCCGCACGGGTGGTTCACGCGCCGCGTTGTGGCCGGCGTTCGAAGCGGCGTTGCGCGACGCGCGCGAGTATCCCGGACGCTATCGCAGCGGCCAAGGCGGTGCGGTTCTGAACGAACTCGATGCCGCCGCACTACAGCCATTCGCAAACGGCCAAGGCATGTTCTTGGTGCACGTCGAAAGCGCCGCTGACATCCGCCGGTTGATTGCGTTCAAGCGCAACAACCCGCGACTCCGCTTTGCCATCCATGGCGGCGCTGAAGCGTGGCAGGTGGCCAACGAACTCCGGGCCTCGGGGATTCCCGTGATCCTCGATCCGCTCGTCAATCTTCCTTCGAGCTTCGAGCGCCTGTCGGCGCGCCTCGACAACGCGGTGCTGCTCAACCGGGCTGGCGTGAAGTTCGCGATCGCTCCGGCGCCAGGGTCAGTCGACGCGCACCAGGCGCGCCTCGTGCTGCAACTCGCCGGCAACGCCGTCGCCAACGGCTTGCCGTGGGATGTGGCGTTCGCCGCCGTCAGCCGGGGGCCGGCCGAAATCTTCGGCGCGGGCAATCTGGGCCGTCTGGAGCGCAACTATCTGGCGGACGTGGTGATATGGGATGGCGACCCGCTTCAGGTGACATCGGCGCCCACAGCCGTGTTCATCGAAGGCGTCGAGCAATCGCTTACCTCGCGCCAAACCCAGCTCCGCGACCGCTACAACCCGCGCAACAGCCGCCGCTAACCGCGCATCCGGCAACGCAAGGCAGATGAGGCGCCCGCAGGCTTGCCGAGCCTGTGGATGGCCTCTATATCCGCGCCTCACTTCGCACGCGGGAGCGGCGGAGCGGTCTGAAAGCGGCCGTTTCCTCCATCCGGTCCTAGGACGTAAATCCTAGGTCTCTCCCGCGGCGGCAAACCGGAAAAGGAATGAACTGATGGCGCTGCCTGAATTCAGCATGCGTCAGCTCTTGGAAGCTGGCGCGCACTTTGGTCACCAGACCCACCGTTGGAATCCGAAGATGGACCGCTACATCTTCGGCGAAAAAGCCAACATCCATATTCTCGACCTGTCGCAGACGGTGCCGTTGCTGCACCAAGCGCTGCTGAAGGTGCGCGAAGTCGCCGCTGGCGGCGGTCGCGTGCTCTTCGTCGGCACCAAGCGCCAGGCCGCTGATCACATCAAAGCCGCCGCGCAACGCTCGGCGCAGTATTACATCAACCAGCGCTGGCTCGGCGGCACGCTGACCAACTGGCAAACCGTGTCGAAGTCGATCGCGCGTCTGCGCGAAACGGAAACGATCATCGCGGGTGGCGGCGTCGGCCTCACTAAGCGCGAAGTGCTGAGCCTGCAGCGTGAACGCGACAAGCTTGACCGCTCGCTCGGCGGCATCGCCTCCATGGGCGGTGTGCCGGATCTGATGTTCGTGATCGACACCAACAAGGAAGCGATCGCCATTCAGGAAGCCAAGA